>PLES01000162.1 GCA_003137075.1 Solirubrobacterales bacterium
GCTGGACCAGCGCTCATGGGCGATGTCCGAGCAGATAAGAACGATCTCCCGCGAGAGAGTGATGGGCCGCGCCGGGCGCGCCAACGACGCAACCCTCGCCGCGGTGCGCAGCTGGCTGGCTGACTTTCTCGACCTGTAGGCCGACGACCGCTTTGGCTGGACGGTCGTCGGAGCCCTCACGACCGCGTCGGTGACCACGCAGCGCGGCCGCCGAACGATTCCTATGCCCCGGGAAGCGCTCGCCCGGATAGGCGCCGACCTCACGATTGCAACGGCGAGACATCTGAATCATGACGGCGCAACGATGCGTAGTGGTTCAGACCCTTGTCACCGCCAACGCGGCAAGCACCCTCTCGTCATGCTCCGCCGGGTTGACATTCCGAAACACGTGCGTGATGACCCCATCAGGACCAATAACGAAGGTCGTCCGTTCCATACCCCAAGATGTCTGGCCATACATCGTCCGGACCACCTTGCATCTGCGCACTCCTGCGACGATCCGCTGCGTCGAGCGACTATCGAACGATCGTGAAGCTCAGGTGGACCAGTTTTTCGCTCGTGACGCCCACCTCGGTGATCGTGACCTCGTAGCGGCCCGGAGGAAGCGGCCTACGACTCAGCCGACCGGCGAAGGGCACCACGTTCACGCCGGCCTTGCCCGTCACCGTAAGGGTGCCCAGGGTGACCGTGCGAGCACATCGTGGGTCCTTGAGGTTGCGCGTCGCCGGCTTGACGCATCGGTGCTTCACCTTGCGCCCCGCAGACTGTCGTGCGAAGGTCAACTTCACCGTTCCGGCGAGCTTCAGAGTGAACCGGAAGGTTGTACCGATCGGCGCTTTGCCGTTCTTCGCCGAGCCTGGCTCGCGGAACGTCGCGGCGGATTCACCAGCTCCCGAGACGCCCGACTGTCCCGTCGAACCCGTCGCGCCGCCCGCTGCCGTCGTACCGTCCGCGGTGACCGTGTAGGTCGTCGTCTGCTGTGCGGTTTGGCCGCTGTTGTCGGTTGCGGTGACCGTGAAGGAGTGCTGACCCAGGCTGCTCGTACTGACGGCTGCCCCTTCGGCTGCGGTCCCGACGCACGACGCCAACCCGGTGCCGCCCGTCGGGTCACCGCATGAGAACGCGGCAGCGACCATCTGGCCCTGGGTATAGGTCGCACCGCCGCTCGGCGTGGTCAGCGTGACTGTGGGACCTGGCGCGGTCACCGTCACCACCGCGGTCTGAGTCGCGTCGGTCAGGCTGTAGCTGCTGGTTGCGGTGACCTGGCAGGTGATTGAGTGTCCGACGTCCGCGGCCGTCGGCATGTAGGTCGAGACATCGGCACCCTGGATCGCGGTGCCACCACGGAGCCATCTGTAGGAGTAGCTCAACGTGCCGTCGGCGGTCCACGCCCCCTGCGAGCAGGTCAGAGTCTGCCCGAAGCTCGGCTTTGCCGGGGTGATTGCCGGCGCCGTCGTGTCGGCAGGCGACTGGATCTGCACCGCACCGATGGTGCAAGGGCGGCCGGTGGGACGCGGCTCGCCTCGCTGATCGGAGAGCAGCGCTGTCACCGGCGTCTGGCTCGGATCGGTGCACGCTCCACCGGCCCCAACCAATGGACTGCCGACCGCCGGAAGCAGCGTCTGTGTCACACCACCGTTGTTTGCAAGCGACCCGAGGTCAGGAGGCGTGCCGACCAGATCGCCCTTGGCGACACTGAACCCGCAGGATGCCCCACCGTCGTCCTCGAGGTTCCCGCCTGGCGAGGTGAGGTCCGCGAGGCTGCCCTGGCCGCCTTCAAACCAGCAATTCGCGCCGCCGGCCGGATCCGCGAGCACCGTGTCCGCCATTGCAGTCGTACCGCCAGCGGCGGCGACGTTCGCGCCTGCGTCGCCGCTGGCGACTGTGTTCGCGGTGATCGTGTCGTTTTCGAGGTCCGTGGCGTCGGCGTCGTAGACGCCGCCTCCGATGGTGGCGCCGGAGTCTCCGTTACCGGTGATAGTCGAGTTGACGATCGTGTTGCCGCTGCCGCCTTCGTAGATGGCCCCACCATCACCCTGCGCGCCGTAAACAACGTTGGACGTGAAAGTGCTTGAGGCAATGTTCTCCGCGGACTCGAAGCTGGTGAAGCCGCCGCCATCGGCGTAGCCGGCGGAACCGGAGGCATCCCCGGCGCCGCCCTCGGCCTCGTTGTCCTCGATCGCGTCGTCGCTGATCGTCGCGGGACCGCTCAACGCGATTGCGCCCCCGCCGGCGGATCCGCCGGCACCGTTTGGGCCGGTCCCGGCCCCACCCGCTACGCCGTCTGCCGCGAGCGTCGTGGCGCTGACCATCGCGGTAACCACTGACGAGGTGGTAACAGCACCCCCGTCTGCGCTGCCACTTGCCCCCGGTGGATACTGGCTGGTCGGGGTCCCGCCCTCGCCACCGGTTCCACCAAACGCCTCGTCGGAGTCGAGCGTGGAGCCGTTCTCGATCGTCAGCGCGCCGTAGTCGACAGCGACTCCACCGCCGGAGGCTGACCCTCCGCTACCGCCCGGCGCCGATGCGCTTCCGTTTGCACCGTTGCCGCCGGAGGCGCTGTTGTCTGACACGGAAGTTCCGTCGATGGTCAGTTCAGCCGAGGTGCCGTTCACGGCGATCGCTCCCCCCTCGGCGTTCTGGCCGTCCGCGAGGAGACCGGTCCCGGTCGCCGTCGCCCCGGTGACGGTGTTGTCGGTCACCAAGTCGTCGGTCAACGTGACATCGACACTCACTGCGGGAGCGATCAGGATCCCGCCACCCTCGAGCAGGCTCTGGACCTGCGACGCGGCGTCGGTCAGGCTTCCGCCCGTGATCTCCACGCCAGAGATCGACGTCTGACCGGCAACCGTGGGGTCGTAGATGTCCACCACGCGGTCGCCGGCCGCCGTCTGGGTGATAACGGTTCCGCTCGTGGTGTCGCCGGCACCGACGATCGTCACCGGCTGAATGATGTTGAGCTGCCCCCGCGTCAACGAGTAGGTGCCAGCCGGGACCAGGATCTCCGCGCCCGAGTTCGCCGGAACGTTCGCGTCATCGACCGCGTCACGCAGTGTGCATGTCGTATTCCCGGCCGTGGTGCAATCAGCGGACGTGTTGGTGGCGTCTCCGGACGCGGTGACGTCGATGACCGTGGTTGGCGTACCGAAGGCTGGTTGAGCTGCGACCAGTGGCGCGACCAGCGCCAACAACAGCGCTGCAGGCATAAACAAACGCAGTCGATTCATCCGAGCCCCCTCCGACGACGAGATGTGCGCCAGCCGATCCCGCGGCCAACCGCGGCGCACACTACCTCAATCTCATGCGGTGAGCCGACATTCCTGTCCGGCTCGCCCAGAACGGCCGGCAGCGACGGCGATACGATCGCCTTGCCCGGAAGCACTCGTTCGGATCGGCCACGACCTCACGATCGCTACGGCGAGACAGGCTGCTCGTCAACATGGTTTGCCGAGTGGGTAGGGTCGCTATCGCTGCTCCGGGCTGTTCAGGGGACGATGTGGGCAACAGCATCGCTTGGCCGATAGTTGCCTGCTTGCCCTCGGAGGTCGCTGGTTGAGAGCCGAAGGTGATCGCGGAGCGCCTCGATCGGTACGGTTTGCCCATCCGCCCTGTTGTTCTCAGAATTGAGAAAGATGGTCTCCACACGCGTCATGCCGACCCTCACTGATCTGCAGAATCGCATCAATCCGAAGGTAGCGGTCAGTGTCGTGTTCGTCGCGGCGATGTTCATGAGCATCATGGACACGTCGATCGTCAACGTTGCGCTGCCTTCGATCGGTCGTGACTTCCGGGTCGCTCCAACCGCGGTCGCCGGCGTTTCGATCTCGTTTTTGGTCAGCCTGGCGGTGTTCATACCAGCATCAGGCTGGCTGGGAGACCGCTTTGGCGGCAAGCGCGTACTGATGACGGCGATTGTCGTCTTCACTGGTGCTTCAGCCTTATGTGGGCTCGCCTCGAGTCTGGGGGAGCTGGTGGCGTTCCGGGTGCTCCAGGGCGTCGGCGGCGGGATGCTCGCGCCGGTCGGGACAGCGATGCTGTTTCGGACCTTCCCGGCTCAGGAGCGCGTGCGGGCCGCGTCGATCATTGTGGTGCCGACAGCGCTGGCACCAGCCTTAGCGCCCGTGGTCGGGGGGCTGCTCGTCACTGACGTTTCGTGGCGGTGGGTGTTCTACGTCAACGTCCCGATCGGGATCGCCGCGCTCATCTTCGGGGTTCTGTTCGTCAAGCACAGCGTCGAGAGCCACCCAGGCAGCTTTGACGGACGAGGCTTCCTGCTCTCTGGGATCGGGCTGGGGCTTTTCATGTACGGGATCTCCGAGGGCCCGGAGCTCGGTTGGAGCTCGGTGCGGGTGCTTCTCACCGGGCTTCTCGGGGCGGCGCTGCTTGTGGCTATGGTCGTGGTGGAGCTGCGTACACGCGAGCCGATAGTCGCACTTCGCCTATTCGGCAACGGACTGTTTCGCTCCGCTACCACGGCGATCGTGATGGTCTCGATCGCGTTCCTCGGGGTGCTGTTCGCCGTCACCCTCTACTTCCAGGACGGACGCGGCCTTAGCGCACTGAGCGCCGGCCTCAGCCAGTTCCCCAGCGCCATCGGCGTGATGGCCGGTTCCCAGCTAGCCAGCCGCGTCATCTATTGGCGCCTCGGACCGCGACGGCATCTCACGATCGGGCTCTGCGGCGTCGCGTTGTTTATCGCCATGCTCGCGCTGATGGGAGCCCATACCAGTCTCTGGTGGGCACGCCTGATCCTGTTCGGCATGGGTTTCTCAATGTCCCAGGTATTCGTCTCCGCGCAGGCCGCGTCCTTCGCCACCATCTCAGGCCCCGACACCGGACGCGCCTCGACGCTCTACAACGCCAGCCGGCAACTCGGCGGAGCGATCGGCGTCGCGCTGCTTACCACCACGATCGTGATCATCGGCCCCCTCCACCTCGTCGCCGGGCACCCGGTGGCCAACCTCACCGCCTACCGAGTCTGCTTCCTGGTCGCCGCCACCGCCGCCCTGCTCGGGGTCTTCGGCTCGCTGATGATTCACGACGCTGACGCAGCCCAGACGATGGTCAACCCACACGAGCGCAAGCGCGCCGCGGCCAGCGCCCGGGCGGCCGCCAGCACCGCACCGGCAGTCGAGCCCGTCCTCGAACGGTAAGGCAGCTTCCACTCAGCGCCGCCGCGCCTCGCGAGGCTCGGCAAGAGCGAGCGCCGGGCCAGCCGTCGCTGGGCTGCCGGTTTGCGAGATCCGTCGATGACCGTCAGGTCGTGTGAGTTGCGATGTGGTCGAGCACGGTGTCGAGGGCGTTCTCCAACGGGCGAGTGCTGCGGTGGATCTGGGCGAGCAGGAGGCCGCCCTGGACGGCTACGAGCAGCGCGAGGGAGAGCGCGTCGGGGTCGGCGTCACGGTTGAGGCGGCCACGCTCATGCATCGAGCGCAGCGCACCCTGCAGCGCGGTCTCCCAGCGGATGAAGCTCGCCGATACCAGGGAGCGGGAGGACGGGTCTATCTCCGCGAGTTGGCTTCCTAACGATCCGATCGGGCAGCCGCCGCGGCACTCCAGCTGGCGCTCGAGGTCAACGACAAAGTCTCGCCACGCTCGTAGCCCCTCGATGCTGTCGATTTCTGCCAGAACCGGCTCCTGGGCGCCGACGACATCATCGGTCTGCTGCTCGATGACTGCCCGGACGAGTGCTGGTTTGTCTTCGAAGTAGTGGTACAGCTGGGAGCTGCTGACTCCTGCGGCGGCCTTGACGTCTTCAAGGGTGGCGCCGGTCACACCTCGCTCGAACATCAGCTCGGCGGCTATGTCAACGATGCGTTGGCGGGTCCGGGTCCCTTTCGGGGTCAACTTCACGGTCATAGAGACCAGCATACGGATTTTGGTCTTGCCAATCCATTTTGTGTTCCCGATGCTGTTGTCACTAAGCGCGGCCACCGGTCGCGCGTGAACCAATCGAGGAACTTCCCCATGCCCGAACCCACTGACAAGTTGAAAATCAGCGCCGGCGGTGCCTTCCCTCCTCTCCAACTTCCTGGGCTCGACGGAACCGCAGTCGCGATCCCTGATGCCGGCCAGACCATCCACCTGCAGCTCCGACGCTTCGCCGGCTGTCCCGTCTGCAATCTGCACCTGCGGGCCTTCGTCCGGCGTGCTGATGACATAGCGGCCGCCGGCGTCAGGGAGGTCGTTGTCTTCCACTCCACTCCTCAGGAGCTGCGGGCCTATGAATCCGAACTGCCGTTCACCTTGGTCGCCGATCCAACTAAACAGATCTACCGTGAGCTGGGTGTCGAGCGGACCGCGCGGGCGTTGCTCGATCCGCGTCTGCTGATCCGGCTGCCGAAGATTTTCCTGAGCGCGATCCGAGGAATCGTCCGGCCCCCGCACCGCATCCCGCCAATCCTCCCGACAGGCGGTCAGCTTGGTGTTCCGGCAGATTTTCTGGTCGCCGGCGACGGACGAGTCATCGCGGCGAATTACGGCCAGCACGCCTACGACCAATGGAGCGTCGACGAACTCCTCGCACTGGCTGGCGGTCGCCTCCCGACGCCCTCCCGAGAGCACGGTCGTGTATGACATGTTCCAGCCGCCAGCCGCCAGCCGGCAAGATGGTCGGCGGTGATCGACTTCCGGGAGACGGTGTCGTGTCGTGTGAATCGTCAGCTCGCGACGCGATAGCGTTGAGCGATGGAGGCGACCCGCGAAGACCGGTTCTCTGCTGGCAGGTCGTTACGGAAGGCCTGCCCTAGGGGCGCTCACGCTGAATGGGCACCGGCGCGGGACCGTCCCGACGTCGTGTCAATACTTGAGCAGCGAGCCGCGACCCGGGTGCCGGAGTTACTTACCGTGTTGTACGAGCGGATGAGTGAGTCGTCGTTTGCGTTTCTGCGTGGTTCGGCCGCCGTGATGGCGCTCGATCTAGCCGGCACCCCTACCAGCGGGTTACACGTTCAGGCTTGCGGTGACGCACACGTCGGCAACTTCGGTCAGTTCGCGACGCCTGAACGCAACATCATCTTCGATGTTAACGACTTCGACGAGACGCTCCCGGGCCCATTCGAATGGGACGTCAAGCGACTCGCTGCGAGTCTCGAAGTCGCTTTTCGGTGCAACGGAGTTCCGGCGCGGCAGCGAGCTGAGGCGATCGCAGGCGCAATGCGGACATATCGCGAGCGCATCGCCGACTACGCATCGCTTCGAGCGCTCGAGATCTGGTATTCGCGAATCGACGTGGATGAGGTGGTCTCGTTCTTCCCGCGTCGGTACCGCGGACACGTTCGACGAGACATCAAGAAATCGCTTAGCCGTACCAGCCTGCGGGCGCTGAGCAAGCTCACCCACGTGGTTGAAGGCCACCAGCGCTTCATCGAGGATCTGCCGCTGCTCGTCAGGCTCGAGCAGACCGGACATGAACTCGACGAGGTGCACGGGATGATCGACGGATACCGCGCGTCACTACCAGAAGAGATCCGGGCGCTGTTTGATCGCTTCCGATTGGTCGACGTCGCGCGGAAGGTCGTCGGCGTCGGGAGTGTTGGTACGCGTTGCTGGATCGGTTTGCTGGAAGGCCCGCATCACCCCGCCGGCGACCCGCTTGTGCTCCAGGTCAAGGAAGCCCAGGCGTCGGTCCTTGAGCCGTATGTCGGAGCTTCAAAGCTGCCGCATCACGGTCTGCGGGTCGTGGCGGGCCAACGCCTGACACAGGCCGCGAGCGACATCTTTCTCGGTTGGTCTGAAGGCCCGAAAACCGGACGTCACTACTACGTGCGTCAGCTTTGGGACGTGAAGGGCTCCGGCGATCCAACCGTGATGGACGGCGAGAATCTCGCGCGGTATGGGGCCTTGTGTGCTTGGGCGCTGGCGCGCGCCCATGCACGCACCGGAGACCCGGCCGCGATCAGCGGCTACCTGGGTCGCAGCGACCGGTTTGACCGAGCGATCGCCAGCTTCGCGAGCCGCTACGGCGACCAGACCGAAGCCGACCATGCCGCTGTGGTCG
>PLES01000120.1 GCA_003137075.1 Solirubrobacterales bacterium
GACGCTCACGGCGGGTGAGACTAGCGGTTCGAAACGAACCAGTCGCAACCGTTTCACGCTGGCTGGAGGCGCGGACAGCCCTTGGCGTGGGTGGCGTAGGCGAACATGTGCGCTGTGCCGGTCACCAGAAAGGTGTGGTAGCGGAAGTCATCGATCCTGGTCCAGTGTTCGGTCGCACGAGGAGGGCGAGGATCGCGCTCCGCGGTCAGCACGATGCACGACGGGCTGGTGTAGAAAAGTGACTCCTGCGATACGAATCCGTTGGGAAACCCGGGGCTTGTCCGTAGGCCATCGCGCGCGTAGTAGCCGAGCCACTCAAAGCCTCCATCGACGCGTGTGGCGGGGACGCCCCTCGCGGTAAACGCTGCTGCTTCGTGCCAGCGCATGGAGTCATACGCAAACTGGTTGGCCGCGAGTGCCGCGGAGATGACTGTCATGAACACCGCGGTGGCCGCCACGAGTGTTAGACGTTTCGATCGGAAAGTTGCGCGGATCGCGTCGGCAGAGCGACGCCGCCAGGCGGGTTTTCTGAGTCCCTCTCCCGCCAGGACAACGCTCAGCACGCCGGGTACGAGCGCGATCAGATAGCGGTCGAAGATCATCTGACCAACAGCCCGCTCGCCGAGCGTTGCAACCGCGGTTATCACGGTGAAGAGACCCAGCACCGGGTCTATCTCGCGCCATCGGACGACCACCGTCGCAGCGAGGACAGCTCCGCTTATGACCCCGATCAGAATCACCAGTGTCCAGAGCCCTCCAGGAATTACGTTGGGACCACCGGGATTCAGGGCGCGATACTCGCCCTGGGCCGCAAGGTAGCTCCCGAGCGTGAAGCCCTTGTGTCGCAGCAGGTTCACGAGCGCGTAGAGGACCACGACCCCGGCAGCCGTCCACGCCGCGGGGGTCCATCGCCGGGATCCAAACGTCAGAAAGCATGCTGGGGCGAGCGGAATCGCAAGCGTGTAGTAGGCCTTGGGCCCGTCGGAAAGGACGTTGCGGACCATCAGGTAGGGCGAAAAGTTGTTTTGGGGATGATCGCCGTGCGGGAGGCTGTAGCGCCACGCCTCAAACGCCAAGAACAGGACTGCGAACGTAGCTATCGCGACTCCAATCGCTACGGCCCCCGTTCGCAGTCGGGTGCGGTGTGTCACGGCGCCGTAAATCAGCACCGCAGCCTATGCGGCCAGCGCCTGTTCTCGCACGGTCGCTGCCCAAAACGCGACCACCATAGAGGCAACCAGCCACCGGCGTGAGTCGGATGAGAGTGCCTTCCATCCCAGCGCCAGCGCACCGACGGTCCCTGCCAGAGCGGGAACGTCGCTCATGAACGAGGTGGCAAGGGATGCGTAGCCCGGCCAGAGGGCCACGGTGAGGGCCGCAAAAACCGCACCAGCCTCGCCGAGTGTGATCCCGGCGACCCAATAGACCGCGTACAGGCACGGCAGGCTCATCACTGCAACCGCCACCTGCTGGGTCACGATCGACGTTCCCAACCGTCCAAGAGCTACGACTTGCCCGATCAGGCTGGCGCGGTTCGCATTGAGTAGCCGGATCGTGCCGGTGTGGGCGAAGGTTGCGGCGATGCGACTGTACGCCCAGCTGTCGTTGTGCGGGATCGCCAGATTTCCTGTAACGGCTGCAACTACCAGAGGGACGAGAAAACCCAACGCGGCGACCAAGATGAGCCAGTTGGACCACGCTGGTGCGCGGCGCTCGCGACTCAATGTCGCCACGGTCATGATTCGGCCCCTTCGATGGTTGTTCCCATGCGCGAGGAATTAGAGCATTGCGCCCGGCGGCCTCGAGATTTTGCTCCCAGCTGCCGGTCGCGGAGGGTGAGACTACCGTTTCACGCATGCGGAACTGGCTTGAGCGGGCGGCGCTGTTGCATCCGGAGCGCACCGCGATCGATCACGACTCAGGAGCGCGGCTGAGCTACGCGGAACTGGTGGAGCAGGCGCGGGCGTCTGCTTTGGGCCTGCAGGCCCAAAGCGTCAAGCCAGGAGAGCGGGTCGCGTTGCGCGATCAGGACCGGCTTGAATTCGCNNGTCGCCTTGCACGGCGCGCTGATCCACGGTGCCGCCTGCGTGCCGATCGATCTGAGGCTCAGCGCTGAGGAACAGGCGCGGCGTGAGCAGGCAGGCCCGACGCCCTACGCCGACGTCGCGACCGTGATGTACACGTCCGGCACGACCTCGACTCCGAAGCCGGTCTACCTGACCGCGGGCAACTGGGAGGCGAACGCCGTCGGCAGCGCGCTCGCGCTCGGGCTCGACCTCAACGAGCGCTGGCTCTGCGTGATGCCTCTGGCGCACGTCGGTGGCCTCTCGATCCTGCTGCGCTCGGCCTTCTATGGCACGACCGCTGTGCTGCACGAGCGCTACGACACCGACTCGGTGCTGACCGAACTGATGTCGGCAAAGCGGGCGATCACGCTGGTCTCGCTGGTGCCGACGATGCTCTCGCGGCTGCTCGACGCCGGGCTCAAGGACCCACCGACGCTGCGCTGGGTGCTGCTCGGTGGCGGCCCGATCCCGCCCGGGCTGCTTGCCCGGGCTGCGCAGGCGGGGGTCCCGGTGGCGCCGAGCTACGGCATGACCGAGGGCTGCTCGCAGATCGCCACCTTCGGTTATTCGCTGCACGGAATCGAGCTGAAGTTCGAAGACGGCGAGTTGCTCGTGCGCGGCCCCAACATCGCACCGAACGCGCTCGATCCCGACGGCTGGTTGCGGACCGGTGACCTTGCCCAGCTCGATCAGGACGGTCGCCTACGGATCGTCGGGCGCAAGACCGACACGATTGTCACCGGTGGTGAGAACGTCGCTCCGGCTGAAGTCGAAGCCGTGCTGCTGGAGCATCCGGGGGTCGCGGACGTCGGCGTGTTTGCTCGCGCGGACGCGGAGTGGGGGGAGGCCGTTGTTGCCACCGTGGTCTTGCGTGAGGGCTTGGATGTCAAGCCCGAGGAGCTGCAGGCATTTGCGGCTGAGCGGCTGGCGCGCTTCAAGGTTCCAAAGCAGATCGGCTTCGCGACCGAGTTGCCGCGCACGGTCTCAGGCAAACTGCTGCGTAGAGAGCTGAGATGAAGACCTTCGAGGGAGACGACGAGCGCGACATCCTGCTGGACGCCTGGCAGGAGGCGTCACAGGGCTGGGGGCGCCAGGCGGACGGCGTGCGTGACAGCGCGATGCCGGTCAGCGTCTGGATGCTCGACCACGCCGAGCTGAAGCCCGGGCTGAGCGTGCTCGAGCTCGCCGCCGGTCCCGGTGACACCGGCTTCATGGCGGTCCAGCGCATCCAGCCAGGTGGGGCGCTGATCTCGAGCGACGCCGTAGCCGGAATGCTCGATGTAGCCCGAGAGCGAGCGCAGGAGCTGGGGGTCGAGCACGTCGAGTTCAAGCAGCTGCAGCTCGAATGGATTGACATTCCGACCGCGACGGTTGACGTCGTGCTGGTCAAGTGGGCGGTGATGCTGCTGCTCGACCCGAGCGCGGCGCTGCGGGAATGCCGTCGCGTGCTGAAGCCCGGTGGCAGGCTCGTGATCGCGGTCTGGGAGGGTCCGGAGCGCAACCCCTGGGCGACGATCCCGCAACGCGCGATGGTCGAGCTCGGCCAGATGCAGCCACTGGCCCCGGGCGGCCCGGGCATGTTCGCGCTCGCCGATCACGCCGAGCTGCGCGAGCTGATGGAGGACGCCGGGCTCTTTGACATCGAGATCGAGCCGATCGAGATGCCGCGCGGCTACGACTCGGTAACAGCCTGGATCGGAGAGACGATCGACCTCTCACGTTCGTTCAAAGGTGTCTGGAGCAAGCTGGCCGACGAGGACCGGCGCGAGCTGCGGGCACGGATTGCCGAGCTGGCCGAGCAGTACGTCGATGCGTCCGGCGCGGTTCTATTGCCCGCCGCGAGCCTCGGTGCGCACGCCACCGCGTAGCGCTCCGGGCACGATCGTACGCCGGGCACTGCTGCCCAAACATATGCGTTCGACAGAACTCACGGCGCACCTGCAAGCGCAAGCGCGCATGCAGTTTGGGCGCCATTTTGCAGGGGTTTCAGATGCGGAGCAGGGTGGTAAGACTGGGTGGCATGCCCGTTCGCCCCACAGCTTTCATGGTCTCCCTGGTCGTTGGCGTGTGGCTGATGGCACTGCCGGCCGGGGCCGCCGCTGACGTCCCACACGTCGTTCTACCCGGTGAGACGCTGACCTCGGTCGCGAAGACCGACGGACTGACGATCGCGGCGATCGCCTCGGCAAACGACATCTCACCAAACGCCGAGCTGATCGTCGGCGAGGTACTGCAGATCCCGGCCCAGACGGCGGCTACGCAGGCGACGGTCGCAACCGGCGCCGCGGCAGGGCACAGTTACCGGCTCGCGAGCGACACGACCAGCACCACGCCGACGAGGACGAGTGCCGCGACCGTGACGACGCCGGTGCGGAGCAACACGGCCGCTGCGACCACGACGACCACAACGGCCGCCCCCAAGGCGGCCGTGAGCAGCAGCAGTGACGTGCCGCTGCCAACGGCGCAATATGTGTCATCCGCAGAGATCGCCCAGATCGCGGACGCCGACGGCGTTCCGGCCGGGCTCGCGGAGGGCATTGCCTGGCAGGAGAGCGGCTGGGACAACGACGTGGTTTCGGGGATCGGCGCGGTCGGCGTGATGCAGATCGTTCCGAGCACCTGGACCTGGATCGATGACTACTTGACGCCGTCAGACCCGCTAGAGCCGGCGTCGGCCCTGGAAAACGTGCGTGGCGGCGTGCTGCTGCTGCGCGACCTGCTTGGCCTGACCGACGGCAACGAGTCGCTGGCGATCGCGTCGTACTACCAGGGGCTCGCTTCAGTGCGCGAGCACGGCATGTACGCGGACACCAAGCAGTACGTGGCCGACGTTCTGGCGCTGTCAGCCCGCTTCAGCGCCTAGCTCGTGAGCACGGGCCAAGGGTCGTCGGTGCCGACTCGCTAGCCTGCGCTGCATGTTCTATGACGACGATGCAGATCTCACACTCCTTGACGGCAAGACCGTCGCGATCATCGGCTATGGCTCGCAGGGCCACGCCCACGCACTCAACCTCAAGGACTCGGGCGTAAACGTCGTCGTAGGCCTTCGGCCAGGTTCAGCCAGCGTCGCCAAGGCGGAGGCCAACGGCCTACGCGTGGTCGACCCGGCTGCCGCTGCCGCCGAGGGTGACCTCGTGATGATTCTTGCGCCCGACGAACTCCACGCCAAGGTTTGGGAGTCCGGCGTTGGCGAGGGCATTGAGCCCGGCAACCTGGTCCTGTTCGGACACGGCTTTTCAATCCACTACGGCACGGTCTCGCCGCCGCCTGACGTGGATGTGGCGCTGGTCGCGCCCAAGGGCCCGGGCCACCTGGTCCGCAGCCAGTTCACTGAGGGATCTGGCGTGCCTTCGCTGATCGCGATCCACCAGGACGCGACCGGCAACGCCCAGAAGCTTGCGCTGGCCTACTCCAAGGGCATCGGCGGCACCCGCGGCGGCGTCTTTGAGACGAGCTTCCGCGAGGAGACCGAGACCGACCTGTTCGGCGAGCAGGCTGTGCTCTGCGGCGGCGCCTCAGAGCTGGTCCAGGCCGGGTTCGAGACCCTGGTGGAGGCCGGTTACGACCCGCAGATGGCCTACTTCGAGTGTCTGCACGAGCTCAAGTTGATCGTCGACCTGATGTACGAGAAGGGCCTCGCAGGGATGCGGTACTCGATCTCCAACACGGCCGAGTACGGCGACTACACACGCGGCAAGCGGATCATCACCGATGAGACGCGCAAGGCGATGAAGCAGGTGCTCGCTGAGATCCAGTCGGGCGAGTTCGCACGCGAGTGGATCGCCGAGAACAACGCCGGCCAGGAGAACTTCAAGCGCATGCGCGAGGAGCAGGCCCACACCCAGGTTGAGACTGTCGGCAAGGGCCTGCGCGCGCAGATGTCCTGGATCGACAGCGATTTCCACGAGTAACAGCTGTGCTGTCCGCCGGCGCGCTTTGTCGAAGACGACGCGCGCAGGCGGACCAGCTGTATCCTTGTCCGTCCTGCCGTAACTGGCGCGACAAGGTGGCACAACCACCGGGGAGCGGTGGGTTCAGCTGTCGCCGCGCGCCTGGGCACCCCCGAACTCGAATTGAGGAGTCGTTGTGTCCCAGACCCAGGTTGTAATCCCTGACGCGCTCAAACCCCGTGACGGTCGCTTCGGGTCCGGCCCCTCGCGGCTGCGCCCCGAGCAGCTGGCAAACCTCGCCGCGTCAGGCGCATCGGTGATGGGCACCTCCCATCGCCAGAAGCCGGTCAAGTCGCTGGTCGGCCGCGTTCGCGGCGGACTGCGCGAGCTGTTCTCGCTGCCGGAGGGCTACGAGGTCCTGCTCGGCAACGGCGGCACCACCGCTTTCTGGGACGCCGCCACGGCCGGTCTCGTGCGTGAACGCGGGCTGCACCTCAGCTACGGCGAGTTCTCCTCGAAGTTCGCCTCGGCGACCAAGAAGGCCCCGTTCCTGGCTGACCCGATCGTGGTCGAAGCGCCAGCCGGCGATGCGCCCGATCCGGCGACCGCCGCACAGGCCGGCGCCGACGTCATCACCTGGGCCCACAACGAGACCTCGACCGGGGTGATGGTGCCGGTGCTGCGTCCGGCCGGCCTCGATGACGGCGCGCTGGTGCTGATCGACGCCACCTCCGGCGCCGGCGGGCTGCCGGTCAACGTCGCCGATGCCGACGTCTACTACTTCGCGCCCCAGAAGGGCTTCGCTTCAGACGGTGGCCTCTGGATCGCGCTTGCCAGCCCGGCGGCGCTCGAGCGCATCGCTCAGATCGACGCCGACCGCCCGACCGTCGGCGCGACTCGCTGGATCCCAGAGTTCCTGTCACTCACCACCGCGCTCGACAACTCGACCAAGGACCAGACCTACAACACCCCGGCGGTCGCGACGCTGTTCATGCTCGCCGACCAGATCGAGTGGATGCTCGCCAACGGCGGTCTTGACGGAATGGTGCAGCGCACCACCGCCTCTTCGAACAACCTCTACGGCTGGGCTGAGGCGGGCGCCGTCACCTCGCCGTACGTGAGCGACCCGGCCAAGCGCTCGCTGGTGGTCGGCACGATCGACTTTGACGAGTCGGTCGACGCCGCCGCGATCGCGGCGACCCTGCGCGCCAACGGCATCGTCGACACCGAGCCCTACCGCAAGCTGGGACGCAACCAGCTGCGCGTAGCGATGTTCCCCGCCACCGACCCCTCTGACGTGCAGGCGCTGACCGCCTGCATCGACTACATCCTGGAGCAGAACGCATGAGCAAAGCCAAAGTCCTCGTTGCCGAGAAGGTCGGCCCCGCCGGCATCGAACTGCTGAAGCAGCATTTCGACGTCGAGCTCGGGTTCGACTGGGATCGCGATCAGGTCAAGGCGCGGCTCGGTGAGTTCGATGGCGTTCTGATCCGCTCCGCCACCAAGCTCGACGCGGAGCTGTTGGCGTCCGGCACGAAGCTGCGCGCGATCGGCCGCGCCGGCGTCGGCGTCGATAACGTCGACGTTCCCGAGGCGACCAAGCGCGGCATCGTCGTCGCCAACGCGCCGCTCTCAAATGTGGTGACCGCCGCCGAGCACACCATGGCGCTGCTGTTGGCGCTGGCCCGCAACGTGCCCCAGGCGCATCAGTCGCTCGTCGAGGGCCGCTGGGACCGCGCCAAGTACTCGGGCGTTGAGCTCTACGAGAAGACGCTCGGCGTGCTCGGCTTCGGCCGCATCGGCCAGCTCGTCTCCGAGCGCGCCAAGGGCTTCGGCATGCGCGTGATCGCGTTCGACCCGGTCGTCAGCGCTTCGCGCTACGAGGAGCTCGGCGTCGACAAGGCCGAGAGCCCGGACGACATCTACGCGGTCGCTGATTTCCTCACGCTGCACCTGCCCAACACGCCGGAGACCAAGGGCTGGCTGAACGCTGAGGTCCTGGCCAAGTGCAAGGACGGCGTACGCGTCCTCAACGTGGCACGTGGTCCGCTGGTCGTCGACGCCGACCTGCAGGCAGCGCTCGACAGCGGCAAGGTCGCCGGCGCTGCGCTCGACGTCTTCCAGACCGAGCCGATCACCGATCACCCGCTGTTCAAGTACCCGAACGTGATCGTGACGCCGCACCTCGGCGCCTCGACCGCCGAGGCGAACGACCGTGCCGGTTTCCAGGCAGCCGAGCAGATCGTCGCGGCACTCACCGGTGGTTCGGTCACGACCGCGGTCAACATCCCGGCGATCCCAGAAGACGATCTCGACGCGCTGGCGCCGTTCGTACCTTTGAGCCGCGCCCTGGGCAAGATCGCCGCGTCGTTGGCCGCAGGTTCGGCGGTAGACGCCGTCACCACCGAGTTCCTGGGCGGCATCGCCAAGCGCGATACGCGTCTGCTTGGACTCAACGTGATGCTCGGCGTGCTTGAGGCGGGCGGGGCGGAGGAGCTCAACGAGGTCAACGCTCCGGCGCTTGCGCAGCAGCGCGGAATCGAGACCAACGAGGTCAAGCAGACCGAGACTCGCGACTACACGGACATGATCCGCGTGACCGTGAAGAGCGGCGAACAGACGTCGAGCGTCGTCGGCACCGTGATCGGCAACCTCAACCGCCCGCATCTGCTGGAGGCTTGGGGCCAGCGCTTCCAGGTTCAGTTGGAGGGCAGCGTCACGTTGTTCCGCTACAAGGACGTGCCCGGAATGCTCGGTCGCGTCGGCACGCTCTTCGGGTCCAACGACGTCAACATCGTCTCCTCGGTGCTCGGCCGTCAACCCGACGGTGACGCCGAGGGCCTGGCCGCGATGGTGCTCACCACCGACGAGTCGGTTCCCGACGCCGTGGTCAGTGAGATCGTCGCCAGCGACGGCTTTGTGGCCGGCGTTTCAGTAACGCTTTAGCTGGCTGGTCTGTCGGCGCGCGCACATGCGCGCCGACAGCTTCCGGTTGTGGCGGGCCGCCCCCGGCGATCCGGTGACTGGTGGCGGATTGACCGACGGGCGCCGTTGTCTGTAGTCTTTCCCGGGATGGCTTCCCGCCTCGACCTTCGACTTCTTCTCCTCCCCCCTCGGGGGGAATAGCGCGTGGGCGGCCGCACGTAGCCGCGAACTCAGTTACGAGAAGAAGCAGGACGAGACAAAGGATGTTTTGATGACGCCATCGATGGACCCAAACCGAGTACTGATCTTTGACACGACGCTGCGCGACGGTGAACAGTCGCCTGGCATCTCGCTCAACCCGTCCGAGAAGCTGGAGATCGCGCAGCAGCTCGCGCGCCTCGGCGTGGACATCATCGAGGCCGGTTTCCCGATCGCGTCCCCGGGCGACTTCGAGGCCGTGCAGGGCATCGCACGCAAGGTGCAGGGCCCGATCATCGCCGGCCTCGCTCGCGCCCATTCGGCCGATATCGAGCGGGCTTGGGAGGCGGTCAAGGACGCCGAGCGCCCACGCATCCACACGTTCTGCTCGACCTCTGACATCCACATCAAGTACCAGATGCAGAACACGCGTGAGGACGTGCTCGGCATGGTCCGCGCCTCGGTCGCGCACGCCAAGTCCTACGTGGACGACGTCGAGTTCTCCCCGATGGACGCCACCCGCTCGGACATCGAGTTCACCGCTGAGGTACTGAAGATCGCGCTGGACGAGGGTGCCACGACGATCAACATTCCCGACACCGTCGGTTACTCGGTACCGCAGGAGTACGGCGCCTTCCTGACGCGGCTCTACGAGCTGGTACCGGAACTGCGTGACGTAGTGCTCTCGGTCCACTGCCACGACGACCTCGGCCTCGCCGTAGCCAACTCGCTCGCCGGCCTGATCGCCGGCGCGCGCCAGGTCGAGTGCGCCGTCAACGGCATCGGCGAGCGCGCCGGCAACGCGGCGATTGAGGAGATCATCATGCTGCTGGCGACGCGCCAGGACGAGCTCGGGTTCACGACCGGCGCGGTCACCAAGGAGATCGCCAGAACCTCTCGGATCGTGTCGCGACTGACCGGCTATCCGGTACAGCCGAACAAGGCGATCATCGGCCGCAACGCCTTTGCGCACGAATCCGGCATCCACCAGGACGGGGTGCTGAAGGAGCGCACGACCTTCGAGATCATGGACCCGGCGTCGGTTGGGCTCGACTCCAACTCGCTGGTGCTCGGCAAGCACTCCGGCCGGCACGCCCTGCAGCAGGCTCTGTCCGAGATGGGGATCGAGGTCTCGGGGCAGACGCTGAACATCGCCTTCAAGCGCTTCAAGGAGATCGCGGACAAGAAGAAGCAGGTCACGGCGATGGACCTTGAGGCGCTGGTCACCGACGAGCTTCGCGAGGAGGCCGCGGTCGGCTATTCACTCGAGTGGTTCGACGTCGAATCCTCGTCACGGCGCCCGCCGCACGCCAAGGTCAGCCTGCGCGCTCCCGATGGTCGCGAGCTCGAGGGCTCGTTCGGCGGCGATGGCCCGATCGACGCGGTCTTCCACGCGATCAATGTCGCTACAGGTATCGACGCGCGTCTACGCGAGTTCAACATCGGCGCGGTCACCGGTGGCCATGACGCTTTGGGTGAGACCTCGATCGTGGTTGAGGTCGAAGGCTTCACCGGCTCGGGCCAGGGCGTATCGACCGACATCGTCGATGCCTGTGCCCGCGCGTATGTGCGCGCTCTCTCGAACGCGGTGCACCGGCGTGACCACGCCACCGCACTCGAACCGCTCGAAGCGCCGCAGCCGCTCAGCGCGACGCCTTAGTTAGGCGTCGCGCAGGCGTTCTATGCGGCTGCGGTCTCCTATGCGAGACCCCAGCCGCAGAGAACGCGCGGCTCGGGCGCAGAGCTGCGAGTTAGAGCGCCAAACCCTGCGCGTAACCGGCGGCGAGGATCACCGGGAGCCGCGCGCTCGACATCAGCTCGCGCCCGATCGCGGCGGCGGCTTCACGGTCGGGGGTGAGCGTGCTCACGCTCGCATGGCGCGCGGTCAGCAGCGAGGCCTCGACGAGCATCGCCGCTCGGCTGGCGACCCTCAAGGCGGCGTTCAAAGGGCCGTGCAGGCTCGCGGTCGGCGCAAGCACGAGCACCTGGGCGCCGCGGGCCGCGGGCGCAACATCAGCGTTGGTGAGGCTCCAGACTCCACCGTCGACGTATTCAACCCCGTCGATCACCGTTGGGCTGAACATGAGCGGCACGCTGCATGACGCCTGGACGGCCTGATCGACGGTCGCATCCGGCGCTCCGGGGGAGCCGAAGACGACGCGTCGCCCATTGCGTCGCTCCACCGCGACCACCCGTAACCGCCCGTCCCAGGACAGCTCGGCGTGGAGCATCGGTCCGAGCGTCTCGCTCTGAGCGCGAGCCGCTCGAAGCAAGGTGCGACGGGCAAGTGCGCCTGGGGTGGCGGTGGCCCGCAAGCCGAGCGAAGCGGCCGGCCCACTGAGCGCCAGAGCCCAGTTGGCAAATGCGTTGGGCTTTGGCGCCCGCTGCGGCGTGGCCACGTCGCTCGCCTCAAGCGCGGGCCGCGTGAGCCTCAAACCCGCGACGAGCCGAGCCGCCACCACGGCCCCGGCCGAGGTCCCGATGAAGTAATCGCAACCCGAGAGCTCGAATCCCGAAGCGTCCTCGAGACCCGACAGCACGCCGGTCATCCAGGCATCGCCGGCGCGGCCACCGCCGCCAAGCACGAGGATGTCGGGTCGCGTCTGCATCAAAGGAAGCCTAGCGGCGACATACAGCCGTACGTGATAACGTACAAACGTATGGCGACCGTTGAACAACGAACCGAACCACTCGGCTCGCGGATCAAGGCACTGCGCGAGGCGATGGACATGTCTCTGCGCGATCTCGCGGAGCGCTCCGGTGTGAGCGCGCCGATGCTCTCGCAGGTCGAGCGGGGGGAGACCTCGCCAACGCTGCAGGTCGCGACCAAAATCGCCGGCGGTCTCGAGCTGCGGCTCTCGCAGCTGCTGCGGCTCGACGAGGGCGACTCGGTCAGCATCGTGCGCTGCGAAGCGCGCCGCAAGGGGCCAACCACAGTCACAGGCCACAGCTATGAGCTGCTGAGTCCGCCACTGCCGGGCCAGCGTGCCGAGCTCTCGCGCCACACGCTGGCGCCAGGTGCGGCCACCGGCGGCGCCGGCGACCCGCCGGTGCACGAGCCCGGAAGCCGCGAGACCGCTTTGGTTGAAGCGGGCGCGGTCACGCTCGTCTGCGACAACGAACGTTTTGCACTTGGAACCGGAGACTGCGTCACCTTCGACGCGGACCTCCAGCATCACTTTGAGAACCCCGGAAAAGAGGACGCCATCGTGCTCGCGGTTGTGAGCGCCGGCCTGAGGAGGAGCTAGTGCCTAAGAGTCTGTTTGACAAGGTCTGGGAGCGCCACGAGGTGGCACCAGGTCTCATTTACATCGATCTGCATCTGGTCCACGAGGTGACGAGCCCGCANNGCCTTCGACGGCCTGCGCATGAACGGGCGCAAGGTCCGTCGCCCGGACCGCACGCTCGCGACCGCCGATCACAACGTGCCGACCGACGGCACTCCCGTCGCTGCGCGGATCAAGGACGAGCTTTCACGCGTCCAGGTTGAGACGCTCGAGCGCAACGCCGCCGAGTTCGGCATCCCGGTCTACTCGCTCGGATCTGAGCATCAGGGCATCGTGCACGTGATCGGCCCGGAACTGGGCGTCACGCAGCCGGGCATGACGATCGTCTGCGGCGACTCGCACACGGCCACCCACGGCGCCTTCGGCGCGCTCGCGTTCGGGATCGGCACCAGCGAGGTTGAGCACGTGCTCGCAACGCAATGTCTGACGCAGCGCAAGCCTAAGTCGATGCTGATCCGTTACGAGGGTGAGCTCGGCTTCGGCGTCACCGCCAAGGACCTGATCCTCTACACAATCGGCCAGATCGGCGTCGAAGGAGCCACTGGCTACGTGGTCGAGTACTCCGGCCCGGCGATCAAGAAGCTCACGATGGAAGGCCGCATGACCGTCTGCAACATGACCATCGAGGGCGGTGGCCGCGCCGGCATGATCGCGCCCGACGAGACGACCTTTGAGTACGTGCTCGGTCGCCCGGCCGCGCCGGCCAGCGTTCCCGACGACTGGCGTGAGCTCTACACCGAAGAGGGCGCGCAGTTCGACAAGGAGATCGTGATCGACGCGACCAAGATCAGCCCGATGGTCACCTGGGGCACGAACCCCGCGATGGTCGTCGGCGTCAGCGAGTCGGTGCCGGTGCCGCAATCCGAGCAGGATGAGCGCGCGCTCGACTACATGGGCCTCGATGGCGGCACCCCGGTCGAGCAGATCAAGCTCGACCGGGTCTTCATCGGCTCGTGCACCAACTCCCGAATCGGTGACCTGCGGGCCGCCGCGGAAGTGATCGGCGGGCGCAAGGTCGCCGATCACGTCTACGCGATGGTCGTCCCGGGCTCGGTCCAGATCAAGGAGCAGGCCGAGCAGGAGGGCCTCGACGAGATCTTCCGCGCCGCCGGATTTGACTGGCGCGGCGCCGGCTGCTCGATGTGCCTCGGCATGAACCCGGACATCGCGGCGCCCGAGGAGCGGGTCGCCTCGACCTCGAACCGCAACTTCGAGGGTCGCCAGGGCCGCGGCGCCCGCACCCACCTGGTCTCACCGCAGATGGCCGCGGCAGCCGCGATCGAGGGCCACTTCGTCGACATCCGCGAGTGGTCCGCAACCGCCACCGCTACCGACAACCCCGGAGCCAACTAATGCGCGCCATCGAAACGATCACCGGCCAGGTCTCCGTGCTCAACCGCGACGACATCGACACCGACCAGATCATCCCCAAGCAGTTCCTCAAGCGCGTCGAACGCACCGGGTTCGGAGAGTTCCTCTTCTACGACTGGGCCAAGGAGCCGGGCTGGGAGCTGCCGAAGAACCCGATTCTCGTAGCCGGACGTAACTTCGGCTGCGGCTCGAGCCGCGAGCACGCACCGTGGGCACTGGAGGATTACGGCTTCCAGGCGGTGATCGCACCGAGCTTCGCCGACATCTTCAAGTCGAACTGCACGAAGATCGGGCTGCTGCCGATCGCGGTCTCAGCGCACGCCTGCGCCGCGATCGCGCAGTCCGGGACCGCTCAGGTCGACCTGGCCGGCCAGGAGGTCCGCTGGGATGGGGGCTCCGAGCACTTTGAGATCGACCCGGAGATCAAGCACCGGCTGCTCAACGGACTCGACGACATCGCGCTGACACTGGCGCAGGACGACGCGATCAGCTCCTTCGAGTCCTCGCACGAGCGGCCGGGACCGGTCACCACCGCGCTGTGAGCTCGTCGGCCGCATTACGGGCTTTCACCGAGCACGCGCCGGAATACACGGCGCTGCGCCGGCGTCTGGTACCCGAGTACGACAAGTTCTACGGAATTGCAGTCCAGGCCCTCCGCCCGCTGGCGGAGGGCAGGGTTGAACGCGTACTCGACCTCGGTGCCGGCACCGGCCTGATGACGGCCCAGGTTGCCGATGCCTTCCCAGATGCACGCTTCGAACTGCTTGACGGGTCGACGGCGATGCTCGCGGAGGCGCAGCAGACGCTCGGTGAGCTGGTCGGCGCGGTACATGTCCAGGATATGGCGCAGGCTCTGCCCGAAGGGCCGTTTGACGCGGTCATCTCGGCCCTCGCGATCCACCATCTGGAGGATCCTGACAAGCAGCGGCTTTACGAGCGGATCTTTGGCGTGCTGCGCCCAGGCGGGATGTTCGTCAACTCCGAGCAGGTCGCCGGCCCGACACCCGAGCTGACGCTGCTCTATGACGAGCGCTGGATCGCGATGTGCCGGGCGCTCGGAGCGAGTGAGCAGGAGATCGTCGACGCGCTGGAACGGCGCAAGCACGACCGCTGCGCGACGGTCGAGTCCCAACTCGGCTGGTTGCGCGAGGCGGGGTTCGCATGGGCGGACTGCTACTACAAGGAGTGGGGCATGGCTGTCATCTGCGCGAGGAAGGGCAATTGAGCATGGGGACCCGTGATTGGGACGCAACTACATATGACCGGGTCTCCGGACCCCAGCAGGCTTGGGCACGCGAACAGCTGGAGCGACTTGAGCTGAACGGCGACGAGATCGTGCTGGACGCCGGCTGCGGCTCGGGCAAGGTCACGGCGCTGCTGGTCGAGATGGTTCCGCGCGGCAAGGTCTACGCGGTTGACGTGGCGCCTTCAATGGTCGAGCACACGCGCGCCGCGCTTGGTGACAGCGTCGCAGCGTTCTGCCAGGACCTGACCGAGCTTGAGCTGCCGGAGCAGGTCGACGCGGTCTTCTCAAACGCGACCTTCCACTGGATTCCCGACCACCCGAAGCTGTTCGCGAGCCTCGCCTCAGTGCTGAAGCCTGGCGGGCGGCTGGTCGCCCAGTGCGGCGGCTTCGGGAACATCGACAGCTTCCGAGTACTCGCCGACGAGGTCGCCGCTAGCGGTGAGTTCGCGTCGTACTTCGTTGGTTGGAAGGGGCCGTGGAACTACGCCGAGGCGCAGATCACCGCTGAGCGCCTTGAGGCAGCCGGCTTCGTTGAGGTCGAAACCTGGCTTGAGCCGAAGCCGACGCCGCTCGAAGAGCCTGCCGAGTTTGTCCGCACGGTCTGCCTGGTCAGGCATCTCGATCTGCTGCCAGCGGAGCTGCATGAGCGCTTCGTCGATGCCGTACTTGCGCGGACCGGCGAGCCGCTGGTGCTCGAGTACGTACGCCTGAACATGACCGCTCGCCGTGGCGACGCATGAGCGCCAAGCCGCCGGCGCTTGAGATCACGGACCTGGTCAAGCGTTACCCGAATGGGATGGAGGCGCTGAAGTCGGTCTCGCTGGAGATCGCTGAAGGTGAGTTTTTCGGCCTGCTCGGGCCTAACGGGGCCGGCAAGTCGACGATGATTCACTGCACCACCGGCCTCGCGAGGCCGACCTCAGGCTCAGTCAAGATCTTTGGCCACGATGCGGTGAACCACTACCGCGAGGCGCGCGAGGCTGTGGCTTTGGCGCCGCAGGAGATCAACCTCGACATGTTTCTGACGCTCGAGGAGACACTCGATCTGCACGGCGGCTATTTCGGGATGAGCAAGGCCGATCGCAAGGAGCGCACGGCTGAGTTGTTGGACGCGTTTTCGCTGACTTCGAAGCGGGACGAGCGCACGCGCACGCTCTCCGGCGGCATGAAGCGACGGCTGACGCTCGCGCGGGCGCTGATGCATCGCCCGCGCCTGCTGATCCTGGACGAGCCGACCGCCGGCGTCGATATTGAGCTGCGGCTGGAGCTCTGGCAGTACATCGAGAAGATCAACCGTGAGGGCACGACCGTGATGCTGACGACCCACTACCTGGAGGAGGCCGAGCGCATGTGCGACCGCATCGCCTTCATCAACCACGGTGAGATCGCCGCTCACGGCACGATCGAGGAGCTCTCGGCGCGTTACGGGGTCAACAGCCTCGAAGACGCTTACCTGGAGCTGGTGGGTCGTCAGGAGCTCTCGCGCTCGCACGTGACCGCGGAGCCGGTATGAGCGCGTCGCAGATACGGCTGCTCTCGCTGATCCGGCGAGAGGTCAACCGCTTCATGAAGATCAAGCGCCAGACGATCGGCGGGCCGCTGCTTGAGACCTTCCTCTACATCTCAGTCTTCGGTGCGGCGCTCGGCAGCCGCATCCACCAGGTGCACGGCTTCAAGTACATCGTCTTCGTGATTCCGGGGCTGATCATGATGGCGTGGGCGATGAACGCCTTCGCCAACAACTCCTCATCGATTCTGCAGCAGAAGTTCAGCCGCTCAATCGATGACCAGCTCTCATCGCCCGCGTCGCCGCTGCAGCTGCTGATGGGCTTCTCACTCGGCGGCTTCATTCGCGGTTTCATCGTCGCGATGCTGACGCTGGCGGTCTCGATGGTGCTGGTCTCGCTGCCGATACGTGAGCCGCTGGTGCTGATCCCGGCGATGATCCTCGTAGGCCTATTCTTCGCCCAGGCGGGCGTCCTGATCGGCGTACGCGCGGAGCAGTTTGATGACGTTGCGCTGTATCAGACGTTCATGCTGCAGCCGCTGATCTTCCTCGGCGGCGTCTTCTACTCAGCGTCGCTGCTGCCGGAGCCGTTCCGCACGATGACTCGCTTCAACCCGGTCTACTACATGATCTCGCTGGTCCGCTACGGCTTCCTCGGTTACAAGGACACGAGCGTTCTCTTCTCGTTCGCGATGCTGCTGATCTTCACCGGTCTGATCACGGCCGTGAACTACCGGATCTTCGTCCAGGGCAAGTACCTGCGGACGTAAGCGGTCCATCTGATTCCGTAGGCTTGATGCCGTGAGTGAACCGGGCCGGGTCAACGCCGCATATGAGGCGCTCGCACGCTTTGTCGTGCGCTTCCGCTGGCTGATCGTCGTGTTCTGGCTGCTGGTGGCAGTCGCCAGCGCGGCGCTGCCCTCGATCGGCAGCGAGATCAACGACAACAACAGCGCCTTCCTCTCGAACTCCGAGCCGAGCATTCACGCCGCCAACCTGGCAGCGCCGATCCTCGGGACCGGCGACACCGGCAACATCAGCTCGATCCAGCTGCTTGCGGTGACCAGCAGCGACCGTCTGACCAGCGCTGACATCAGCGCCACCGAGCGCCTGGTGGCGCTGCTGAAGCGGCTACCGGTGGTCGCCTCGATCCAGGTCGCGAGCGTCTCGGCTGACGGCCAGGCGGTACAGCTGCGGGTGCGCGCGCGGGTCTCGGTGAGCGCCACCCCAGATCAGGACAAGACCGTCGTCGACGCGATGATCGCTCAGTTCGCAAAGGCGAACCCACCGAGCGACCTGAAGTTCGAAGTCGCCGGACAGGTCGCGACGATCGTCGCCAACGGCGAGCAGTCCGACAAGCAGGGTCACGAGGTCCAGCTGGTCTCTTTCGTCTTCATCATCCTGCTGCTGCTGGTCGTGTTCCGCTCGCTCCCGGCGGCGCTGGTGACGCTCTTTCCCAGCGGCCTCGCGCTCGCGATCTCTGGAAGGCTGATCGGCGAACTCGGCTCAAGCGGCCTGCAGATCTCGTCGATCACGCAGATCCTCTTGATCGTGTTGCTGCTCGGCGCCGGCACCGACTACGGGCTCTTCTTCGTCTTCCGGGTGCGCGAGGAGCTGCGCGCCGGGACCGATCCGCACACCGCGGTGCAGCACGCGTTGGTACGCGTGGGTGAATCGATCACGGCCTCCGCGGCGACCGTGATCCTGGCGCTGCTGACGCTGCTATTCGCGAGCTTCGGGCTCTACCACGACCTCGGTCTGCCGCTCGCGGTCGGGATGTGCGTGATGCTCGCTATCGGGCTGACGCTGCTGCCCGCGCTACTCGCGATTCTCGGCCGCAAGGCCTTCTGGCCGTCCAAGGTCGAGCCCGGCTCGCAGCGCGACGGCATCTGGGGAACGGTCGCCGGCGCGCTCGTGCGGCGTCCGAAGGCGACGCTTGCGATCGGCGTGGTCTTTTTCCTGGCACTGGCCGTGGGCGCGCTCGGATACAAGGCCGGCGACTTCGGCGGCGCGATCACGGCGCCGAAGGGGTCGTTCGCGGCGACCGGTAACAACGCGCTGGCCAAGCACTTCCCACAGACCTCAGCAAACCCCGCGAACTTGGTTCTCACCTACCGGGGCTCGGTCTGGACGTCGCCTTCTCGGATCCGGGCAGCCGAGCAGACGCTTGAGCGTTCAGGCGAGTTCACCCAGCTCGCCGGACCGCTCAACCCGGTCGGGCCGCGGCTGACGCCGCAGGAGATCTCACATCTCTACGCGAAGCTCGGCCCGCCGCAGAAGCTCCCGGTCACGGCGCCGCCAGACATCGCGCCGGCGGTCTACAACACCTATCGCGCCGACGCGCTGTTCATCTCAGCCAAGGGTGACGTGATCGAGTTCATCGCGACGCTGAAGGCCGGCGATCAGGCGTCGACTCAGGCGATGGCAGCGACCCCCAAGATCCGGGACGTGGTCGCCGCGGCGGGACGCGCGTCCGGCGCTGAGCAGACCGGCGTCGCCGGTGAGGCCGCCGCGATCTACGACATCAACAAGACCGCTAACCATGACCTCGCGGTCGTGATTCCGATCGCGATCATCGCGATCGGCCTGCTGCTGGGCGCGGTGCTGCGCAGCGCTGTGGCGCCGCTCTACCTGATCGTCAGCGTCGGGCTCTCCTACGTGGCGTCACTGGGTCTGGCGACAATCGTCTTCATCGACCTCGGCGGTGACGGCGGCATCAGCTTCGTGCTGCCGTTCCTGATGTTCATCTTCCTGCTGGCGCTCGGAGAGGACTACAACATCCTCGTGATGACGCGGATCCGCGAGGAGGCGCGCGAGTTGCCGCTGGCCGATGCGGTGATCAAGGCGATCTCCCGCACCGGCTCAACCGTGACTTCGGCCGGGTTGATCCTCGGTGGCACCTTTGCGGTGTTCGGGATCGTCGGTGGCTCTGGCGCCGGCAACGGCGGTCTGCACGCGATCGGCTTCGGGCTCGCCGCCGGGATCCTGATGGACACCTTCCTCGTGCGCACGCTGCTGGTGCCCTCGGTGGTGATCCTGCTCGGCCGCTGGAACTGGTGGCCTTCGCACCTCTCACGCGAAGAGCACGCCGAGAAGGTCGCGGCGGTGAACGAGTGATGCGGGCCTGACTGGCGCCGCGCATGCCGCGCGGCGACCAACCAGAGACTCAATCCGCTAGCTTGCGAGGCACTATGGCTTCGAAGATCATTCTGCTGCCCGGAGACGGGATCGGCCCTGAAATCACCGCGCCCACGCTTGAACTGCTGGACGCCGTCGGTACCAAATTTGACTATGAGGAGCACCTCTTCGGTGGTGCTTCGATCGACGCGCATGGCATCGCCATGACCGACGAGACGCTGGCGGCCTGCCAGGCCGCGGACGCCGTCCTGCTGGCCTGCGTCGGTGGTCCCAAGTGGGACACGACCGACGCCGACAAGCCGCGACCGGAGCAGGGCCTCTTCCGCATGCGCAAGGGGCTCGGGCTGTACGCGAACCTGCGGCCCGTGCGCCCCTTCCCGGCGCTCTACGACGCGAGTCCGCTGAAGCGCGAGATCATCGAAGGCACTGACGTGCTGATCGTGCGCGAGCTCACAGGTGGCCTCTACTTCGGCGCCAAGACGCGCACCAAGGACACCGCCTCAGACCTCTGTGAGTACAGCCGTGAGGAGATCGAGCGGATCGCTCGCGTCGCCTTCCGCGCCGCGCGCCGCAAGGTCACGAGCGTCGACAAGGCCAACGTGCTTGAGACCAGCCGCCTCTGGCGCGAGGTCGTGGCGGAGCTTCACGCGGCCGAGTTTTCGCAGGTCCCGCTGGAGAACGTGCTGGTCGACAACGCCGCGATGCAGCTCGTCTCAAACCCGGCGGACTTCGACGTGATCGTCACCGAGAACCTCTTCGGGGACATCCTCAGCGATGAGGCCGCGACACTCACCGGCTCGATCGGGATGCTGCCCAGCGCCTCGATCGGTGAGCCCGGCAAGCCGGGGGTGTTTGAGCCGGTCCACGGCTCCGCGCCTGACATCGCCGGCCAGGGGGTCGCGAACCCGCTGGCGATGTTCCTGTCGGCGGCAATGATGTTGCGTCACGGCCTCAATTTGGAGGCTGAGGCTGCGGCGATAGAATCGGCTGTTAATCGTGCGCTTGCAGAGGGCTTGCGCACACGCGACCTGGGCGGAAGCGCCGATACGCGCGCAGCCACGCAGGCCGTTCTTTCCAACCTATAAGGAGCACGACGTGGAGCAAGCGGACCTCATCTGGCACAACGGGGAACTCGTTGCCTGGGAGGACGCGAAGATTCACGTACTTACCCACGGGCTTCACTACGGGACTGGCGTTTTTGAGGGCGTGCGCGCCTACGAGACCGCGCGCGGCACCGCGATCTTCCGCCACCAGGACCACATCGACCGCCTCTACAAGTCGGCTGAGCTCTACTACATGCCGATCCCCTTCACGCCCGAGGAGATCCGCACGGCCACGCACGAGCTGCTGATCGCGAACGGTCTGCGCGAGTGCTACATCCGTCCGATCGCCTACCGCGGTTACGGCACCATGGGCCTGTTCCCGCTTGAGGCGCCGGTCGACGTCTCGATCGCGGCCTGGCCGTGGGGCGCCTACCTGGGCGAGGACTCGAAGTCGGTCGGCGTGCGCGCCAAGGTCTCGAGCTGGCGCAAGATCTCGGGGGATTCGATGATCCCGGCGGCCAAGGCGACCGGCCAGTACCTGAACAGCATCCTTGCGAAGATCGAGGTCCACAAGGCCGGCTACCACGAGGCGGTCCTGCTGGACGAGCGTGGCTACGTCTCGGAGTGCAGCGGTGAGAACATCTTCATCGTGCGCGACGGTCGGATCTCGACGCCACCGCTCTCGGCCGGCAACCTCGATGGCATCAGCCGTCGTTCGATCATCCAGATCGCCGCCGACCGCGGCTTTGAGCTGGTCGAGCGTGACTTCGACCGCGGTGAGCTCTATCTGGCCGACGAGGTCTTCATCACCGGTACCGCCGCCGAGCTCGTGCCGGTCTGCGAGATCGATGACCACACGATCGGGGACGGCGTGCGCGGTCTGATCACGACCGAGCTGCAGCGCACCTATGAGGACGCGCTGTTCGGCCGCGACGAGCGTTACCTGCGGTGGCTTGACTTTGTTCAAGTGCCTGCCCCAACGGCCTGAGCCATGGCGAAGATCGAGCTCTACGACACCACCCTGCGTGATGGGATGCAGGGGGAGGGCATGTCGCTGTCCGCACACGAGAAGGTGCGCGTCGCCCACCAGCTTGACGAACTTGGCATCGACCTGATCGAGGCCGGCTTCCCCAGCTCAAACCCGAAGGAGCTTGAGCTCTTCGAGCTGCTGGCGGGTGAGACCTTCAGGCACGCCCAGATCGCCGCCTTCGGCATGACCCGGCGCCGTGACCTGCGCGCCGACGAAGATCCGGCCCTGCAGATCCTGGCCGACTGCTTCGCTCCGGTCTGCACGCTGGTTGGTAAGACCTGGTCGCTGCATCTCGAGAAGGTCGTGAAGGTCGACCGCCAGGAGAACCTGCGGATGATCGCCGAGTCGATCGAGTTCCTGGTATCGCACGGCAAGCGCGTGATATATGACGCCGAGCACTTCTTCGACGGTTTCCATGACGACGGCGAGTATGCGCTCGCCTGTCTGCGGGCCGCCGCCCAGGCCGGTGCCGACACGATCACGATCTGTGACACCAACGGCGGCACGCTGCCGGACGGCATCAAGACGGCGGTCGCGGCGGTCGCGCAGGGGCTGGCCGGCGCCAACGTCAGGCTCGGGATCCACTGCCACGACGACTCGGGCTGCGCGGTTGCGAATACGCTGGCCGGGGTCAGTGCCGGCGCCGACCACGTGCAGGGCACGATGAACGGCTACGGCGAGCGCTGCGGCAACGCCAACCTCGTCACCGTGATTCCCAACCTGCAGCTGAAGATGGGCCACGAGTGCGTGTCTGCCGATCAGCTGCACCACCTGACCAAGACCGCGCACTTCTTCGACGAGCTGCTCAACTTCACGCCGAACCCGGACGCACCGTACGTGGGGCGCAACGCCTTCGCGCACAAGGGCGGCATGCACGTCGCCGGGGTCACGGCCGATCCGCTGACGTTCGAGCACGTCGATCCGGAGGTGGTCGGCAACACTCGGCAGGTGCTGATCTCGGAACTGTCCGGCAAGGGCACGGTGCACGCTCGAGCCGCCGAGGCGGGGATCGAGCTGAGCGCGCAAGCCGCCGAGCGCGTGCTTGAGCGCGTCAAGGACCTGGAGCACGAGGGCTACCACTTTGAGGCAGCCGACGGCTCCTTTGAGCTGCTGCTGCGCAAGGAGACCGGTGATTACGAGCCGCTCTTCCGGCTTGAGTCGTGGCGCTCAATCGTGGAGAAGCGTGCCGATGGGCGTGTCGAGACCGAGGCGACGATCAAGGTCTGGGTCGACGGCGAGCGCTACGTCGCAACTGCCGAGGGCAACGGCCCGATCAACGCACTTGACGCGGCGCTGCGGGCGGCGCTGGCCGAGATCTATCCGGACCTCAAGGAGATCGAGCTCAGCAACTTCAAGGTCCGGATCCTGAACTCGACCAAGGGCACCGAGGCGATCACCCGGGTGCTACTCGATTCGACCGATGGTGAACGCGAGTGGGGCACGATCGGTGTCTCCGCGAACGTGATCGAAGCGTCCTGGGAGGCGCTCGTCGACTCGCTCGAATTCGGCATGCAGGTCGGCCGCTTTCGCGCCAGCGCGGACGAGGCGCGCTCGTCGTCGTGACTGCTCGGCTGGACCCGGAGTCCGGCCCCGGTGGGCCGGACTCACTGATTCCGCTTGCCCGCCCGGTGATCGGCGAGCGCGAAGAGGAGCTGGTGCTCGAGGTCCTGCGCTCCGGCCAGCTCTCGCTGGGGCCGATGGCGCCGGCCTTTGAGCAGGCCTTCGCGGCACGCGTCGGCGCGCGCCACGGCAGCGCCGTCTCATCGGGTACAGCCGGTCTGCACCTGGCGCTGCGCGCCATCGGGGTGACCGATGGCGACGAGGTCATCACCACACCGTTCTCCTTTGTGGCGAGCTCCAACGTGGCGATCTATGAGCGGGCGCGGCCGGTCTTCGCCGACATCGATCCGGTCACGTTGAACATCGATCCGGACGCGGCAGCCGCTGCGGTGAGCCCGCGCACCACGGCGATCCTGCCGGTGCACGTGTTCGGGTATCCGGCCGAAATGGCCGCGCTCGAGAAGCTTGGATTGCCGATCGTTGAGGACGCCTGCGAGGCGCTGGGAGGGGTCTATGCCGACGGCGGCGTGATTGGCGGGCGTGGCCATCAGGCGGTCTTCGCCTTCTACGCCAACAAGCAGATGACGACCGGCGAGGGCGGCATGGTCGTCAGCAGCGACTCCGCGCACAAGCAGCAGATCGACTCCGAGCGCAACCAGGGCCGCGCGCCGAATATGGACTGGCTCGATCACGATCGCCTCGGCTTCAACTATCGCCTCTCAGACCTCGCGTGCGCGCTCGGCCTCGCGCAGCTGGAGCGACTCGACTCGCTGCTCGACGGACGCGCGCGCGTCGCCGCGCTCTACCGCGAGGCGCTTTCGGAGATAGAAGGACTGACCCTGCCATGCGAGGACGCCGGTCTGGCGCGCCGCGGCTGGTTCGTGTTTGTCGTGCAGCTGCCGCGGGGCACCGACAAGGAGCAGACGATGAGGGCGCTCGGCGCCCAGGGGATCCCGGCCAAACCCTACTTCCCAGCGATCCACCTGATGAGCTATTACCAGGAGAAGTTCGGTCACCGGGCGGGCGACTTCCCGGTCTGTGAGGACGTCTCCGAACGCTCCATCGCGCTGCCGTTTTTCCCGCAGATGACCGAGGGACAGGTTGACCGCGTCGCGTCGGCGCTGACAAGCGTGCTGGCACGCGGACCGTTAGCATCGCGCGCCTGATGTCCCGCTTCGCCGAGCCTCAAGCCGACGCCTTCCGGCGGCTGAATGACTCGCTGGCGTTCGACTGGCGCCTGGCGCCGTTCGACGTGCAGCAGTCAGTCGCGCACGCCTCGATGCTCGCCGCGCAGGAGATCATCAGCGACGAGGACCGTGACGCGCTGCACGCCGCGCTGGCAGTGGTCGCAAAGGAGGTCAGCGACGGCACCTTTCCGTTCGCTGAGAACGATGAGGACGTGCACATGGCCATCGAGCGCCGTGTCACCGAGCTCGCGGGGGAGGCCGGCGGGCGGCTGCACACCGGCCGCTCGCGCAACGACCAGGTCGCGACCGACATGGCGATGTTCACGCGACAGGCGGCGCTTGACAGCGCTGACGCGAGCTTGGGTCTGGTCGAGATCCTGATCGACGTAGCCGAGCGCCATCTTGACTGGCCGATGCCGGGCTACACGCACCTGCAGCGCGCTCAGCCGGTCTACTTGGGGCACCACCTGCTCGCCTACGCATGGATGCTGTTACGTGACCACGGGCGCTTTGTCGCGGTGGTTGACGCGACCGGCCCCTTGCCGCTCGGCGCCGGTGCGCTCGCCGGGGCCAACTTCAACACCGACCGTCTGATGGTCGCCGGCGAGCTTGGCTTCACCAGCGTCGCCGAGAACTCGATCGACGCCGTCTCGAACCGTGATTTTGTGCTCGACTACCTCGCCGCGGCGAGCACCTGTGCGACCCACATGTCGCGCTTGGGCGCTGAGATCGTGCTCTGGTCAAGCGAGGAGTTCGGCTTCTGCGAGGTCTCCGACGCCTGGGCTTCGGGCTCTTCGATCATGCCGCAGAAGAAGAACCCCGACGCGGCCGAGTTGCTGCGCGCCAAAGCGCCGAGGATCAGCGGGCGCCTGGCGACCATGTACGGCGTGATGCACGGGCTGCCGCTGACCTACAACAAGGACATGCAGGAGGACAAGGAGCAGCTGTTCGACGCGGTCGACTCGCTTGAGCTGGTGCTCGCGGCGGCGCAGGGCATGATCGGCACGATCACCTTCAAGCGTGAGCGCCTGGCGCAGGCCTCCGAGGACGAGTTCCTCGCCGCGACCGACGTCGCCGACTACCTGGTCAAGCGCGGCCTGCCGTTCCGTCAATGTCACGGCGTCGTCGCAGGGCTCGTGCGCACGGCTGTCTCGAGCGGCCGCACGCTCTCTGAGCTGACGCCGCAGGAGCTCGCCGACGCGTCGCCGTTGCTCGACGCCGAGGGCTTCTACGCACTGCTACGCGACGGGGCCTGGCTCGAATCCAAGGTCTCGCGCGGTGGCACTAGCTCAGCTTCAGTGCGTGCTCAGCTGGAGCACGCACGTACAGCCTTGCAGCAGGCCCAGGCGTGGCCGCGCTGAGCCTCGCGGGAAGCTGAGCGCCGTGCAGCCGGCTTTCTACGACCGGCCGGTGCTGCAGGTGGCGCGTGAGCTGATCGGCTGCGTCGTCACTCACGGTGAGTGCAGCGGCGTGATAGTCGAGACGGAGGCCTACCACGACTCCGAACCGGCCTGCCACGCCTTTGTCGGATTGACACCGCGCACCGCGACGCTGTTCGGACCACCGGGCCTGGCCTACGTGTACATCTCATACGGCGTCCATGTGATGCTCAACACCGTCTGCGAGCACGAGGGCGTGGGCGCAGCTGTGCTGATCCGAGCGCTCGAGCCGTTGACGGGACTCGACGTGATGGCTTCGCGGCGCGGGATGCCGGTTGAACGCGAACGTACTCTCTGCTCCGGACCGGGCAAGCTCACGCAGGCGTTGGGTATCAGCTTGGCGGACAACCGCTGTGAGCTGGCGCAGGGGCCGGTGGTGGTCTCGGCCCGTCCGGCGGGCTGGGAAACCCCGCCGATCTCAACCGGCATTCGTATCGGCATCACGAGGGCGGTGGAGCTGCCATGGCGCTTCTGCGTCACCGGCAGTCGCTACCTGTCGGCGCCGGTGCGTCAGCCGCCCGCCGGGCCGCCGGTGTCGCCCGGAGTTGCGGGTGCCACGACTTAGAGCCCGGTGCCACCGTTGGTGCTGGTGCCGGCGGTGGCAGGGGTGGTGGTCACAGCCGGAGTGGTGGTGACACCCTTCGTTCCGGAGCCGGCCGAGGAGTTGGCGGGAGCGTTGGGGATGACGTTTGCAGGCGCGTTGGTCTTGTTGGTCGCGCTCGGCTGCGTACCGGCCTGCTGACCCTTGGTGTTGCTGGTCCCCGCGGTCGGGTTGGCACCGTTCGTCGTCGGGGCGGGCGACGTTGTGGTCGGCGTGCCGGAGTTGCTCTGCTGCCTTGCGGTCGTGACCGACTGGTAGTCCAGCGTGGGGGCCGTCTTGTGCTCCTTGGCGGCGGTCTCATCGGCCATGATCTGAAGCGCCTGGATCATGAAGTTGTGCCAGATGATCGCCGGGTAGGTACCGCCTTCAACCGGTCCGCCATCGAAGTTGGTGGTCATCGGCTTACCGGTGTTGGGGTAGCCGACCCAGACCGCGACGGTCATCTGCGGTGTCCAGCCGACAAACCAGGCGTCGACGTAATTCGAGGTCGTCCCGGTCTTGCCGACGACGTCGACGCCCGGGATCGCAGCCGCGGTGCCGGTGCCCGAGGGGTCGTCGACCGGCCCGTGCAGCAACTCGTCAATCGTCGCGGCGACCGTGGTTGTGAGCACGGGCTTGCGCTGCAAGCCGTCGGCGGTGGTGTTGTCGATAGTGCTCTGACGACACTGTGCGCAGCCGCTGATCGAGCTGATGCCGATCGCGCCGTTCCGGTAGTCACCGAGGATGTCGTTGGACACCCGGCGTCCGCCCGTCGCCACGGTCTCGTAGGCGTGCGCCATGTCGAGCGCTGAGACGCCGGTGTTGAGGCCGCCGAGGATCATCGCCGGTGTCTGGGAGATAGGCGTGCGGATCCCCATCGCCTTGGCGTAGCTGGCGATCGCCTGGGTGCCGACGTTCCACCCGACCTGGGCGAAGACGCTGTTGTCTGAGGTTGCGGTCGCCGACGCCAGACTGGTCGGGCCGGCGTAGGCGTTGTCGAAGTTATGCACCACGTACTTGCCGGAGTTATCGACGCCGTAGTGGATCGTGTACGGCTTGGAGTCGATGATCGAGTCCGGCGAATACTTGCCGCTCGTCAGCGCTGCCGCGAGCGTGAATATCTTGAAGGCCGAGCCCGGCTGGCGGTAACCGAGCGTCGCCAGGTTGAACGGCGACTTGTTGTACTCGCCGTTGCCGCTGACCATCGCGCGGACCTCGCCGTTGCTGTTGTCGATCGCTACCAGCGAGGCGGTGGGACCGTTGCTGTTCGGCGGAAACTCCTCGTTGACCGCCGCCTGCGCCGCGTCCTGCATCTTCAAATCGACGCTGAGCTTGATCTTGAGGTTGCCGTAGTACGCCTCGTAAGCGGCGTCCTTCTTCGGCACGCCCTCCTTCTCGAGCGCGTGGATGATCAGCGGCGTCACCCAGCTGGTGAAGTACGGGGCGGCAGCCGGCTCCTCGGGCGTTTGGATCTGCTGCACCGTCGGAAGCGGCTCGTTGATGCTCCGCTCGTACATCGCCTCATCGATGTAGTGCTGCTGGTACATCAGCTCGAGGACCTGGTTGCGCCGGCCCTTGGCGGCGGCGCGCTGCGCCCGGTCCCCGGCCGGATCGAATTCGGTCGGGTTCGCGACCATGCCGGCAAGCAGAGCCGACTCCCACGGTCTGAGCGCGGACGCGCACGACTTGCGAGTGAGATCCTCGGCGTCCGGCGACCCGCAGCCGCTCTTGGCTTCGTCCGCCGGGTTGCCGGGCTTGTACCCGTGGTTCCAGCCGAAGTAGACGCGCGCAGCCGACTCGATCCCGTAGGCACCGTTGCCGTAGTAGATCGAGTTGAGGTAGTCGGTCAGGATCTCCCAATGCGGCCATTTATGGGTCAGCTGGAAGGCGAGTCCGGCCTCGATCAATTTCTCGAAGATCGTGCGGTGGTCCTGCTCCTCGCGCACGTTCTTGACGAACTGCTCAGGGATCGTCGACGCGCCCTGCCGTGGGCCACCGGTGATGTCGGATGTCACCGCCCGCAGCAGGCCCTTGATATCGACACCCGAGTCACTCCAGAAGCGCTTGTCCTCGACCGACACGATCGCGTGCACCATGTTCTGCGAAATCTGGCCCCAGCCGTCGGCGACCGGCTCGTCAGGAGGAGCGAGCACACCGATCGGCGTACCAGTGTCGTCGTAAAGGTAGGAGTCGACGCTCTTGGCGGGAACCTGCGGCTTCAACGTCGGCAGATCCGATGCGATCGCGGTCAGCATTCCGAATAGAGCCGAGGCGCCGGCNNACAGGAAGCCGACGACTACGAGCAGCAGGCGCAGCTTGCGCACGCGCGGTCTGCCGTGGCCGCGGCCATAGCGTCGGAAGGACCAGTGACGCCGGCCCGAGTGTTCGTTGAACACGATCGGGGCCGGGCTTTCCGAGGCCGCTGTCAGGGGTTGATCTTCGACGCTCATGCGATCGTTACAGCTCCGGCAAACTAACAGGCGCACTGACGGTTGAATGGACCACGACGGTGCCGCCCTGTGACGGAGCCGCATGCCTTCGGGCCCCCTTGCCGCAGCGCGAGAGTCTAGCATTGGTACGGATGTCAGACCACACCGTTCAGATGCCAGATAGCCCGAAGGAGGCGGCCGCATGGTTGGCCCGGAATGCGGTCGATTGCCTGCCGGAGGGCGCTCTCGAAGCCAAGCTGAAACTTGGGCGACCGTTGCGCGTGAAACTCGGGATCGATCCGACCGCCCCCGACATCCACCTGGGGTTCACGGTCGTGCTGCAGAAGCTGCGTGAGTTCCAGGACGCGGGCCATACGGTCGTGCTGATCATCGGCAACGGAACCGCCCGCGTCGGCGACCCGAGCGGGCGCTCGGCGACGCGCCCGATGCTGAGCGACGAAGAGATCCAGTCAAACGCCACCAGCTTTGAGCAGCAGGCTCTGAAGATCCTCGATCCCGAGCGGCTCGAGGTTCGCTTCAACGGTGACTGGCTGGAGATGCCAATGGGCGACCTCTTCCGGCTGCTGTCGACGACGACGGTCGCAAACGTAATCGAGCGCGACGACTTCGCAAAGCGGCTGGCAGCCGGCACCCCGGTCTCGATGCTGGAGCTGCTCTACCCGCTGCTTCAGGGCTATGACTCGGTCGCGATCAAGGCGGACGTAGAACTTGGCGGCGCCGACCAGAAGTTCAACCTGCTCCTGGGTCGTGACATCCAGCGCGCCTACGGCTTAGAGGGCCAGGTGATCCTGACGATGCCGTTGCTGACCGGGACCGACGGCGAGCGCAAGATGTCCAAGTCCTTCGGTAACTATGTCGGTGTCAGCGAACCGCCCGAGGAGATGTACGGGAAGACCCTGAGCATCCCGGACTCGTCGCTTGAGGCCTGGTACTCGTTGCTGATCGGCGCCGGCGCCGATCCCGAGCTGGGGCCGCGGGATAGCAAGCGCGCGCTCGCGCGTGCGCTCGTGGAGCGCTTCCACAGCGCTGAGGCGGCCGTCGCCGCTGAGGCCGCGTTCGACAGTCTGCATGTGCGCCGTGAGATCCCGGATGACATCCCAGACGTCAGCTTCTCACTGAACGGCAGCGAGAACGTGCATCTGCCGGCGCTGCTCGCCCAGGCGTTCGGCGTCTCCACCTCCGAGGCGCGACGCTCGCTAGGGCAGGGGGGCGTCAAGATCGACGGAGAGCCGCTTGAGGAAGGTGTGCTGGACGTCGCGCCGGATGTGATCGACGGCCGCGTGCTGCAGCTCGGCAAGCGCCGCTTCGCGCGGATCCGCATCGTCTGAAGGCTTGCTGGCGCCGAACTCGCGGCTGCCTTGACCGGCGAAAGCCCTTGTCTGCTGGGGTTTGGGCCGCTACAGACAAAAAGTTGGGCGATCAGAATGCAAACGTGTGAAGGGGCTGCTACTTTCCTTCGGGCAGTGAGCGCGGCCACGCGCTCCGGAAGTAAGTGCCAGCACCACGTGCTTGTACTCCCAGTCGGAAATGTGGCTATACTCTTCTGCCCCGAGCGCTTCGCTGGCTCAGGGAGCATTCTCCAGAGGGAAACCCCCTCTGCTGGAAGCGACGGTCTTTGAAAACTCAACAGCATGCGCACCTCGGCCTACCAATGGCCGAAGGTGTGTCCAGGTTCGACGCCGTTGTCGGACGTCTCCTTCGGGAGTCATTCGAGCAACGGTGCCAAGATTGACCCGTCTCCTCTCCGGCGCCCACTTGTGTACTTAGGGCGCCCCATCGTCGGCAAGGTCCGACAAAGCGTGAGAGAGAGGGCATCATCCCTCCAGGGAGATGCCCAGGTCCATCCGTAGACACTGGCGACTTTGGTTGCTTGTGTACACAACGCGGATGGTTTCCTGACAACTCTTTTGTGGTAGTTCTTCACGGAGAGTTTGATCCTGGCTCAGGACGAACGCTGGCGGCGTGCCTCATACATGCAAGTGGAGCGACGAACCAGGCTTCGGCCTGGGGCAAAGCCGCGAACGGGTGAGTAACACGTGGGTAACGTGCCCCGATGATTGGGACAACCCGAGGAAACTCGGGCTAATACCAAATGTGCCCTCCAGCCATAAGGCTGTCGGGGAAAGGAAGCTTCGGCCTCCGCATCGGGATCGGCCCGCGGCCCATTAGCTTGTTGGTGAGGTAACGGCTNNACTCCTACGGGAGGCAGCAGTGGGGAATCTTGCACAATGCGCGAAAGCGTGATGCAGCAACGCCGCGTGGGAGAAGAAGGCCTTCGGGTTGTAAATCCCTTTCAGTTGGGACGAAGCTTCGTCGGTTAATAGCCGACTGGAGTGACGGTACCTTCAGAAGAAGCCCCGGCTAACTACGTGCCAGCAGCCGCGGTAANNAGCCGCGGTAATACGTAGGGGGCTAGCGTTGTCCGGAATCATTGGGCGTAAAGCGCGTGTAGGCGGCTCAACAAGTCTGCTGTGAAAGTCCAGGGCTCAACCCTGGAATGCCGGTGGAAACTGTTGGGCTAGAGTCCGGAAGGGGCGAGTGGAATTCCTGGTGTAGCGGTGAAATGCGCAGATATCAGGAGGAACACCAATGGCGAAGGCAGCTCGCTGGGACGGTACTGACGCTGAGACGCGAAAGCGTGGGGAGCAAACAGGATTAGATACCCTGGTAGTCCACGCCGTAAACGATGGGTACTAGGTGTAGGGGGTGTCGACTCCCCCTGTGCCGACGCTAACGCATTAAGTACCCCGCCTGGGGAGTACGGCCG
>PLES01000161.1 GCA_003137075.1 Solirubrobacterales bacterium
GGCATGGGCGGCGCGCAGCCGCTCGCGGTCACGCTCAACGGCGGCGTGGCGCTCTGCATCGACGTCGACGGCGAGCGCATCCGGCGACGGATCGCCGAGCGCTACCTGGACGAAGCAGCCGACTCACTGGCTGACGCCGTCGCTCGCTGCCGGGCGGCGGCGGTGGCGGGAAGGGCGCTCAGCGTCGGACTCGAGGGCAACGCCGCGCGCGTCCTGCCGGAGCTGCTGGCGATGGGCTTCAAGGCTGACATCGTCACTGACCAGACCAGCGCCCACGACCCGCTCGGCGGCTACGTGCCCGACACCGTCGACGACCCGGATGCGCTGCGCCTCTCGGATCCGCAGGAGTACATCCGCCGCTCGCGCAAGGCGATGGCAGCGCACTGCGCCGCGATGGTCGGCTTCAAGGACGCCGGCGCCGAGGTCTTCGACTACGGCAACTCGCTGCGGGCCGAAGCCAAGCTCGGTGGCTTCGAGCGCGCCTTTGACTACCCCGGCTTCGTGCCGGCGTACATCCGGCCGCTGTTCGCCGAAGGCAAAGGCCCGTTCCGCTGGGTCGCGCTCTCCGGAGACCCAGCCGACATCGCCGCGACCGATCGCGCCGTGCTCGAAGAGTTCCCTGATGACGAGCCGTTGGCGCGCTGGATCACCGCCGCCGGAGACCGCGTCGCCTTCCAGGGCCTGCCCGCCCGGATCTGCTGGCTCGGCTACGGCGAACGCCACCGCCTGGCATTGCGCTTCAACCGGATGGTCGCCACGGGCGAGCTCTCGGCCCCAATCGTGATCGGCCGGGATCATCTGGATTCAGGGTCGGTTGCGTCGCCCTACCGCGAGACCGAAGCGATGAAGGACGGCTCGGACGCGATAGCCGACTGGCCACTGCTGAACGCGCTCGTCGGAGCGTCGTCGGGCGCCAGCTGGGTCAGCCTGCACCACGGCGGCGGCGTCGGCATCGGGCGCTCGATCCACTCCGGGATCGTCTGCCTCGCCGACGGCACTGAGCTGGCGGCGCTGAAGCTCGAACGGGCGCTGACCAACGATCCCGGTATGGGCGTGATCCGTCACGCCGACGCCGGCTACGAACGCTCCATCGAGGTTGCCGGGCAGCGCGGCGTGCGGATCCCGATGGACGAGGAATGAGCGATGAGCGTCCTGCCGATCGTCACCGTCGGCGACCCCGTCCTGCGCCAGCGGGCGCAAGCGGTGTCCGCCGACGAGCTCGCTTCGCCCGGGTTTCAGGCATTTGTGGACGACCTGATAACGACCATGCGAGCCGCCGGCGGCGCCGGACTCGCTGCAAACCAGGTGGCAGATCTGCGCCGCGTGGCTGTGATTGAAGTTGGCGCCAACCATCCGCGCTATCCGTACAAGCCCGCGATTCCGCTGACCGTGATCATCAACCCGTCAATCGAGCCGATCGACTCCGAGACGGCGATGATCAACGAGGGCTGTCTCTCGGTTCCAGATCTGCGCGGCGAGGCCGAACGCTCCGTCAGCGTCCGCGTCGACTACCTCGACCGTGCCGGCGTGCCCCACTCTGAGATCCGCCGCGGCCTCACAGCCGGAACCTTCCAGCACGAGGTTGACCACCTGAACGGCGTGATGTTCCTTGACCGCGTGCGCGACCCAACCACTTTCATGACCTGGGAGCAGTTCGAAACCCACCACAAGGACGCGTTCGTGGCGCGGGCACGAGCACTGGTCGCGAGGGTTGGCTCATGACCGCCACCTACTGGTGCGAGCAAGCCTGGATCGGTGACGGAGTCCGCGCCGGCGTGACCCTCGCCCTGACCGGTGGTCTGATCACAGCCGTCAGCTACGCCCCCGAACCCCCTGCCGGGGCGCAAGCACTGCGCGGCCTGACGCTGCCGGGCCTCGCCAACGTCCATTCGCACACATTTCAGCGCGCGCTGCGCGGCCACACGCAGGTTGGTACCGGCTCATTCTGGACCTGGCGCGAGCAGATGTACGCGCTCGCGAGCAAGGTCGATCCCGACCAGATACACGCGCTGGCGCGCGCCACCTTCGCGGAGATGCTGCTGGCCGGCGTCACCACTGTCGGCGAGTTCCATTACCTGCACCACGCGCCCGACGGCTCGCCGTATTCGGACCCGAACGAGACCGGCCACGCGATCATCGCGGCCGCCTCCGAGGCGGGAATCCGCCTGACCCTGCTCGACACCTGTTACCTCGAGGGCGGCATCGCCCGCTTCCGCGACCGTGACACGGCCGCCTGGTCGGAGCGGGTCGCCGGCTTGCGGGAGAGCGAGCAGCTGCGGCTCGGCGCCGCGATCCACTCGATCCGCGCGGTCGACCCGACGGCCGCCGCGCAGGTGGCCGAATTCACCGGCAGGCGGCCGCTGCACGCGCACGTCTCCGAGCAGCCCGGCGAGAACCAGGAGTGCCTTTCGCGCTACGGCGGCACCCCTACCGCGCTGCTGCCGGTCGGCGCAAACTTCACCGCCGTGCACGCCACGCACCTGACCGATGGCGACGTCGCACGGCTGGGCGACGCCGGTGCCAGCGTCTGCCTCTGCCCGACAACCGAACGTGACCTGGCCGACGGGATCGGTCCGGCGCGCCGGCTGCGCGATGCCGGTGCGCGGCTGGCGGTCGGCAGCGACTCGCACGCGGCCATCGACCTGTTTGAGGAGGCGCGCGCGATCGAGCTCGACGAGCGGCTCGCGACCGGGGTTCGCGGCCACCACACCGCGGCCGACCTGATCAGTGCCGCGACCGCCAATGGCCACGCCTGCCTCGGCTGGCCCGATGGCGGACTGATCACTGAGGGAGCGCTGGCTGACCTCGTGACCGTCGCAACCGACAGCGTCAGGACCGCCGGCACCCCGGCCGATGCGATCGTCTTCTCGGCGAGCGCCGCGGACGTGCGCGATGTGATCGTCGGCGGCCGGCAGGTTATCGCCGACGGCCGGCATCTTTCGATCGACGTCGCCGCCGAACTGGAGGCCGCGATCGGCAACGCGCTCGGCACGGTCAGCGGCTGATGACGCCCTCGTTGGTGATCGACAACATCGGGCTGCTGATCACCAACGATCCCGAAATCGGCGAACGCCGAGATGTGTCGATCGTCTTCGAGCACGAACGGGTGGCCGCAGTGCTGCCTGCTGGCAGCACTGCCGGAGCCGCTGACTCGCGGATCGACGCCGGTGGCCGCTGCCTGATCCCGGGCTTTGTCGACTCGCACACGCACCTGGTCTTCGCCGGCGACCGCAGTAATGAGTTCGCGGCGCGGATGGCCGGGGCGCCGTACGCCGCGGGTGGCATCCGCGTGACCACGGCTGCCACCCGCGCCACCAGCACCACCGAACTCGTCGCGCTGGCGCAGGCGAGGCGCGACGCCGCGTTTGCCTGCGGGATCACCCACATAGAGATCAAGTCGGGTTACGGGCTCGACGTCGAGACCGAGGCGCGGCTCTGCGCCGCCGCCGCCGAACTCACCGACGACGTGACCTTCCTCGGCGCCCACGTTGTGCCATCTGAGTTCGCCGACGATCCCGATGCCTATGTCGACCTGGTCTGCGGGCCGATGCTCGACGCTTGCGCGCCGCGGGCGCGCTGGATCGACGTCTTCTGCGAAACCGGCGCCTTCGACTATGCGCAGTCGCGCCGGGTTCTGCTGGCCGGGCGTGCCGCCGGGCTTGGTCTGCGAGTGCATGGCAATCAGCTCGGTCACGGACCGGGCGTTCAACTCGCGGTCGAACTCGACGCCGCGTCTGTCGATCACTGCACCTACCTGTCGGACGCGGACGTCGACGCGCTGGCATCGAGCCAGACGGTCGCGACGCTGCTGCCGGCAACGGACTTCTCCACGCGTCAGCCGTACCCCGATGCCCGCCGGCTGCTCGACGCCGGTGTCGCGGTGGCACTCGCGACGAACTGCAATCCAGGCTCGAGCTACACCTCCGCCATGGCCTTCTGCATCGCGCTTGCGGTGAGGGATATGCAGATGACGGTGAGCGAGGCGCTGAGCGCCGCGACGCTCGGCGGCGCCCGTGCGCTGCGGCGCTCCGATGTCGGTCACCTGGGCATCGGCGCGCGGGCCGATGCGGTGCTGCTGGACGCCCAGTCACCGACCCACCTGGTCTATCGCCCGGGGATGCCGTTGACCGCGAAGACGTTGAGCCGGGGCGCTCTGGTGTTCAGCGCCGAGTGAGCGCAATGCATTGGACGCCCGGCACTCTCGCCGGGACGACCGCTCGTCAGTCCTCGAAATTCAATCTGTCGAGCAATCCGGTCAGCTCGAACAACCGGCGGACCTGACTGGAACCGCCGCGCAGCGATAGCTGCTGCCCGTTCGCAGCCGCGCCCTGATCGGCTCTGATCAGAGCACTGAGGCCTGTGCTGTCGATGAACTCGACGCCAGAGAGGTCGATCAGCACGCGTTCCGGCTGCGCCTCGATGATTCGCAGAATCTCAGCATCGAAGGCTGGGGTGGTCTCGAGGTCAATCTCTCCGTGAACCCTGAGGACGACCGCAACAGTGTCGACTGAGCACTCGAGCTTCAACCGGTTTGATGGGTGGGATGTGTACCGCGGGGTCAGAGACTCCATACGCTCACTTTATGCGCCGCATTGCCGCACGGGGCGTCGTTCAGCTATTGGCGCGTCCGGAATTCGTGACGACCGGTACGGATCGCACGACTCCCCGACTCGAACTCCCGCTGCTCGTGAGCCTTCGTGTCTCAGCGAGCCTGCACTGGCAAATCTACTACGCGGTCCTAGCTGGGCGGAATCCGGATCGTGCTCCAGACAGTCTTGCCGTAGCCGTCTGGCCGGGCCGCCCACCGCGTTCCGAGCGCCGCGACGATCGCCAATCCACGCCCGTGAAGATCGTCAAGACCGGCTTGCAGCTTGCGCGGCATCGCGCTCGATCCGTCGTCGACTTCGATCGCGAGTTCCTCTGGCATCTTGCGCAGACGCAGGCAGATAGGCGCGCTGCCGTGAACTACGGCGTTGGTGAGCAGTTCGCTGACCATCAGCGTCGCGTCTTCAATCAGGCTCTCGGATAGCGACCATTCGCGTAGCGTGGCGACCGTGAATGCCCGTCCCTGCCTCACCGCGGAGCGCTCAGCAGGGACGTCCAGTTTTGCGAGACTTTGCACCGACCGGTCGCTGATGCGGGCCACCAGAATCGCAATGTCGTCCTCGTTGCCATCTGGCGCAACCAGTTGGACGAGCTGTCCAGGCAATCCTTGAATACTTGGCACGTCAGCTCGGATCTGGGCCGTGAGCATGTCAATGCCCGTATCGAGGTCACGGTCGCGCCGTTCAACCAAGCCATCGGTGTAGAGCACGATCATCGCCCCGGATGGAAGTGACACGCACTCCTCCCGGAAGGTGGACGAGCCGAACCCAAGCGGCGGATCGGGTGTCCCGGTAAGGCGGGTTGCGGGTTCACCTGGCAAGGCCAGGATCGGCGGCAGGTGCCCGGCATTGGCGTAGCGCAGCTCACCGCTCGCGGGGTCATAGACGCCGTATATGCAGGTCGCCAGATGGGATTGGCCAAGTTCACTCACGGTCGCCTCGAGTAGCTCGAGCACGTCTGCCGGTGGCAGGTCCAGGCGGGCGTATGCCCGACCTGCAGCTCGGAGCTGACCCATCAGGCTCGCGGCGCGTATCCCCCGTCCTGATACGTCGCCGATCACCAGTGCCACCCGTCCAGCACCAAGATCGACGACGTCGAACCAATCCCCGCCCACGCGCGTGCCCTCAACACCCGCCTGGTAGTAGGTCGCGAGTTCAAGGTGGACCGACTCGAACGTCTCGTTCGGCAGCAGGCTGCGTTGCAGGCTGTCGGCGATCGCGTGTTCCCTGGCTGCCGCTTCGCGAGCGGTGGCGGCGGCGGCAATCGCCAGCTCAGCCTCACGGCGCTGGGTTATGTCCTGGACGAAGCCTCTGAAGCTCTGCGGTCGGCCGCTGTCGCCGCGGTCAAGCTCGCCGAGAACGCGTAGCCAGCGGTCGCCGCCGCGCTCAGGTCTCAGCCGCAGATCGGACTCGAATGGCTGACCGGTCGAGAGCGCAGCGTCGAGCGCCATCTCGACCCGTTCCAGGTCATCAGCATGAACCAGTTCGGTCAGCGCCTCCCTGAAGCGCAGCGAGCCGAACCCTTCCTCGGGCAGCCCCAGCATCCGCAGCAGCTGCTGCGAACCACGGATCGAGCCGCTCTCCAAATCGATCTCCCAGCTTCCCACCTCGGCGAGCCGCTCCGCTTGGTTTTGCATGACCAGCCCGCGCTCAAGCTGTTCGCGAGTGCGCCGCGCGCGGTCGAGCTCAAGGTTCGCGGCCACGCGAGCTAGCAGCTCGCGTGCACTGAACGGCTTGATCAGATAGTCGTCCGCGCCGGCCTCCAGGCCCTCGATCACGCCGTCCTCGCCAGCGCGGGCCGAGAGCATCACCACAGGCACGTGCAGAGTCGCCGGATCGGCATGCAGCGCGGCTAACAGTCCGAACCCGTCGAGGCCGGGCATCATCACATCGGTCAGCACAAGATCTGGCGGGTCTGCCCGTGCCAGCACGAGCGCTGCCTCCCCGTCCGGCGCGGCCTGAACCGAGTAATCGTCGGCGAGCAGCGCCGCGACGTAATCGCGCATGTCGCTGTTGTCATCCACGATCAGCACCCGCGGCCGGCCGGGCAGCTCGCTGCCAACATCAGCCGGAGTCTCGTCCTCCGAGCCACCGGCGGTCGGCAGCAGCCAGCGGTTGGCCTCGGCGAGGAACCCGGATATCTCACGTTCCACGGAAACCTCACGGCCGTCTGAGCCGAGCTGCTCGTCGCGAAGGTGGGAGTGACCGAACGGGATCTCAACCGTGAACTTGCTGCCGGCGCCGGGGCTGCTCTCGACGCTCGCCTGGCCACCGTGAACCTCCGCCAGTTCCGCCACCAGCGCGAGCCCGATGCCGGACCCCTCGTGCGTTCGGGCGCGAACTCCCGGGACGCGGTGGAAACGCTCGAAGAGCCGTGCCTGCTCTGAAGGCTCGATGCCTATCCCGGTGTCGGAAACCTCGAGCCGCGCTAGCCCGCCATCACTGTCGAGCCTTACGGTGATGCCGCCGCTGAACGTGAACTTAAGCGCATTGGAAAGCAGGTTGAGTACAACCTTCGCCCACATTTCCCTGTCGATGTAGACTGGCTCCCGCAGCGGCGGGCAGTCAATCTCGAAGCGCAGACCGGCGCGCTCGACCGCCGAATCGAACATGCTCGCGAGTTCCCATGTGTACCGGGCAAGGTCGACCGGTTCAAAGCTGGTGTCCGCCCGGCCGGCTTCCAGTCGTGAGAAGTCGAGCAGGGTGTTGACGAGCTTCAACAGCCGCTCACCGTTGCGCGCGATCATCTCCAGCCGTTGGCGCTGACGCTGTGACAAACGCTCGTCGGCGTCAGTGAGAGCGTCTTCAGCCGGTCCGAGCAACAGCGTCAGCGGTGTCCGCAGTTCGTGGCTCACATTGGTGAAGAACGCCGTCTTGGCGCGGTCCAGCGCGCCAAGTTCCTGAACCCGGCGTCGTTCTGCTTCGTAGGCACGAGTGTCGGAGATGCCCGACGCCAGCTGCGCCGCGAGCAGTCCGAGGAACGAGAGGTACTGATCGTCGAGCGGTCGGTGTCGATTCACGCCCACAACCAGAAATCCATACGGCCGATCGGGCTGAAGCGGCTGCGGCAGCGGCAAGATCGCCGCCTGGGTTGGCGGCCGCTCCCAGAATCCGGTCGGCACGTTGTCGAACCGACGGTCGATCTCGTCGACAAGCGCGGCGTGACCTTGCCGTAAGTCAGGGGTTGGCCACCAGGGCAGCTTCGTGCGAGCGTCGAGGATCGGCAAGGCCGCTGGATGGTCTGCCGCGATCCCGGTCGAGCAGACCAGCTCAGCGGTGCTGTCATCCTCGCCGAACAGGTAGACCAGCGTGAACGGGAGCGACTGGTTGTTGGCGGCCAGGTGGCGAGCGGCGGCCCGCAGATACTCGCGATCGTCGCGCCCGGTCGCGGACTCCGACCCGAGCTCTCGCAGCGTCGCCATACGGCGCTCACCCACGACCTGCTCGGTGCCCTCGCTCACCACACAAAGCATTCCCACAATCGCGCCGTCATCGTCGGTCAGCGGGCTGTAGGAGAACGTGTGATAAGTCTCCTCCACGTAGCCGCTGCGCTCTAGGAACAGCAGCAGCGACTCGTCCCAGGTGGCCACTCCGGTGCGTAGCACCGTCTCGATCCGGGGACCGATGTCATCCCAGATCTCGGCCCAGACCTCGCGCGCAGGCCGGCCGAGCGCCCAGGGATATTTCGCTCCGAGCGTGTCTCGCCGGTAGGCGTCGTTGCAGAAGAACGTGAGTTCGGGACCCCATGCCATCCACATCGAGAACCGCGAACTGACGACGACCCGCGCCATCGTCGACAGGCTTCTGGGCCAAGACTCAGGCGGCCCCAAGGGCGTTGAGTTCCAATCCACGTCCAGCAGGTCGCGGCCCACATCTCCGGCTCCGCGAAGTGCCTCGACGGTATTTAGTGCACCCGATCGCTCGCTATCCCCGGTGGGCATCGAGATCTCACTCACCTCTGAGCACGGCATCAGGATCAGGGATCAGAGTGATCGCGCCGGTCAGCCCCGACAGGTCAAACAGCCGTTGGACCGCCGGCGCGCCACCGACAGCTACGGCGAACCGCGAGTCCGCCGCAGATGCACGCTGATGCTCAGCTACAACCACGCTCAAGCCGCTCGAATCGATAAAGGTCACCTTCCTCAGGTCGAGAATCACCGTCGCCGCCTGCGCCTCAGGGCTGAGCAACACCTCGCTCAGCTGCTCAGCTGAGTCGAGGTCAAGCTCGCCGCTGACCGTAACCACCGCCGCCGCGTCCCGCCGTTCGCATCGCACCTCAAACGCATTCGCGATCAGATTACCCCGATCAGAGAGCGGTGAAACTGGTGGGCTCGAGCACGAAGCTTTCGATCGCGATGTCTCGGTGACCCGATCACTGTTCTCCCGCTTCATATTGCTCGCGGATCCCAATTGTTGAGGCACTGCCATCCGAGCGATCTCACTATCCGAGTGGACGCCGCACATGTCCGATCGCCTGCGCGAGGGCTGCCCGGTCTAACTTCTGGCAAGGCCCCAGACATCGAGGGTCATGAGCAGCCAATCCGAGACCGTCGACGGATCCCGCTCGATCTACCGTCGCGGAGCTAAACGTCGAGACGCGTGAGCTGCAGCTGCCTGCCAGCGTCTTGAGCGACGATCACGATCGTGCCGGGGCCAGCCTCGGTGATCGAAAGTTGGGTTTGCAGCGTAGCTCCCATCCCGGTCCAGGGTGTGCGAATCTCGGCGACGCCGCCGGTCGCGAACCCCGTGTCGAGTGAGGCGTCAGGTCGGAGCAGTTCTAGTGTCAGTCGCGTCGAGTTCGCATATGGCGACTCGGCGATGAGGGTGTCGTTTCCGTCCGCGGACGCGTACAACGATCCGAACCGCGTCGATGCGAACCTGAGCGTGCGCCCTATCTGTTTGCCGTCAGTGCCGAAGCGCGCGATCAGTCCCGTTGCAGATGCCGCGGGCTTCGACGCGTAGCAGTGCGCCTGTCCCGTCCCGATGATCGTGAAGCCTGCCCCGTCGGCGTACACGGACCCCGTGAACGCACCGAAGTGCAGCGCCTTCCAGAACCTGTTGAGCCGCTGCTGGAATAGCGGCACCTGATGGCCGGCGGGCTCAAGCATCTCCAGGGACATCCCCCAGCAGCCCATATTCCCGTAGTCGACTGGGGCCAGGACGTCGCCGTTTGGCTCGGTTACCAGTGATGCAGGCCCCGAGTCCTCGCCCGTTGGCAGCTCTTCACGCCCGCTGTTTCCGAATTGGCTGTCAGGCCGGCCGGTCGCAGACAGGGTGGCGATCCAGTTGGTAGTGCAGCAGCCCGCGCCGCCGTTGGTGGCAGCTAGCGCAAGCTCGCCCGACGGCTGCTGGACAACCGACGCGACCTCACCCCCGAACGGCAGCAGACTCCAGCCCCTGTGACCGAAGCTGAGGTCAGGCTGGCCCTGTGCTGTGACCTTGCCAACTATCCAGTGGCCACCATAGGAGCCGGCGATAAATGCACCGCCGGCGCTCGCCGGCGCGACGACATCTATCTGCAGCCCATCGAGTGCTCCACCAGGCAGCTGATCCTTGGGCTGAGGCTGCATCGGCCCAAGGCTCACCATGCCGGCCTTCCCGAACGCGAGATTCGGTGTGCACGCCGAGGAGACGGAGTACAGGACGACGGTTGGCTTGTTCGGAGATCCGGCGGATGAGACCGCTATGAGGGTTGACCCGTCCGGGAGCGTCCCACTGGCAACGATCGGGATCGCTCCGAGATCGGCAGCCCATTCGAGTCCGTGGCCACCGTTGCAGCGAGGATCGGTGATGTTCGGGTGAACCGTGAAGCCGCCCGGCGAGGCCTCGAGCGGCGCGGCGACCGATTCGTGACCGCCAGACAACGCGCCCACGCCAACCAGCGTGGTCAGGGCCGCGACTGCGATGGCCGCCGTTCTACGCACCACCACCGATCCTCTCACAACCTTGCCGTCACCGGTGAGCGGTGATCTCATCCCTGGCTTGTGCGTACCGCGAGGCGCCGAACGCGACGGCGACTCTTCTACAGGTGCAGGGGAAAGCGGGTCAGTGCTGCCAGACCCTGACGTACTTGACCTGCATCGAGTCAGCCGTGGTGACGTTGGGCGCGTCGGAGTGCACGACGTTGTCAAGCACGATGTACATCGGGGACGACGTTATGTCAGTGGTGACACTCCCTACCTCGACACCGTCGTAATAGTAGGTAACCGAGCCGGGTTCCCAGTCGGATGCGAACGTGTGCCAACCGGGTCCTATGTTCGAGACGCAGTCGTTCGTCAGACCCAGCGGGCCGTGGAAGCTCCAATAAGTGCAGCCCTGCAGCCCCTCCATCAAGTCATCCTCGCCGGTGGTGGGCCAATTCTGGCCATCTGCCCACACGCCGGGCCAATTCGCGATCGCCCCGTTGCCGCCGGGGACGCCGGGGAGATAGACCATGGCCTCTAGCACGCCGTAGGTGTATTGGAAACCAGGCCCCGAGCGGCCATCATCCGGATTGGTGTTTATAAGCGCAGCGGTGTAGGGCTCGGTGTTGCCGCCGCACGTCGACGTTTGGGCGTTCACCGTCAGGTGCATGGTCCCGTCGCCAGGAAAGCTCACGTTGTTCGGGCTGTAGCAATCGAGCTCACTGGAGCTGGCCGGGCCTGTGACGCCACTACCGAACCAGCCGGACTGCCAATCGGGCGGCAGGGTCGTGCCGTTGAACTCGGAGTCGAGCACCAGCTGCCAACTGCCGGGGATCCCGACGGGCTCCGGCGGTCCGGCCGGAGCTGATGGAATGGGAGTGGCGACTGGAGCTGGGGTGCTGACGCTGGTGGGGGGCGACGACACCGCCTTGGGCTTGCGCGCAAGCGAGAGCGAGACCTTCGCACCGCGCTTCCTGCGTTGGTGAGGCTTCGGACTTTGGCCCTTGACGAAAGCGTTCCGGGGACCGGTGACCCGCCCGACAGCGCAGCGCGCGGCGAGCAGCCGTTTCCGGGCCGTCTTCAGCGTGGCGCCCTTAACGTTTGGGACGACACACGGGCGGGCGTGTTGGGCCGCACTCGCATTCGACGGCGCAACGGCCAGCGCAACGAATGCGAGAACGATCAGCGTTTGCCCTCGCATGCGCACGGGTTCCATTCTATCGGCCAGGATCGGATACGAAGAGCAAGTCCTGGCCGCCCGCCGATCTGCTCGCCAACGCCTTTACGGATCGGACCCACTCCGCGCGCCAGGGCAAAAGAAAACCCCCGCGTAAACAGGGGTTCCTTTGAGGGTGAGCGACCGGATTCGAA
>PLES01000111.1 GCA_003137075.1 Solirubrobacterales bacterium
GCGCGCTCGGGGTGGGGCATGAGACCCACGACATTACCCGCCTCATTCGAGACGCCAGCGACATCGTTGCGAGAGCCGTTGGGATTGTCCTTGTAGCGAAGCACGATCTGGCCGTTGGCGACGAGGGCCTCGTAGGTCGCGTCGTCACAGGTGTACGCGCCCGAGAAGTGGTTGATCGGCACGACGAGTTCCTGGCCCTTCGTAGCCCCCCTCGTCAGCACCGACGACGTCGATTGGACGATGAGGGTCGTGGGCTGACAAAGAAACGTCAGCCCAATGTTCTTCTGCAACGCGCCCGGTAGCAATCCCGCTTCGGTGAGCACCTGGAAACCGTTACAAATCCCCAAAACGGCACCCCCCGAGGAGGCAAAGGCTGCGACCGCCTCCATGACGGGCGAGAACCGGGCGAGGGCACCGGGGCGAAGATAATCACCGTGCGCGAACCCACCGGGAAGGATCACACCGTCAAATCCCTCGACATCGGTGCTCGTGTGCCAAATGAATTCGGCGTCGACACCCAGGGACTGCACCGCGACGAGCGCGTCGTATTCACAATTCGAACCGGGGAACACAACAACGCCAATCGTCACGACGACCTACCCTTTGGCGCGGCTGCGGGCAGAGGCGTTTTCAATCACGGGATTGGACAAAAGACGCTCGGCGAGCGCGGCGGCCTTTTCGAGGGCGGCGGACTCGCTCTCAGCGTCAATGTCCATTCGAAACGACTTGCCCGCACGCATGTGCGAGACGCCGACAAATCCGAGCGCCGGCAAGGCGCGCTCAATAGTGGCACCCTCAGGATCGGCAATCCCTTCACGCAAGGTGACGTCGACAATAACGGGGTAGTTCACGTCTACTCACCGTACCAGTCGCTCAGGGCGCGATCGGTCACGCGCTCGTAGGCCGCCACGTAGCGATCCGACGTCACACGGACAATCTCGTCGGGCACTTCGGGCGGCGGCGGTGTGCGGTCCCAGGACTTGGCCGCCAACCAATCACGAAACGGCTGTTTGTCGAATGACGGGGGCGTCTCACCCGAACGAACACTTTCGGCGGGCCAGATTCGCGACGAATCAGGCGTGAGGACTTCGTCACACAACACGAGCGCACCGTCGACGTAGCCCAGCTCGAATTTCGTGTCCGCCAAAATGAGGCCCACCTTCGCCAGTGACGCCGCTCCTCGGTCAAACAAATCGAGGCAGATCGCTTGCGCCTCGTCAAGCGCGTCCGAACCCACCAGACTCGCGGCGGCCGCCCGATCGATATAAACGTCGTGCCCTACCTCGGCCTTGGTCGAGGGAGTGAACATTGGCTGGTCGAAGGGATCAGTGAGTCGCATCCCCGTGGGCACCGACATTGCGCCCACCGTACCCTTCGCGACGTATTCCTCGTAGGCCTGACCCGCGAGACGACCGCGCACGACGCACTCGAGTGCCAACATTTCGGCGCGACGAACCAACATGCTTCGTCCGTGCCACGTCGTCTCAGCCAGAAAGCCGGGCACGAACGCATCAATCTCTACAGGGTCGCAACTTACTAGTGAGGCCGGTACGTCATCGGCGAACTCGCTCACCCAATAGTTCGTCAGGCCCGTCAGCACACGACCCTTTTGTGGGATCGTCTCGTTCATCACGACGTCAAAGGCGCTCAAACGATCAGACGCCACCATCAACAGATACGCGTCGTCGACCTCGTAGATGTCGCGGACCTTGAGCCCGACGATCCGGTCCTCAATGTGGTCGACGATCCCGACGCCGTGGCGGCAGCCGATCTCCCCGACCCGCTCGAGCAGCTCGACCAGCCCCAGCCGCTCGCCGTTCAATCCGACCGGCACGCCCGCCTCGAACTCGATCTCGATGATCTCGGGCTCGTCGGGCGCAAGCTCTGGACGCGTCACCAGCTGGAACACGTCGTCGTGCGGCGCAACCGTCAGGTCCTCGATCCAGCGGCCCTCGCTGGAGCGGCCCCAGAGGTTGTCATCGATCGAATACGGCGCCGTCTCGCTGCCGCCCTTGACCGGAATCCCGTGCTCACGCGCGTACGCGACCTCCTCGTCGCGGCCCATCTTCCAGCTGCGCACCGGCGCGATCACCTTGATCTCCGGCGCCAGCGTCGCGATCGTCGATTCGATCCGGACCTGGTCGTTGCCCTTGCCGGTGCAGCCGTGGGCGATCGTGTCGCAGCCGGTCTGGCGCGCGTACTCGACCGCGAGCTTCGCGATCAGTGGGCGCCCGAGCGCGGTGAAGAGCGGATAGCCGAGGCCGTAGATCGCGTTCGCCTTGATCGCCGGCGCGACGAACCCGTGGGCAAACTCTTCGCGCGCGTCGACCACGAACGCCTCGACCGCGCCGAGCTGGAGCGCCTTGCCCTTGACGACGTCATAGTCCTCGCCGGGCTGGCCGAGGTTGACGGTCAGGGCCACGACCTCAGCCTCGTACTCGTCCTGAATCCATTTGAGCATCACGCTCGTATCGAGGCCGCCGCTGTAGAGCAGCAGGACGCGGTGGACATCAGCGGGGTCTGCCAGGTACGTAGCGGTCCTGACCTGCGTGTTTTCTTTGCTCACGCCGGCAAGGGTACCGGTCAGGCGCCGATCAAAACCTCGCGGCTACTGCTCGGCGGGCGAATTCTGCAAAGGCATCGCCGCGCTGCTCAAAGTTCTTGTACGCGTTGTAGCTCGGCGCTGCCGGCGACAGCAGCACCACGCCGCCGGCCTGGGCCAGCGCGGCGGCCTGCTTGGTCGCGTCCCGCATGTCTCCCGCTGTCGACATGCGGGTTTCAGCGTGGGCGTGGGCGCGTACGGCCTCGGCGAGGCCGGCGCCGGTGTCGGGCAGCGTGATCAGCGTCGTCGGCGCCCGGCGTTTGGCGATCACTTCGGCGAGCTGGCCGTGATCTTGGCCGCGGTCCTGGCCGCCTGCGATCAGAACCACCGGCCGCTCCGGGAAGGACTCGAGCGCCGCGATCGTTGACTCCGGCGTGGTTGAGATGCTGTCGTCGACCCACTCTGTGCCGTTCGCGGTGATGTGCACGGTCTGCAGGCGATGCGGCAGTGGCTGCAGGCCCGTCAGCGCTGCGGGCAGTTCGGGGCGGTCGAGTCCTGCGGCCTCGACCGCGGCCAGCGCCGTCGCCACATTCAAGGCGTTGTGCTCACCTCGCAGCGGGATCTCATCCCGCCGCAGCACCAACGCGTCCCCGCGCTCAATCCCGGCCTGCGTTAGATGCCAGCTGCTCGGATCGTCGAAGGTGACGGTGGTCTTCAGCTTCAGCGCGGCCAGCTCGATCTCGGAGTCGCCGAGCGGATAGACGCCGGCCTTGGTTCCCGGCAGCGCGAAGATCCGCAGTTTGTCGGCGCGGTACTGCTGCTCGCTGCCGTGCCAATCGGTGTGTTCCCTGTAGAGGTTGGTGATCACCGCGACCTCGGGCCCCTCGGCGAGATCGGCGAGCTGATAGCTCGAGAGCTCAAGCACAACCCAAGTCTTCTCCGGAAGGTCGAGCAGGTCGATCACCGCGCGGCCGATGTTGCCGGCGAGCTCGACTTCAGTGGTCGCCTGGAGCAGCTGCGCGATCACGGTCGCGGTCGTGCTCTTGCCCTTGGTGCCAGTCACGCCGATCACCCGCTTGCCCTGACGTTCGGCGAGCCAGAGACCGGTGGGAGTCGTGACCGTGACCTCGTCGGAGATCGCCTGCTGGATCACCCGCTTGTAGATCGATACGCCGGGCGAACGCACCAGCACGTCGACCCCCTGCAAGACGCTGTGGACGTAATCCCTGGGGGTGTCGTCGTCGATCACGGCGGCGATCTCGGTGGCCGGCAGGCGCTGCTCGAGCTGGATCCTGAAGGCCGTTGTCTCGCGACCGGTGCCCCAGATCGCTATCGACTTGCCGTCAAGTCCCGAGAACCGCACGCACGGCACCAATCAGCTGGTCGGGGACATCGTGATCGTCGGAGAGCGTGAAGTGCTTCCGGACCTCGAGTTCGGTGATGGTGTGAGCGCTCAGCACCTCGGTCGCGAGCCGGGCGACCACCGGGTGGTTGCTCCAGCGCGGGTCTTTGGCAAGCAGGTGGATCGCCGCCAGCACCTCGCCCACCTCCCCCACGCACTCGAACGGCTTGTCACCACCGGTTGCGGTCAGCAAGGCGAAGCCGTCGTACTGGTCCGGGTCGTTGAGCATGTCCTTGGCGAAGATCGTCGTCAGCTGCGCAGGCGTCATGAACGGAGCCAGGATCAGGAACACGAAACGGCACTTGTCGCAGTTGCAGCACCACGAGCTCAGCCGCTTGGCCGGATCGATCTGGAAGACCCGGTTGCAGCTGGTGAAGACCTGGTGGTACTGCTCGAACCTGCTGAAGGCGCGGGCGATGCTGAGCTCCGATGCGGGTCGCAGCACCGAGAAGATCTGCGGCGCACCGGGGATCTGGCCGACAGCTTGCGCAAACAGGCGTTCTGCGCGGCGGCTCTTGCTGAACTGATGGTTGACCTCGACCCCGTGCCAGGTGAGGTTGCCGGCCGACGCGGAGCGCTCGTTGGCTAGCGTGACCGCGTCCTGGCCGTTGAGCGCCGCGGTCAGCAAGGCCACGCAGCTGACGATCGCCGTGATCGGGATGTGGCCGTTGAGCGCGCCCGCGGCGTTGCACTCGAGCAGCAGCGGGTCGATCTTGCGAGTCGCGGTCAGGCGCTCGTAGCCGGAAACGCGAGCAGTCTCGCGGATCGGGGGCGCGTCGCCAACTGAGAAGAGGGTCACGTCGAGGCTTGAGGTTCGAGCGATCTCGATCGCTACAGCGGAGTCTTTGCCGCCACCGACCGGTACCAGTAGGCGTTGGAGTGGGCCCTTTGCCGGGGTTGAAGAGTCCGCCTCACTCAGCTCTGTGTGGCTTCGGTCGGCGGACTCTTCGACCCCCGCCGAGCCTGCAGCTGCTTGAAAATCCGCTGAGGGCAAGCCTGGGAGGTCGTTGACGACCGCGAACTCGCCTAGGCCCTCCGTGTAGAGAGCTGTGAGGAGCTCGATGGCGGCCGGGCCTGGGTGTGCGCCTTCAAAGCTGATTTCTGTCGGGGCGGCGGCCTTGTAGTAGCTGACTCCGGCGACCCAGTGCAGCAGGTCCAAGAGACCGTCGACAGTGGCAGCGTAGACGTCCTGTGACTCCGCGCGGGAGACCACAATCGTCTCTTCGAACTCGAGCTCGTCCAGGCCATAGCGCAGCCGGATCTTGCCGTCACCGTTGAGCCGGCGACTGATGAAGCGGAACGTCTTGTAGGACGCGGGCTCAAAGCTCGTGATCGCGGGGGCGGCCGGGGTTGCGCTCATAGGTCAAGCGTAGAGATGGGTAGCGATGCGATCATGCGAGCGTGGCCAACCGGGTGAACAGGGACGTGATCATCGTCGGCGCTGGGATTGTCGGCTGCGCCACGGCGTACTTCCTCGCGCGTGAAGGTGTCGGCGTCGCGGTGCTCGATCCCAACGGCATTGCAGCTGGCGCCTCGGGCCGCAACAACGGGCTGGTCGAGCATCCCTACGACGCGGCGACGGCGGGGCTCTTCGATGAGACCGTTGAACTGTTGGCGCAGGTGTTGGGCGGCGACTTTCCACGCGAACCGATCGGCACGCTGCTGCTGACGCACGACCAAGCTTCGGCGCAGGCACTGGAGCGCCACTACAGCGCCTTCCCCTCACTCGCCGCGCGAGCCCTGGACCCGGACCAGGCGCGGGCCGCAGAGCCGCTGCTGGCGCCGGGACTCTGGGCCTGCACCCTCAGCACCGGCCACCCGATCATGCCGGTCGAGGCGACCACCGCGTTCGCTGAGCTCGCGCAGGCAGAGGGTGCCGAGTTCGTGCTGGGCGAGCCGCTGGCCCTGGTGCGCGACGCGGATCAGGTTCGCGGTGTCAGCTTCGGCTCGGACGAGTACCGCGCCGACAGGATCCTGATCTGCGCCGGCGCCGCCAGCACTGCCGTGCTCAACGGCTTGGTCAGACCGGAGATCATCACCCCGCTCTGGGGTGTAATCGTCTCGGTCGAGCTGCCGACGCGTCCACGTCACCCACTGATCGAAGGCGCACTCGCCGCAGCTCATGGCAGCGGCGACGTGGAGATCGAAGCCCCCTTCACCCTGCTCGACAGCCCCAGCTGGCTTGCGGTCGGTTCGACCATGCTCGAAGGTGACGAGCCCGATGGCGATTCGTGGGCGCCGCGGCTACTTGCAAGGGGCTGTGAGTTCGTGCCGTCGATAGCTCAGGCGGAGGTCAAAGGCATCCTCGCCTGTGCGCGGCCCCGCGCATTTGACAACCGTCCGATCCTCGGTCGCGTACCGGGCCAGGACCAGCTCTGGATCGCCGCCGGACACGGCGGGCGCGGCATGTCAATCGGAGCCGCCTCGGCGCGACTCGTAGCTGAGGCGATCGTGGCCGGCCATGACGCCGCGATCTCCGACCGGATCAGCGCGCGTCGGTTGACGGGCTAGCTCACGTCGCGAAGCTTCGGATGTAACCGATCGCGGCGTCGAGGCCAGCCTTCAGCGGCGCGGCGTCACGGCTCGCCTGAGTTAGCAATGCCCCTCCCTGGAGGGCGGCGAGCGAAGCGAGGGCCAGGTGATCTGGGTCGGCATCCACGCGTAGCTCGCCTCGCGCTTTCGCGTTGGTCAGACCTACGCGGATCGCGGCCCGCCAGCGCTCCATGCCGGCCAGCAGAAGGGTTCGGCTCGGCTCATCCACGTCAGCGAGTTCGCTTGCCAACGATCCGATCGGGCAGCCGCCCTGGCCCTCGCGGCGAGACGCAAACTCCACCAGCGCGTCTCTCCAGCCTTCAAGGACGGCGAGCGAGTCCATCTCGGCTAGCAACTCCTCATTGCGGCCGACAACCCGCTCTATCTGGTGAGCGATGACCGCGTGCGTCAAATCGCCCTTGTCAGCGAAGTAGTGGTAGAGCTGGGAGTTACTGACCCCAGCCGCCTTGAGGATCGCCTCGGTGCTGGTGGCGGCAACGCCATCGCGGTACATCAGGACGGCTGCGCGCTCGATGATCCGCGCGCGCGTTGCCCGGCCCTTGGCAGTCAGCGCTGCCGTCGCGCTCAACGAGTTTTCAGCTACTGACATGCCTGAAGTCTACGAGATTGGCCTTGACAGGCCAATCGGCAGTTTGTAGTTTGGCCTGAACGCTCCAATTTGCCTCGCCGTTCACGCGGTGCCCGGAGCAGCCCACTTGATCCAGGAGATCGTCAATGACGCCCATGTCCCTATCCATCGCTGAACAGGGCCGCCAGACCAAGGCGGCCAGCGCAGAGCGCCTACCTGCGGATGTTGTCGAGACCTTTGACGGTTTCTTGACCGAGCTGACCACGAAGGGCATCCCGACAGCGGCCGCGACTCCCGGGACTCAAATTTCTGACGTTGCGTTGCTCGATGCGCTGGGCGGCAAGACCTCACTTTTCGACGTGACGGGTGGGGCGCCGGCGGTGCTCGTCTTCTATCGCGGAACCTGGTGCCCCTACTGCAACCTGGCGCTGCGCACCTATGACCAGGAACTGCTCGGGGCGTTGACCGAACGCGGAGTCGGCCTGATCGCGATCAGCCCGCAGACGCCGGACGGCTCCCTCTCGATGCAGGAGAAGCACGACCTCAAGTTCCCGGTGGTCTCTGATCCAGGCAACGCTCTGGCAGGCCAACTCGGAATCCTGATGTCGCCCCGCCCAGCCGCCCTCCGGGCGGCCCACGAGAAGTTGGGGCTTCATCTCGAGCAGGGCAACGCCGACGGCACCGAAGCCGTCCCGCTGGCCACCGTCGTGATCCTCGACACCGAGCACACCATCAGGTGGATCGACGTACGACCGGACTTCAGCGCTCGCACCGAGGTTGCCGAGGTCCTTGCCGCTGCGGACTCGGTGTTGTAGGTCGGCGCGGAGCATCGGCGACGCTCAGCGCAGCGCGCGAACTGAAGCCGACACGCAGCTGCCCAACCAATCTTGAGGCGTCGTGGCCGGCCACGACGCCTCACTGCCATCCCAACTCAGCGCCAACCGGCTGGCGAACGACTAACGACTAGACCTCGCGGACCATCGGAAACCTCCGTGTCGTCGGGTGCAGAAACCACCCTGGCTAACTCTGTGCCGCAGAACCAGCGGTGCTGCGGCGACAACCTTCTTTAAGTAAACCGCACGTGAAGGTCGGAGTCGAGGAATTAGCGCTGGCTTAACCTGGCGCTCCGCGCCGCTCAGCTCGTGAAGTCGATTTCAGCGGTCTGGGCGGTGCCGGCCGTGCGCCCTGGAGCCGCCTGAAACCCCCAGTAGAGGTTGGTGTGGGCAATCACCTTGTCGACCGGGGGCGCACCCCACTGGGATTTGTCCCCGGCGGTGTGGGCGTCGCTCACCAACAGCGTGTCGTAACCGCGGGCAAAGGCGCCGTGGATCGAGCTGCGGATGCAGGCGTCGGTCTCCGCGCCGGCCACGATCAGCTTGCCAACGCCGAGATCCGACAGGACCGACTCAAGCGTCGTGTCCTCGAACGCGTCTCCGTAGTGTTTCTCGATCACCGTCTCGCCGGCAGCGGGCTTGAGCTCAGCCACGAGCTGCCAATCATCGCTCCCGCGGAGCAGGTCCTCGTCGGCATGCTGAACCCAGATGACGGGAACGCCGGCGCCGCGGGCCTTATCAACCAGGCCGACGATGTTCCCGACCACCTCGTCACGCTTGTGCACCCCGGTAACAACGCCGTTCTGAACGTCGATCACGATCAGGGCGCTGTTGGGACGGTCATTGAGTGTCGTCATGAAGTCAACACTAACCCGCTGGAGTCTCGACTGGCTTCGGTTCCGGGGCCGGCGTGGCCGGCGCGGCCGCCGGCGCAGCCTTCGGCTCGGCGCCAGGCCACAGGCGACCCTGGATCTCATGCCAAAGCGCCTCATAAGCCACCGCGGCGGCGCTGGTCGGGGCGAACACGGCGACCGGGTTGCGCTCCTCCCCCATCATCTCGACCTCGTCCGCGACCGGAATCGCGGCGCCAAGCACCTTCAGCTGTTCGACACCTCGCAGCTTCTCCATTACCTGCAGGTGCAACGGCCGCAGCACCTCCGCCATTGAGAAGAACGAGAAGATCTCAGTTCCGCCCATCTTCCCCACCTTGCCTCGGCGCGAGAGCTCGTCGAGCTGCTCATACGCACGCGAGGAGAGCGTCGCCGGGATCACCGGCACGAGCAGCGCGTCAGCAGCCTCAAAGACGCTCTCTGAGACGAGCGAGATGCTCGGCGGGCAGTCCAGGAAGATGTAGTCGTAGTCCTGGAGCAGCGGCTCGAGCACCTTGCGAAAACGGGCCGCGGGCTTCTTGAACTGGTCGAGCGCGAGGTCCAGGTGCCGGTAGGAGAAATCAGCCGGCAGTAGCTCCAGCAGCTCGTGATCGGTCGCCTTGACGTGGTCAGCGGTACGGCTGCGATTGCGCAGCAGCCCACGGCCACCGCCTTTGACCTTCGGGCGCACGCGGAAGAGGTAAGTGCTGGCCGCCTGGGGATCGAGGTCCCACAGCAAGGTCGAGTGACCGTCGCGAGCCGCCAGGTACGCGAGGTTGACCGCAGCGGAGGTTTTGCCGACGCCGCCCTTGATGTTGTAGGTCGCGAGGACCTTTGTGTCACGTTTGTTCTTGACCATCGCCGTCAGATCTTGATGCTTGAGAGGTTCAGACGCACAGAATCTCGTGGCTTAAGCAGCCGACGAGTTGAACGTCTCGTCAACGAGCTTGCGCTGTGCGTCGGACGCGAACTCGGCGAAGCTCGTCGCGAACTGATCTCTGGCCGCCTGCGCCTCGGCTTCGAGCCGCTCAAGCAGCGCGCCCATCGCCATCAGCGCCGCGGTACCGCCCGGCTGCGCCGCCACGCTCTCACCCAGGTGTTTGAGCGTGACCGCTTGGACGTCGCGGTCCTGATGCGTCCCAAGCACGTCCTGCAGACCCTTGAGCGCGCGGATCATCGGCTTGACCACATCGGCGTCGTACAAGGGGACCGCGAACAGCTCCAGCAGGTAGCGCAGCTCCTTCCCCTGTTTGCGCAGCTCGTGGTACTCCTCGGGCTTCGAGTCGGCGCTGATCCCGCGTCCCATCTTCACCATCCGGCGATGCACCCGCAGGATGCGTTCGCCCGAGAGCTCGGTGATCGCCCGCCCGGCGTCGGGGCGCCCATCCTGACCGAGGCCGGTCAGGAGCGTCACCAGCCTGCCCCAGTCCTCGTGGATCGCGTGGGCGCGTTCAGAGCGCAGCTCGACCTCCATCTGCTCGCGCGCCGTCTGATGCCAATCTTTTAAGACCTCGAGCAGCGGATCGAGGTCGAGCCGCATCGCCATCGGAGCGACGGCTCGCAGACGCTCGAACTCGAGCAGGTAGACATCGAGGTCCCGTGTCGGCCCGGTGATCTCCTGAAGCCACTTGAACTCAACCCGCAGCCGCGCGATCTGGGCAGCCGGGAAGACGCCCTTCATCTCCCGCATGACCGTGCGAGTCCGGCGGATCGCGACCCGGTAGTCGTGCAGGAACTCGGTGTCGGTATCCGCGAGCGTGCCGGGCAAATTCGCGTCCATGATCTCGATCAGGCGCGAGAGCACCGCCACGACCGCCACGTCGGCGCGTTCGATCGATCTCAGCGGGACCTCGACCTTGGAGCGGATCCCCTCGGGATGGCCCCCGGCGGCAAGCACGGCGTCGTCGACAAGCGGCAGGTCCGCCGGCGCGAAGGCGCCGCTCGAGACCAGGAACTGATGGATGCGGTCACGCTCGCGGTCGTAACCCTTCATCGGTACCAGCCGGGCGCGCTCACGCAGCCCGATCGGCGTCTCGAGCACGATCCGGCAGACCGTCTTCTCGCGCTCGTCGAGCACGTTCAGGATCTGCGTGGTCAGGCGCACCTTCGCGACCACCAGCAGCATCCGCACCCCGGCGACCTTCTCCGCCGTGACGCCGGCCTCAGGCTGGGCGCCATCGCGTTTAGTCAGCGTGCGCACGCCGCCCTGGATGCTGAGTGTCAGCCCGGCGTCGTACAGCAGCCCGTCAAAGGTGTCGTAGTAGGTGCGCTCAACCTCCGCTGCCTCGCCGGCCGTGATCGTGAACCAGCCGCGCAGCGCCGACTGCACGTCCTCGAGCGGGCGATCTGAAGCGATCAGTGGGTCAGGCGTCAACTGACGAGCCGCCCGATCCGGGCCACCGCGTCGTCGATCTCGGCTTCCGTGACGATCAAAGGCGGCTCCATCCGCAGACTCGACGGCCCCGTGGCGTTGATCACCAAGCGCTCTTCGCTGAGCGCGCGCCGGGCCAGCTCCACAGCAGATACACCGGGGACCAGCTCGGCCCCGACCAGCAGGCCCCGTCCCCGCACTGAAGTCACGAACGGAAGCTCCTCAAGCGCCGCCGCGAAGCGCTCCCCGAGCGCCACAACCGACGCGAGCAGCTCCGGGTCAGAGCAGATTTCGAGTGCGACCAGCGCCGCCGCACAGATCACTGGGCCACCGGCGAACGTGGAAGCGTGATCCCCCGGTTCAAAGACGTCGGCCAGCCTCGGGCCGGTGATCAAAGCGCCGATCGGCAGCCCACCGCCGAGCGCCTTGGCCGTGGTCAGGGCGTCGGGCACAACCGGGGTCTGCTCGTACGCCCAGAGCGTGCCGGTACGGCCCATGCCGGTCTGGACCTCGTCAAAGATCAGCGCCGCACCGACCTGATCACAGAGCTCCCGCGCCGCGATCAGCAGTTCATCGGAGAGCGGCAGCACGCCACCCTCGCCCTGGATCGGCTCGAGCAGGATCGCGGCGGTCTGCGGACCGACCGCGGCGGCCAGGGCGTCCGGCTCCTTCGCGACTGGCACGAAGCCGGGCACGAGCGGGGCAAACGGCGCCTGTTTCGCCTCCTGCGGAGTCGCGGAGAGCGCACCGTACGTGCGGCCGTGGAAGGCGTCGCGCAGCACCACGATCTCACCACCAGGTTTGGCCCGCCGCGCAAGCTTGATCGCCGCTTCGTTGGCCTCCGCTCCGGAGTTGGCGAAGAAGACCTTGCCGCGCAGGGAGCTGTCAGAGAGCGCCTTGGAGAGCAGCATCACCGGTTCGGTGTAATAGAGGTTCGAGACGTGCATCAGGCGCGTTGCCTGCTCCTGGATCGCGGCCACCACCCGCGGATGGCAGTGACCGACGTTGAGCACCGAGATCCCGGCGAGGAAGTCCAGATACTCGTTGCCCTCCGCATCCCAGAGCGTGGCGCCCTCGCCGCGCACGAACTGCACGGGGTTACGCATGTAGGTCGGGATCGCGTAGGCCCGCTCGAGCTCACGCAGTTCGGCGACGCTCATGACTCAACCCCGTCGGGCAGGATCATCGTGCCCTGACCATCGTCGGTGAAAAGCTCGAGCAGGATCGAGTGCGGTACGCGACCGTCGACGATGACTGCCGACGCGACGCCGCCCTCAACTGAGTCGAGGCACGCCTGGAGCTTCGGCCGCATGCCACCGCTGACGCCTGCAAGCGCCGCACGCAGCTCGGAAGCGTGCGCCTCCGCGACCAGTGACCTGGGGTCCGCGACATCACGCAGCCAGCCGGCCACATCGGTCAGGAACATCACCTTGTAGGCGCCGAGCGCCGACGCCACGGCCGCCGCGGCATCGTCAGCGTTGATGTTGTAGGAGTTGCCCTCGCGGTCGGCACCGACACTGGCTATCACGGGGATGTAGTCCTCGGCAACGTGCGTCAGCACACCGGTGTTGACGTGGTCGATCTTGCCGACGAAGCCGATGTCCTGGCCGCTCGGCGCGGCCAGGCGGCTGCAGCGAAAGAGGCCGCCATCGTCTCCGCTCAAGCCAACCGCCGGCTGCCCGTGACGGCTCAGCATCAGCACGATGTCCTTGTTGACCTTGCCGACCAGCACCATCTTCGCGAGCTCGACGGTCTCCGCTGTTGAGACCCGCAGCCCGTCGACGAATTCGACCGCGAGACCGAGTCGCTGCATGTACGAGGTGATCTCGGGGCCGCCACCGTGCACGATCACCGGCTTGATCCCTACGTACTTGAGCAGCGCCACGTCGCGCCCGAACTCATGTTGGAGCGCGGGCTCGATCATCGCGGCGCCGCCGTACTTGATGACGACGGTCTTGCCGTGGAACTCGCGGATGTAGGGCAGCGCCTCAAGGAGGGTTACGACGTCGCGTTGCGTGCGCACGGTCATATCCGAGGCGCTCATGTCGTGTAATCCGCGTTGATCGTGATGTATTCGTGGCCGAGGTCTGAGAAGAAGCGCTCGGTCTCAGCGCCCTCGCCCGCCAGCGTGACCTCGTACTCGACCTCATCGCGGCGCACAGCCTCGGCCAACGCCTGAGCGTCGTGCTCGACATAGCTCCCCTGGGAGCAGACCTCGATGCCCTCGATCTCAATGTCAACGTCAAGCGGCGCCGAGCCCGGCAGGGCCGCGCCGACAGCCTGGATGACGCGCCCCCAGTTGGGGTCGGCGCCGTAGAGCGCCGTCTTCACCAGCGGCGAGTCGGCCACGGCGTGAGCGACCCGCTCGACTCCGCGCTGGTCCCCGCCGCGCACCACCACCCGTCCGATCCGGCGGGCACCCTCGCCGTCCTTGGCCACGAGCAGCGCGATCTGCCTCAGGGCGGCATCGAGCACCTCACCGAAGGCCCGCTCATCGTCGCTCTCCGGCTCAATCCGCACGCCCGAGGCGCCAGACGCCTGCAAGATGATCGTGTCGGAGGTGGAGAGCTGCCCGTCGACGCTGATCCGGTCGAACGAGCGCTTGGTGCAGACCGCCAGCAGCAGTTCCACCTCGTCGGGTTCGATCTCGGCGTCGGTCTGCGCGAACACCAGCAGCGTCGCGAAGTTCGGGGAGATCATGCCGGCGCCCTTCGCCTGGACGCAGAGCCGCACGGTGCCGCCTGAGAGCTGCACGTCGAGCCCGACCTCCTTGCGGAACGCGTCGGTCGTGCGGATCGCCTCGCCGAACTCCGCGCCCCCGCCGTTGCGCAGCCGCACAGCTGCCGCGGCGATGCCGGCGGTGACCGCATCGATCGGCAACGGTACACCGATCACGCCGGTTGAGGCAACGGCAACCAGTTCCGGCGGAACCCCGGCGATCGCTCCCGCGGCCGCCCGCATGGCGGCCGCATCCAGCAGGCCGCGCTCGCCGGTCGCAGCATTGGCGTTGCCAGAGTTGACGACCACCGCGCGCAGGCCATCGAGTTGCGATTGCTGGCGTGTGATCAGGACCGGTGCCGACTGGGCGCCGGAGCGGCTGAAACGCGCGGCGCTGGTGACCGCCTCGGCGTCGCAGACGATCAGCCCGACGTCCAAGGCCCCGTTCGGTTTCAGCCCGGCGGCGACCCCGGCTGCCCGAAAGCCTTGCGGAAGCAGCCCGTCGCCGACCTCGACAGCGCAATCAGGCGCGTCAACCCAGCGCGAGGCGAAGAAGCTCACGCGATCCCCTCGCTCTCCGGAAGATCGAACATCAGGTTCAGGTTTTGCACGGCCTGGGAGGCCGTGCCCTTCCACAGATTGTCGATCGCGCCGAAGACGATTACCCGCCCGGTGCGCTCATCGCGATGCACAGAGATCCGGCAGATGTTTGTTTCCCTGACCGCCCGGACACCGGCGGGCTCGCTCGCGAGCTCGACGAACTGCTCGCCGTCGTAGGCGTCGCGGTAGAGCTCCTCGATCTGTGAGGTCGCCGTGGCCGGGTCTGTCAAGGTCACGTAGCACGAGACCAGCTCACCTTGGTCGAGCGGCAGCAGGTGCGGAGTGAAAGTGATCTTGAGGTCGTTGCCGAGCGCCGCGAGCTCCTGCTCGATCTCGGGCGTGTGGCGGTGACGCGGCACGCCGTAGGCGTTGACGTTCTCGTCGACGGTGACGAAGTGGGTCTTGTCGTTGGCGCTACGACCGGCGCCGGAGACGCCTGATTTGGCGTCGACGACAACGTCCGCGAGCAGCCCGGCCCGCGCCAGCGGGGCCAGCGCCAGCACAGTAGCCGTCGGGTAGCAACCGGGGTTCGCGACCAGCTCGGAGCCGGCGATCTGCTCGCGGTAGAGCTCGGGCAGCCCGTACGCGGCCTCCGCGATCAGGTGCGGCGCCGGGTGTGGCTTGTACCACTCCTCGTAGGTGGCCACGTCGCGCAGGCGGAAGTCGGCGCTCAGGTCGAGCACCTTGACGCCGCGCAGCCGCAGCTGGGCGACCAGCGGCGCGGCCGCACCGTGCGGGTAGGCGACGACCGCCGCGTCGAGGTCTGCGGCATCGCGCTCGAGGTCGAGCTCTTCGAGCGTCAGCGGCACCCGGTGCTGCGGATAGACCTCGTTCAGCGTCAGCCCGGCATCGCTGCGCGATGTGATCGCTGTCAAGTCGAAGTGCGGATGGCGCCAGAGCAGGCGTGCGGCCAGCGAGCCGGCATAGCCGGCGGCCCCGAAGACGGCGACTGAATGCTTGCTACTCACCGGCGCGAATCTTCCCGTCGAGCTGCTGCTCGAGCGCGTTGATGATCCGCTGTCGCTGGGCAGCGACCTCGGAGTCTGTGAGCGTGCGGTCGGCCGCGCGGTAGGTGAGCCGCACCGCGATCGAGACGTTGCCATCACCGAGCCGCTGCGCGTCACGGTAGACGTCGAAGACCTCGGCGCCGGCGAGCAGCGGCGAGCCGGCACTCTTGACCAGCGCGACGATCTGCTCGGCGCTGACGGCATCGCTGACCACTACCGCCAGGTCCTCGCGCAGGTCCGGGAAGCTCGCGAAGTCCTTGTAGATCGTGGCTGACTTGACCGCCACTGCGTCGAGGTTGATCTCGAAAGCGGCGACGGTCTGACTGAGCTCCCATTCGGCGGCGACGTTCGGATGGATCTCACCGACCCAGCCGACCTGCTCGCCGTTGACCCGCACGGCGGCGCTGCGCCCGGGATGCAGGAAGGCCTGACTCTCGCTGCTCAGCTGCCACTCAACCCCGAGCGCCGAGAACAGTCCCGAGAGCGCGCCCTTGGCCGCGAAGAAGTCGACCTGCGGCGGGTTCTGATCGCGCCAGTTGGCGGGCCGCGCCGGGCCGCTCAAGAGCGCCGCCAGGTGGTGCGGCTCCTGGGGCCGGCCGTCGGCGTCGGGATCGTTGGCCTGCCTCGGTTTATAGATCGCGCCGGCCTCGAACAGCCGGATCGTCTCGGCGCCGCGAGCGCGGTTGCGTTGCGCCACGTCGAGCAGCGATCCGAGCAGGGTCGTGCGCAGCAGCGACTGCTCCGAGGACATCGGGTTGGCGAGCGAGACCGGTCTGCCGGCGTCGGTCAGCCTCAGCTTCTGCGCCATCTCGGGCCCGGTGAAGCTCCAGCCGACGATCTCGTGCAGGCCCTGCGCGACGAGCGCGTCGACCGCGCGGCGGCGCTGATGCTGGCGTGCTGTCAGGGCGCCTACCGCGTGGCGGCTGGCGGGCAGTGTCGCCGGCAGGTTCTCGACCCCGTCGAGCCGCGCGACCTCCTCGATCAGGTCGGCCTCACGGGTGATGTCTGCCCGGCGGAAGTCCGGCACGCTCACGTCGAGCCCGTCGGCGGCGTCAGCGGTGACGAAACCGATCGTCTCAAGGTGCCGGCGCGTGCGGTCGCGCGGAATCGCCACGCCCAGCAGGCCCTCGATCCTCGAGTCCCGCAGCCGGATCGTCTGTGCTCCGGGCCCGGGGCCGCCGAGGTCGAGCGTGCCGGGCCGCACGCTCGCGCCGCAGACCTCGATGTAAAGCTTGGTGGCGACGGCCTGGGCCCAGAGTGCCTGCTCCGGCTGCAGCTGCTTCTCATAGCGGCTCGAAGCCTCGCTGCGCAACGCCAGTTTGAGGCTGGTGCGGTGGATGTTCGGCCCGTTCCAGGTCGCCGCCTCGCTGACCACGGTGGTCGTGGTCAGCGCAACCTCGGAGCGGGCGCCGCCCATCACGCCGGCGATCGACGTCGGGCCGTCAGCGTCCTCAATCAGCAGCATCTGCTCGTCGAGCTTGCGGGTCTGGCCGTCAAGTGTCTCCACCGGCTCATCCGCATGGGCGCGGCGGACGTTGAGGCGCGCTCCGGCGATGCGCTCGTAGTCGAACGCGTGCATCGGGTGGCCGGTCAGCAGCATCACGTAGTTGGTGATGTCGACGACGTTGGAGATCGGGCGCTGACCGGCGGCCATCAGCCGCGCCTTCATCCACAGCGGGCTCTCCCCCAGCTTGACGTCGTCAAAGATGCGCGCGGTGAAGCGCTGGCAGAGTTCGTGGCCGGCCTCGAGCGTGATCTCGATGCCGTTGAGATCACCGAAAGTCCCGGGGTCCTGCTCCCAGGGCGCGGCCTTCAACTGGGCGCCGGTGGTCGCGGCCACCTCACGCGCGACACCGTAGATCCCCAGGCAATCCGGGCGGTTGGGCGTGATCTCGAGCACCAGCACGTCGGTGGAGACGTTCAGCACCTCGTCGAGCGGCGTGCCGGGAACGAGCTCCTGCGGCAGGCTCATGATGCCGTTGTGCTCGTCACTGATCTGCAGCTCACGCTCGGAGAGGATCATGCCCTCGGATTCCATGCCGCGCAGCTTGGCCTTGCGCAGCTTGGTGCCGTCGGGCATCACCGCGCCCGGCTTGGCGACCGCGACCTTGAGACCGGCCGCGACGTTCGGGGCGCCGCAGACGATCTGCGTCGGCGCCGAGCCGCCGATGTCGACCATGCAGACGTTGAGCCGGTCGGCGTCCGGGTGCTTCTCGCGCTGCAGCACCTGTCCGACGACGAAGTTGTCGGCCGAGACGATGCCGTGGTGCTCAACCCGCTCGACCTCGGTTCCGGTCAGCGCGAGGCGCTGCGCGAGTGTGAACGCATCCATGTGTGGCTCGACGTAGTCGTAGAGCCATTCGATCGGAACCCTCATGCGAACTGCTCCAGGAAGCGGATGTCGTTGTCGTAGAAGAGCCGCAGGTCGGTGACGCCGTGCTTGAGCATCGCGATCCGCTCGATGCCCATGCCGAAGGCGAAGCCCTGGACGGTCTCCGGGTCATAGCCGTTGTCCTTGACGTGCAGCAGCACGTTCGGGTCGACCATGCCGGAGCCGAGGATCTCGATCCAGGCGGTGCCCTTGCAGAGCCCGCAGCGGTCGCCGTTATCAAGCACGCCGTTGTGGCAGTTGAAGCAGGAGACGTCAACTTCGACGCTCGGCTCGGTGAACGGGAAGAAGTGCGGGCGCAACCGGATCTCACGCTCCGGGCCGAAGATCGCGCGGGCGAAGGTCAGCAACGTGCCTTTGAGATCGGTCAGCGTGATGCCCTCGTCGACGGCGAGCCCCTCGATCTGATGGAACTGAGGCGTGTGCGTGATGTCGCTGTCGCGCCGGTAGACGCGTCCCGGAACGATCACGTAGATCGGCGGCTTCTGCAGCTCCATGGAGCGGACCTGCATGGGGCTCGTGTGCGTGCGCAGCAGCACGTCATCAGAGATGTAGAAGGTGTCCGTCCAGGCCCGCGCCGGATGCGTCGCGTCGTGGTTTAGCGCGTCGAAGTTGTAGTAGACCGTCTCCACCTCAGGGCCGTCGGCGATCGCGTAGCCGAGGCCGATGAAGACGTCCTCGATCTCCCGCCGCGTCTGTGTGATCAGGTGCAGGCGGCCGATCGCCGGCAGCGGATCGGCGGGCAGCGTGACGTCGACCCGGTCCTGCTCGAGCCGCGTATCGAGTTCGGCCACGGCCAGCTGGCCGGCCTTCTGGTCGAGCTGACGCTCAAGGCTCTTGCGGGCCTCGTTCGCCGCCTTGCCGACAGCGCCGCGCTCCTGCGGCGGCAGCTCTGCCACGCCGCGCAGCAGGTTCGGAAGCTCGGCCTTGCGGCCCAGGAATTCGACGCGTACGTCCTCAAGCGCGGCCGTCGTCGACGCCTTTGCCATGGCGGCCTCCGCGGCTGCCTGAAGTTCAATGATTTTGTCGCTGATGCTCATGCCGGCGTGATCCTACGAGTTAGCTCGACCGGTTAGCTCGTACAGCGCGACGGTCGCCGCCATCGCGGCGTTCAAAGACTCGGTTGTGATCGGGATCCGGGCGACGTGATCCACCTGGCTGAGCAGCTCGTCCGGCAGCCCTTCACGCTCAGCACCGACCAGCAAGCTGACGTCGGCTTGGGGGTCGATCGCGGCGACGACCTGCGCCAGGGTCTCCTCAGCGCTCGCGTCGAGCGCCACAGTGATCCCCGGGAGTTCGCCGAGCCCGGCGCGCACCACCGGGACCGTGAAGATCGCGCCCATGCTGGCGCGCACGGCCTTTGGACTGAACGGATCGGCGCTGCCCTTGCCGAAGGCGACACTGCCGGCGCCGAACGCGTCGGCGGAACGCAGCACCGTGCCGACGTTGCCCGGGTCACCGACCCCGTGCAGGTAGACGCAGAGACGGCCGAGCGGGGCTGCCTGCCAGCGTTCCTTGTAGATCGCGAGTGTGCGCGTGCCCGAGGCCAGCTCGGTCACACCGGCCAGCAGATCAGGCTCGACCTCGGTGCCCGGCAGGCCGCTGCCGGTCGCACAGAAGCGTTCGACCGCCTCCCAGCCGGCCGCGTCGGCAGCCGCCAGCAGATCCTCACCCTCGGCGACGAACTGGCCCAGCCGTTCGCGGTCCCGGCGGCGCTGCCGCAGCTTGCGGACGGTCTTGAGCTTGTCGTTGTGGGGGCTTGTGATCGGCATCTGGTCGTGAAAACTGGTCGTGAAACGAGTCGTGAAACGAAAAAAGGCGCCGTCCCATTAAGGAT
>PLES01000034.1 GCA_003137075.1 Solirubrobacterales bacterium
AACCGCTACGGCATTGACAAGCCCGACACGCGCTTCGCGATGGAACTTGTGGACATGACGGAAGATTTCAAGGCGAGCACGTTCAAAGTTTTTTCCGGCACGATTGCGAACGGCGGAGTTGTAAAAGCTCTGAATGCGAAAGGCCTGGCGGGCGCGACCCAGGGGCAGATTGAGACGATGACCGAATATGCCAAGAGTTTCGGCGCGAAAGGGCTCGCGTTCATAAAGGTTGAAAAGGGGGCCGACGGTGCTACCGTCGAATGGAAATCGCCGATCGTGAAATTCTTCAGCGAAGCCGAGAAAGCCGCGCTGACTTCAAAACTGAAAATTGAAGAAGGTGATTTGATTTTGTTTGCCGCCGACCAATGGCTCAACGCCTGTGAAATCCTCGGCAAGATCCGTTTGTATTGCGCCGAGGTGCTGAAGACGCAGGGCAAGCTCACGATTGATCCCCAGCAATTCAATTTTCTCTGGGTCATCGAATTTCCGCTGCTCGGATTTGATCGCGAACAGAACCGCTGGTATTCCAGCCATCATCCGTTCACTGCGCCGGTGGCCGAGGACATCCCGTTGCTCAAGACCGATCCGAAAAAAGTTCGCGGCCAGCATTACGACATCGTCGTCAACGGCGTCGAACTCGGAGGCGGCTCGATTCGTATTCATCAGCCCGACGTCCAAAAAACTATTTTTGAGGAACTTCTGCAAATTCCGTCGGACATGGTGAAAGCGCGGTTTGGTTATATGCTGGAAGCGTTCAAATATGGGGCGCCGCCGCACGGCGGCATCGCGATGGGCATCGATCGACTCGTCTCGATCCTCGCGGGCCGTGACAACATCCGTGAGGTGATCGCCTTCCCGAAGGCGGTGAGCGGCGCCGACCCCCTGACCGGCGCCCCCGCACCCGTGGACGATCTCCAGCTGCGCGACCTCGGCCTGCGGCTGCGCTGAGCTAAGAGGCCTGCCGTCTCGGTTCTTCCGACGTTCACTTCTAAATAGAGAAGTGGAGGTCCGAAGAACGGCGTTTATGCTCGTTGCATGGACACGCTGGCTTTTGAGCACCATCTGACCTCGCCCCAGGGCGAGGGGCATACGCCTGAGCACGCGTTCACCGTCACCTTCGGCGGCGGCGAGTGCTGCGACACGGTCACCTTCCACGTCCAGACCGACGGCACCCATGTAACCGACGCCGGCTTCACTGCCCACGGCTGCGGCGCCTCCCACGCCGCCGCCAGCGCCGCCGTCACGCTTGTCCGCGGAGCTACCCTGCTCGACGCAGCCCGCGTCGGAATCGAGGAGATCTCGCAGGAGGTCGGCGGCCTCAGCCCCGGGAAGCGCCATGCCGCGGATGTCGCAGCCAACGCACTGGCTCGCGCGCTCGGCGCCGCTGTCCGTGCCCGCGGTGCGATGCCCGGTCCCGCTGGACCGTGCACGAGCAGAACGCTGGTGGCGATGTCCGGTGGCGTCGACTCGAGCGTCGTGGCGCTGCTCTGCGCGAAGCAAGGTGAGGCCGTGGCGGTCACGCTCGAGCTCTGGGCTGACGCCGAGAACGACGCCGAGAAGAGCTGCTGCTCCTCCTCAGCGGTCTCCCAGGCTCGTAACCTCGCCCACAGCTTGGGTCTGTCGCACTTCACGCTTGATCTGCGCGAAGAGTTCCGTGCCGGTGTGGTGGAGCCGTTCATCGCGTCCTACGCCAGTGGCGACACGCCGAACCCCTGTGTCGGCTGCAACGGCCACGTGCGCCTTGACGCGATGCTCGAGTTCGCCGACCGGCTCGGCTGCGCGACGCTCGCCACCGGGCACTACGCAAGGGTTGAAGACGGTCCAGATCCGTCCGAGCCGCTGCTGCGGCTCGCGGCCGACCCGGCCAAGGACCAGACCTACATGCTGGCGGCGCTGGCGCCGGACTCCTTGCGGCGCATGCGCTTCCCGCTCGGTGATTACGAGAAGCCCGAAGTTCGAGCGCTCGCCGCCGCGGCTGGTCTGCCGGTCGCCACCAAGGTCGACTCTCAGGACCTCTGCTTCCTCGCGGGCACTGACCGCGGGCGCTTCCTGCAGCGGCACGGCGCGGTCACGCCGCGCCGCGGTGAGATCGTCGATTCAGAAGGGGCCGTGGTTGGCGTCCATGACGGCCATGAGCTCTTCACCGTCGGACAGCGGCGTGGAATAGGTCCCACCACCCACCCGCAAGCCACCAGCTCCGCCAGCGAACCGCTCTACGTGCTTGACAAGGACGCCGCCTCCAACCGCGTCGTGGTCGGCCCGCACGAGCGCCTGCTGACAGATCGCGTGCGCGTCCGGGGCGCGCGTCTTCACCGCGAGGCGGCACGGGTTGACCGTGTGAAGCTGCGCTACCGCTCGAAGCCGCTCTCAGCGCGGATCACAGATCCGCTTGGCGCCGGGCGCCACCGTGAGCTGATCCTCGAACTCGACGAGCCGGTCGCGGGGGCCGCTCCCGGACAGCTCGCCTGCCTGATGTCCGGGGAGCTGATCGTGGGCTGGGGGACGATCACCAGATGAGTATGCGGCGCCGAACGATGATCGCCGTGGTGATCACACTGCTGCTTGTGGTCGACGCGGTCTTGACAGGCTCGTCGTCGTCGAAGGCGGCAACCCCTGGCATGGCCCACGCCGCGGCTGTGCAGCCGCAGGGCTCGCCCTTGGTCGCCTATCTGGGGCCGTCAAAAACGCAGTCGGTCGTCTACGTATCCGGCGTGGATGGGGGCACGAAGCGGCGTCTCGGACCGGGAGAGGGCCCGCTCATATCTCCTGATGGCGGGTACTACGTGGCGGCGTCCGCGACCAACTTCAAGGGGCCCGCGCTGTTGTTGTACTCGACCGAGGGCGGATCTCCCCGGCAGTTCTTTGACTCCGGTGACCAGACCGCGACGCCGCTGGCATGGTCACCGAACGGGCGCTACCTGGCGGTCGCCCTGCTCGGAACCGCCGTTAACAGCACCCGCGGCTCGGGCCTGGCCGTGATCGACACCCAGACCTGGACGACGACGATGGTTGCCAAGGGGATCATCTACGGGGCGAGCTTCAATCCGAAGGGAACTCAGGAGCTCGTATACGCGTCGGCAGCGTCACAGCTGGGAACGGCGACCAGCGAAATTCAAAGCGTGAGCGTCTACGGCGGCAAGTCCACGCCGCTCACCCACGGTGGCCGCAGCCTCTTCCCGGTCTGGGCGCCACAGGGCATCATTTTTGACCGCTCACATGCGCGGGGCGGCGAGCAGGCGCCGGAATACCAGGTCTGGCTGATGGGCGAAAGGCAGCTCGAACAGCTGACGTCCGTGAAGGTGAGCGCTCTGACCGACGGGCTTGTGCCGCTCGCCGTGTCGGCAGACGGAAACCGGATAGTCGCAGCCTTCGTCGGCGAAGACACCGATGAGGCGTGGACGATCCAGATAACCCCGCGCAAGATCACTCAGATCACGCGCGGACAAACCACGGTCCAGCCGGCCGGGATCTCAAGTAACGGGCAGCGAGTGCTCTTGGACGTTGGATCGTTCGAGACGTCGCCGAACTACGGCACGGTCGATACCGTCCCGTTCGGAGGTGGCCGCCTGGTCAAGGTGGTCGCCGGCGCCGACGCGTCCTGGAACGGCTGACCCCGGCGTTCGCGCGAGGTGCTGCCATCGCGGCGCCACAGACTCCGGCATCGTCGCTGCATACACTGCACCGACGATGGCGATGACGTCTGATCAGATCAGGGACACGTACACCTCGTTTTTCGAGCAGCACGGGCACCGACGGCTGCCCTCGTTCTCCCTGATTCCAGCGGCGCTTGATCCCTCGGCGCTCTTCACGATCGCCGGCATGCACCCGATGAAGCCTTACTTCGCGGGCGACGAGACGCCTCCGCACACGCGGCTGACCACCTGCCAGACGGTCTTTCGAACGGGCGACATAGAGAACATCGGAATGACCGCTCGGCACCTCACGTTCTTCGAGATGCTCGGCAACTTCTCATTCGGTGACTACTTCAAGCGTGAGGCGATCCGCTACGCCTGGGACCTCTCACGCGAGGGCTTCGGTCTGAACGAGGCCGACATCTGGGTGACCGTCTTCGGAGGCGATGACGAGCTCGGCATCGGCCCCGACCAGGAGGCGATCGATCTCTGGCTTGACGTCGGCGTCCCGCGAGACCGGATCGTCGAGTGTCCGCGCTCGGAGAACTTCTGGCAGGCCGGCCCGCTCGGGCCCTGCGGCCCGTGCTCAGAGCTGTACCTCGATCTCGGCGTGGACCGCGGCAGCCCTGACGATCTGCCAGGCGGCGAAAACGAGCGCTTTCTCGAGTTCTGGAACCTCGTCTTCATGCAGTTCGATCAGAACCCCTTGAATACGCTGACGCCGCTGCCGGCCAAGAACATCGACACCGGACTTGGTCTGAACCGCATGGCGGCGATCCTGCAGGGCAAGGAGACTGTCTTTGAGACCGACCAGTTCGCGCCGCTGATCGAGCTCGGTGAGCGGCTCTCCGGCCGCAAGTACGGCAGCGACTTCGCGACCGACCGGGCGCTGCGAATCCTCGCCGACCACGGCCGCTCGATGACGTTCCTGATCGCGGATGGCGTTGTGCCCTCGAACGAGGCGCGCGGTTACGTGCTGCGCCGGATCATGCGTCGCGCCATCCTCCAGGGGCGCCAGACGCTCGGGCTGGATCCCGGCTTCCTGCTGCGCTACCAGGACCTGGTCGGCGAGATCATGGGCCACGAGTACGGACAACTCGTCACCCAGCGCGACTCGATCCGCAAGTGGCTGGCCTCGGAGGAGGAGAGCTTCGGCCGCACGCTCGACGAAGGCAGCAAGCTCCTGGACGCGCTGATTGACGGCGCCAAGCAGAGCGGTGCCGAGGGAATCGCCGCCGCCGACGCGTTCCTGCTGCACGATACCCATGGTTTCCCGTTTGACCTGACGCTCGAGCTGGTCACCGAGCATGGCCTCGGCGTCGACGAAGAGGGCTTCGAGTCGCTGATGCAGAACCAGCGCACGCAGTCACGTGAAGGCGGCGGCCGCACACTCAGCAACGCCGAACTCCGGGAGCAGGCGCAGACTCTGGCCGGCGGCAGCGGTTTCAAGACCGAATTCAAGGGCTACGAGGCGATCGCGCTCGAAACCACGGTCGGCGCGCTGACCCGCGAGGCCGGTGAGAACGGTCGTCTGCTGGTCAAGCTGGTCGAGTCACCGTTCTACGCCACCGGCGGCGGCCAGGTCGCCGACGGCGGCCTGATCGAGTGCGAGCATGGGGACTGCCTGGCCCGTGTCAAGGACGTGCTACGGCTCGGCGACGACCAGGTGCTGGCGGTCGTGCCCGAGCGCGGGGAGCTGCACGACGGCGAGCGCGTCTGGGCGCGGGTCGACCCGGTCTCACGCCACGCCACGCAGTGCAACCACACGGCCACGCACCTCTTGCACGCCGCGCTGCGCGCGCGCCTGGGCACACATGTGCGTCAGGCCGGCTCGTATGTGGGCCCGGACAAGCTGCGCTTCGACTTCACCCACGGCGCGGCGCTGAGCCCTGAAGAGCTGGCTGACGTTGAGAACGCGATCAACTCCTGGATCCTCGAGGCACAGCCGGTACGGGCGCTGACAACCACTCTTGACGAGGCCAAATCGCTTGGCGCCATGGCGCTGTTCGGCGAGAAGTACGGGGACATCGTGCGCATGGTCGAGGTCGGGGACGGATCGTTCTCGCGTGAGCTTTGCGGCGGCACGCACGTGCGCTCGACCGCTGAGATCGGGTTGTTCAAGCTCTCAAGCGAGACCTCAAGCGCGGCCAACGTGCGCCGGATCGAGGCGATCACCGGGCCGGCGGCGGTCGCGCTGATGCGCGAGCACGATCGCGAGCTGGACGCAGCCGCGCACTCGCTGCGTGTCACACCGAGCGGCGTACCGGAGGCGGTGCTGCAGTTGCGGGCACGGGTCAAGGAACTTGAGAAGGCGATTGAGAGCGGCGCCGGCGCCGGCGCGATCGACGAGGACGCGATCGCCGCGCAGGCGCAGCAGATCGGCGGCGCTTCCGTGGTCGCCGCGATTGTCGAAGGAGTCGCCGGGCAGGGTCTGCTGGACCTGGCCGACCGGCTCAAAGCGCGGCTTGGCGACGCGGCGGTCGTGCTCGGCGCTGCCTCGGACGACAAGGTCGATCTGGTTGCGGCGGTCGCGCCGGCGCTGGTAGAGCGCGGCGTCAAGGCCGGTGCTGTGGTGAAGATCGCCGCGGCCGTGGTCGGTGGCGGCGGTGGCGGTCGTGACACCGCCGCGCGCGCCGGCGGCAAGGACGTGGCGAAGCTGCCGGACGCAGTCGAGGCTGGGCGGGCGGCGGTAGAGGCCGCGCTCGCCGGCTGATTCGGCCGATCCTCGGGAGAGCCTGAACTGCGTGTCTTGGCACTTGACTACGGCAGCGCCCGCTGCGGATGTGCTGTGAGCGACCCGACCGGCGTGCTCGCGACGCCGCTCGAGGCGGTGCTCGCGCCTGCCGGCAAGAAGGGCATGGGGCAGCTGCTGGCCCTGGTCCGTGAGCTTGGCGCTGAGCGCGTGGTCGTAGGGCTGCCGCTGAGTCTCGACGGCGGCGACTCGGACCAAACGCGTGAGGCGCGTGAATTTGCCGCCGTGCTGGAGCGGCGCCTGAAGGGCGTGCCGGTCGAGCTCTACGACGAACGCTTCACAACGCTGCTGGCGCAGCGCGACGGCTCCTCACGTGCGAGTGAGGACTCGCGCGCCGCCGCGCACCTGCTTTCGAGTTGGTTGGACCGCAATGCCGCGGCCTAGGGCAGCTCCAGGAGCCAGGGTGTTTCTGATCAGGCGCGTCGTCGCGGCAGCGGCGCTGCTCGTCCCGATTTTCGTGATCTGGTTCCTGCTCTCCCTGTTCCAGCCGTTCTCCGGCTCTGGCTCGGGGAACGGTCGCGTCGACGTCACGATTCCGGCGAGTTCGGGCGCTTCGCAGATCGGCGCGCTGCTCGCCAACGACGGTGTGGTCTCCTCGGGCTTCTTCTTCAAGCTGCGTACCGCGCTCGACGGCGATCGCAGCAAGCTGCGCGCCGGCACCTATGTGCTGCACAAGGGCATGAGCTACGCGGCGGTCCTGAAGCTGCTGACGTCGGTGCCCAAGGGCGAACCGGTGGTCAACCTGACCATCATTCCGGGCCGCTCACGATTGCAGACGCAGGCGCAGCTCAAGGCCGATGGGATCAAGGGCAACTACGTCGCGCAGACACGGCGTTCGCGGCTGCTCGACCCCAGCAAGTACGGGGCTCCGAAGCACCCGGCGTCGCTTGAGGGCTTCCTCTGGCCGGATACCTACCAGCTCGCCAAGCCGGTCAAGCTCAAGGATCTGATCGCCGACCAGCTGATCAGCTTCAAGAAGGAGTTCGCCCAGGTCGACCTCAAGTACGCGAAGTCCAAGAACCTGACGGGATACGACGTGCTCAAGATCGCTTCGCTGATCTCAGAAGAGTCGATGCTGCCGCGTGACGGCCCGGTGGTCGCCTCGGTGATCTACAACCGACTACGACTAGGCATGGACCTCGGGCTCGACTCGACCGTGTCATACGCGACCGGCAACTACGGCGATCTAACCGACGCCCAGCTCAACTCGAAGTCGCCTTGGAACACGACAAACCATGCGGGCCTGCCGCCGACGCCGATCGACAACCCGGACCTGGCCGCGATCGAATGGGCAGCGAAGCCGGTGCGCAGTGACTACCTCTACTTCATCAACAAGGTCTGCGGCAACGGTGCGCTGCGCTTCACCGACAACTACAAGCTCTTCACCAAGTGGTCCGATGCCTGGAACGCAGCTGTCAGCAAAGCCCAACAGCACGGCGGCTCGGCTGAATTCTGCGGGAAGAAATGATGCACCGGCTTGGGGTGATCGGATGGCCGGTTGCGCATAGCCGCTCTCCAGCGATGCACAACGCGGCGCTGGCTGAAGCCGGGCTTGGTGAAGACTGGCGCTATCAGCTGCTGCCGGTCCCGCCAGAGCTCTTTGAGGAGACGGTCAGGGCGCTGCCCGGCGCCGGCTTTGTCGGCATCAACGTCACGATCCCGCACAAGGCCACGGCCCTGCAACTCGCGAGTTCCGCGACCGAGCGCGCAACCGCGATCGGCGCCGCTAACACTTTGCTGTTCAGGTCCGACGGCGGCATCCACGCGGACAACACGGACGCACCCGCCTTCATCAACGCGCTCGCCGATCGCGTTGTGGTCAGCGGCTGCCGCGCGATCGTGCTCGGCGCCGGCGGCACCGCCCGCGCCGCCGTCTGGGCGCTGCTGAAAGCCGGCGCCGCAGATGTCCTCGTCTGGAACCGCACCTACGCCCGCGCCGCCCAGCTCTGCGCGGAAATCGGCGGTAGGCCTTTCGATCTTGACGCCCTCATCAGTCCTATTGACGTAATCGTGAACGCGACGTCAATAGGGCTACATGAGGGCGACGAGACGACGAGCCTGCCGTCTTTCACAAAGCCAGATCAGATGCGGAACTACAGGGCGGTCGTGGACTTCGTCTACACCGACCAGGGAACGCCGCTGCTGAAGGCGGCACGCCAAGCGGGCGTGCCGACCGTGGACGGGCTGGAACTGCTGGTCGGCCAGGGGGCACTCGCCTTCGAGCTCTTCACCGGCAAGCAGGCGCCGCTCGAAGTCATGCGCGCCGCGGTGGCTTTGTGATCGACGCTCTATGCTCGGCGCGGTGAGCCCCGAAGCACCAGCAGCCGATGATCGCAGCACCTGCACCCCCTGCCGGGGTACCGGTTCGTTGATCTCCGGCAAGGGCGGCACTCCGCATACGGTCAGCTGCCCGTGGTGTGGCGGCGACGGGAAGTTCAAGCGCGGTCGTGACGCGCAGACCGGCGAGACCGCGGATGCCGGAGACTCGGACTAAGGGACTTCGCCTTCGCGTCGGTGACCAGGTCCTACTGTCGCTGGTCCTGGTGTTGGCGGCGCTCGCGGTTCATCACACCACCGCGCAACGGTTGCTCGGTGCGTCTCTGGCCGTGGTGCTCGTGCTGGCCACCGCGCGTGATCTCAAGTCCCGCAGGATCCCGAACTGGCTGACCGGGCCGGCGGCGGTCTGGGCGCTGATCCTCGGCGCGCTGGTACACCCGTCGGGCCTCGCCGACCAGGCCATAGCCGGTCTGATCGCCGGTGGCTTCCTCTTCATCTTCGCGGCGATCTATCCGAAGGGCCTTGGCATGGGGGACGTGAAGCTCGCGTTCGTGATGGGGCTCTACCTCAGCTCCTCGGTTGCCGTGGCGATGATCATCGGCCTGGTTGGCAGCGCACTCGCGGGCGTCCTGGTGCTGATCAGCCGTGGGGTCAAGGAGGGACGCAAGGTCGGCATGCCGCTGGCGCCGTTCCTGGCGGTTGGCGGCGCGATCGCGATCGTCGCCGGCCCGGAGATAGTGCATTGGTACTCCGTGCATCAGTCGCTCAGCGTGCGGTGAAGTAGCGGTCTCAGCGCCAGCGGGCGCTAATCGGCCGGCGGCTGGACGCGGCGAGCTGACCGCCGAAAAGCTTCGCCACGTAACCTAGGCTGCACATGACTTTGAAGCTGACCACTGCCGGCGAATCGCACGGCCCGGGCTTGACGTGCGTCGTCGAGGGGCTGCCAGCCGGACTCCAACTTGACCGCGAGGCGCTGGACCGCGACCTCGCTCGTCGCCAACTCGGCCACGGACGCGGCGGGCGCATGAAGATTGAAAGCGATCGTGTCGACGTGACCGCCGGCGTGCGCCACGGTCACACGCTCGGCGGGCCGATCGCGATCCAGGTCCACAACCGTGACTACGCCAACTGGGAAGAGCGGATGAACCCCTGGCCGGTCGAGAGTGAGACCGCCGAGGTGCACCTGCCACGGCCAGGCCACGCCGACCTGGTCGGCACCCAGAAGTACGGGCTCGCGGACGTCCGCGACATCCTCGAGCGCGCCAGCGCTCGCGAGACCGCGGCCCGCGTGGCCGGCGGTGCCGTCGCCAAGGAGTTCCTGCGTGCCCTGGGCGTCGAGGTCTACTCGCACGTCCTGCAGATCACCTCGGTGAGCGCGCCGCGCCGCGACGACCTCACCGCGGCCGACTTCGCGAACGTCGACGAGTCACCGGTGCGCTGCCTGGATCCTGAGGCCAGCAAGGCGATGGTGGCCGAGATCAACACGCTGCGCAAGGCCAACGAGTCGCTCGGCGGAGTCTTTGAGGTACGGGCTTTCGGCCTCGTTCCCGGCCTTGGCTCGCACGTCTCCTGGGAGGAGCGGCTCGACGGCCGCCTGGCGATGGCGATCTGCTCGATCCAGGCGATCAAGGCGGTCTCGATCGGGGACGGATACGAGGTCGCAGGGCTGCCAGGCTCGCTTGCGCACGACGAGATCTTCTACTCGCAGGAACGCGGCTACTACCGCGAGACCAACCGCGCTGGTGGCGTCGAGGGCGGCATGACCAACGGCGATCCGCTGGTCGTGCGGGGTTCGATGAAGCCGCTGCCGACGCTGACGAAGCCACTGCGTTCAGTCGACATCGCGACGCACGAGCCCGCCCAGGCGTTGCGCGAGCGCACCGACTCGTGCACGGTTCCGGCCGCCGGCGTTGTGGCTGAGGCGATGGTCGCATTCGTGCTGGCCCAGGCTTACCGCCAGAAGTTCGGCGGCGACCACATAGATGACGTCAAGCTGGCGCTCGCCGCATACGAGGAGCGGATCGGCTGGCATCGATGAAGTCTGTGCTGGTCGGCTTCATGGGAGCCGGCAAGTCGACGGCGGCCCGCACGCTCGGTGAGGGCGCCGCCGATGTCGACGCGGTGATCGAGGCGCGCGTCGGTCGCAGCGTGCAGGAGATCTTCGAGCAGGACGGCGAGGCCGCCTTCCGTGAGCTTGAGGAGCAGGCCACGCTTGAGCTGCTTGCTGACCACGCGATCCACACCGTCGCGCTTGGTGGCGGCGCACTCGGCTCGTCCCGCGTCCGCGAGGCGCTCAAGGAGGTTCGGGTCATCTGGCTCGACGTGGAGGTTGACCTCGCCTGGGAGCGGATCGGCGCCGGCAAGGACTCCGCGCGCCCGCTGGCGCGCGACCCGCAGGCGTTTGAGCGACTGCACTCCGAGCGCCGCCCGGACTACGAAGCGCTCGCGGATGTAATCGTGCCGGCTTCGCGCGTGGAGAACTTCAGTGAGGTGATCGCGAGCCTCGAGGGTCTGGGCGCCAAGGAGGCGCAAGTGCTCTGGGCCACGACGGCCTCGGGTGACTACCCCGTCTACATCGGGCGCGGACTCGTCTCGGAGCGAGGCTTCTGGCCCGCCAACATCCCCGGGCGCCGCGTCGTGATCAGCGATTACAACGCCGGTCGTCACTACGGCGAGGCGTTCGAGCCAACGTTCGCGGGTATCCGTGTGATGCCGGGCGAGCAGTCCAAGACGCTCGCTCACGCAGAGATTGTCTGGACCGAGATGGTCCGGCACGGCGTCACCCGCACCGACGTCGTGGCTGCCATCGGGGGCGGCGTCGTCGGCGACCTGGCAGGCTTCTGCGCCGCGACCTACCAGCGTGGCATGCGTTACGTGCAGGTGCCGACGACGCTCGTCGCGCAGGTTGATTCGGCCTATGGCGGCAAGACCGGCGTTGACCTCTCGGAGGCGAAGAACTATGTCGGCGCGTTCCATCAGCCGGTCGCGGTGATCGCTGACACGGCGACGCTTGAGACCCTGCCTGCGGAGGAGCTCGCCGCCGGGTATGCGGAGGTTGTCAAGACGGGTCTGCTGGCCGGCGGAGCGCTCTGGGACCTGATCAGCGGCGGCGCCGCGCCCAACGATCCGCGCGTGATCGCGGGTTGCGCGCTCACCAAGCTCCGGGTTGTGGCCGAGGATGAGCAGGACCTGGGCCTGCGCCAGACGCTGAACCTCGGGCATACCGTCGGTCATGCGATCGAGACCGCGACCGGCTACGCCCGCTACCGCCACGGCGAAGCGGTTGGGCTCGGGCTGCTTGCGGCGCTGCGACTCTCAGGAGCCGACTCACTGCGAGATGAGGTGGCCGGATTGATGGGGGAGGCCGGCTTGCCGCTGACGCTCGACCCGAGCCTCGATGTTGACCAGGTGATCTTCGCCACCGCGCGTGACAAGAAACGCGTCGGCGAGGGGCCGGTGCCGTTCGTGCTCTGCCCGGCCCCCGGCCGCGCCCAGTTCGGCCAGTACGTACCGCCGGCGGAGCTCCGCGCCGCGGTCAAGGAGCTGTTCGGATGAGGATCGAGGTCCTGCACGGCGTCAACCTCGACCAGCTCGGCCGTCGCGACGCGACCCACTACGGCAGCTTGACGCTCGACCAACTCCAAAGCCAGATCGAAACCTGGGGAAGCGAACTGGGCCTCTCGACCGGCTTCTTTCAAACGAACCATGAGGGCGCGTTTGTCGAGCGCCTACACGCGCTGCGCGGCAATGCGGACGGCCTGATCCTCAACCCGGGCGCCTGGACCCACTACGCCTACGCGATCCACGACGCGCTTGAGATCGCGGGCCTGCCGGCGGTCGAGGTCCACCTTTCCGACATCGGCGGCCGCGACGCCTGGCGGCAGCTTTCCGTGATCCGCCCACTCTGCTTTGCCACCGTCTCCGGTAAGGGGCCGGAGGGCTATCGCGAGGGGTTAGAACTACTGAACAAGGAGTTGGCAGGATGAGCGAAACACAGCGGACAGAGCGGCTTGTCGCAGCCCTCGATGGCTCGGGCATCGAGCTGATGCTGGTCACAAACCTGATCAACCTGCGTTACCTGACCGGCTTCACCGGCAGTAACGGGCTCGCGCTGGTCGGGCCCAAGACCCGCATTTTCGTCAGTGACTTCCGCTACACCGAGCAGGCAGGCGTCGAGGTCGACAAGAGCTATGAGCGTGTCACCGTGGCGCAGGACCTGATCGCCGGTCTGGCCGAGCTCTTGCCCGAGGGCGAGTCGAAGCTCGGCTTTGAGTCCGAGCACACCTCGGTCGCTCGCCACGAAAGCCTCCGTGAGCAGTTCCCTGAGCGCGTCGAGCTGGTGCCTGTGGCTCAGTTGGTCGAGCAGCTGCGGGTCGTCAAGGACGAGCACGAGATCAAGCTGATGGCGCAGGCCACCCAGATCGCCGACGACGCCTTTGAGGCACTGGTCGAGAAGGGCCTGAAGGGACGCACCGAGCGCGACCTGGCGCTCGCGCTCGAGCACGATATGCGCCTGCGGGGGGCGTCGAGCCCGAGCTTCAGCTCGATCATCGCCGCCGGCCCGCACGCGGCTCTGCCACACGCCCAGCCGCGTGACGTAACGGTCAAGGACGGCCAGCTGGTCGTGATCGATTGGGGCGCTATGTTCGACGGTTACTGCTCGGACTGCACCCGTACGGTCGCGGTCGGCGAGATCGGCGCCGAGGCCCGCGAAGCGTACGAGCTGGTGCTCAGCGCCCAGCTGGAAGGACTCGAGGCGGTCAAGGTCGGCGGTGACGGCAAAGCGATCGATCGTGTGGTTCGCGACATCATCGACGGCGCCGGTCACAAGGAGCACTACGGCCACGGCCTTGGTCACGGCGTCGGCCTCGAGATCCACGAGGCGCCGAACCTCTCACTGCGCTCCACCAGCACGCTTGCAGCCGGCAACGTCGTGACCGTCGAACCGGGCGTCTACCTACCCGGCAAGTTCGGGATCCGGATCGAGGATCTGGTGGTCGTCGGCGCCAACGGAAACCAGATCCTGACCTCTTTGCCGAAGGCCCTGCGCGTCGTTGACTGATCCGGCTCCTCAGGAGAAGCCGTAGACCTTCTTCTCGCAGATGTCGCCGATCTTGTTGAAGTTTGGTGCGTTGGGGTTGACGTTGGCCATGCTGAACTCCAGCTGACCGTTCGGCTGCAACGACGGGTCTCCGATGTCGATGCCATGGGCGCGCTCGCACTTTGCGACGGCCACCGCTTTGACGAGCGTCGCTGCGTCCTGCGCCCGGGTCGGCGCGCCGGCGTTGGGCAGCAGCGGGTCGCACTGGTTGTAAGCCTCGTCGTAGGCCGGCGCGGTGTCGTTCAGCCGGGTGATCGTGGCCTGTGGGAAGCCGCCCGGATTCCTCGGATCCGGGAACTGGGGTACGCCGTGGGCACGCATGCAGCGGGCAAACTTGACGGCGTAGCTGTACTGGGTCTCAATCGCCGCGGAAGCCCCGCCCGACCCACTACTGGCGCTCGCTGTGGAGGATGGCGAGGACGAACCGCCGCAGGCCGCCAGGCCACAGATGATCAGCACCGCGGCCGCGGCCATCAGCGCCCGATGAGTCCGACCAATCCTTGCCACCACGCGCATGATACGCCGGGCCCGGCTGCGATCCTGACGTACCTGCCGGAGGCCCTGCGGGTCGTCGGTTGATTGACCGGGGTAGTAGCTTTGCCGGTCTATGGACCGGGTCAACGCCATGTGGCAACGGTTGCGACGGTGGAATCATCACGAGGCTCCTAAATGGCTGCAAGCGACCGTTCACTTCTCGACGCTCGGGGGTGTGGGGACCTTTGCGCTCGCAGCCGGCGTCTCGTTCCGGGAGTTCGCGCTGCTCTGCTTGATTTTCGATTCGGCGGCCTATGTGATCGTCGAAGCGGCGTGGGCCTGGAGCCATCGCGTCCCGCGGCCACGCCACCCGACCATGCAGGACCTCTGGGCAGAAGCGAGTGCGAAGGTGCCCTCTGAGGCGCCGCACCTCGAGTAGGCCCCAGATCTCTCGATGCTAGTGTCGACGCCGCTACGCTGGACGCGTAACGCGCTCGCGTTCACCACTGCTGAGCGCACCCCCACTTCTACGGACGAATCCTCGTGATAAGCACCAACCAGTTCAAAAATGGCTCTCACATCGATGTCGAGGGAACCATCTTCAAAATCGTCGAGTTCCAGCATGTAAAGCCCGGTAAGGGCGGGGCGTTCGTACGCACAAAGCTGCGTCGCGCCAGTGACGGGAACGTGATTGACCGGACCTTCCGCGCCGGCGAGAAGTTCCGGCCGGTCCGCACCGAGGTGCGCAACATGCAGTTCCTTTATAAGGACGGCAATGACGCGCACTTCATGGACACCGAGACCTACGAGCAGCTGAACATCTCTGAGGCGACGCTCGCCGAGCCGCTGCGCTGGATGAAGGAGTCGGACGAGGTCGAGGTGCTCTACATCGACGACAACCCGGCCGACGTGCAGCTTCCGAGCGCCGTTGACCTGGCGATCGCAGAGACCGAGCCGGGGCTGCGGGGCGACACGGCCTCCGGTGGCGGTACTAAGCCGGCTGTGCTCGAGACCGGCGCCCAGATCCTCGTGCCGCTGTTTGTCAACATCGGCGATGTGGTGCGCGTAGACACGCGCAGCGGCGATTACGTCTCGCGTGCCTAAGCTGCCCGTCGTGCGCCGCGTCGCCGCGAGCTATCGCTGATGGCGCGTCGTACGGATCAGCGGCGGGCCGCGATCTGGGCGCTCTATCAGAGTGACCTGCTTGATCGGCCGCTGGCCGAGACGTTTCCCCGGGACGTCCACGCGTTCACGCGCGTGCTGGCGTCCGAGGTGAAGGAGCATCAGCCTGAGCTCGACGCGATGATCTCGGAACATTCGAGCGGATGGACGCTCGGCCGGATCGCGCCACTCGAGCGCTCAATCCTGCGCGTAGCGCTGCTTGAGCTGATGCACCCTGAGCTGCTGCCGGGTGACCACGCGATCCCGCCCGAGGGCGCGATCAACGAGGCGGTTGAGACCGCCAAAGAGTTCTGCGGAGCCGAGGCGCCCGGCTTCGTAAACGGCATCCTTGCGGCTGCGCTCCGCGACCATCAGTCAGCCGGCCTGCAATGAGCCGGCGATAAGGGAGACTTCAGGCAATGGCCTACACGACAGTAGAGGGACGTACACAGATCCTTGACGACTCGGCGGCCGCCGTCCGGGACCTGGCAGAGGCTGTGGCCGCGCTCGGCGAGGCCTACGAACTCCTGGACGAAGACTCAGGTGACCGCCTCGAAGCGCTGCTCTTCAAGCCGCTGCAGGCGGCCTATGGCCAGCTCCAGCGCACGCACACCGAGTTCGCCTCTCGCAGTGGGCTGCCGGCCACGCATTTCGCAGCGCCTGCACAAGGTGCCGTCGAGGACACGCGTGCCCTGGTTGACCGCGCCGCTGACGCGATCCAGGCCGCCGAGGACGCGCTCGCTGAGCTGCAGGACACCCTGTTGCCGGTGGAGGTCGGCGACCAGGAACTGCGTGCCGGGCTCTCAGCCGTTCGCACCACCATCGCCCGGCTTCCCGAAGCCTGCGACACGTTCGTCAGCACCTTCGGTCGCTAGGGGTCAAGGCCCTAAGCGCCACGCGCCGGTCAAAGGCCGGCGCCGCGGCTCGCCACAGGGTTGCCGCTCAGGCCCGCAGCGACGGGACCGGCGCCAGCGGCGGGGCTGCCGCGACACGGACCCGCGCACCGGTTACGACCGTGCCCTGAGGTGACACGAACAGCGGGTTGCAGTCGAGCTCGACGATCTCACGATGTGACTCGACGATCGCGCTGATCCGCAGCAGTACGTCCTCAAGCGACGCGACGTCGCAGGGCTCGGCGCCTCGATAGCCGTCCAGTAAGGGGAAGGTCTTCAGCGAGCGCACCATCTCGTGAGCATCCAACTCGGAGAGCGGGGTCAGGCGGACCGCGAGGTCACGCACGAGCTCGCCACTGGGGCCGCCGGCGCCACAAGCTACGACCGGGCCGAAGTTGCTGTCGTTGGCGACGCCGACGATCATCTCGACGCCGGTTGCGACACCTGTTTGGCCGCTCAGCGCCGGCAGTCCGTAACACACGAACAGCTCGCTTACCCGCGTCGCAGACATCCAGGCGGAGCCATCGGCGAGCTGAGCGCTGATCAGCGCCGCAGCACGTTCCAGCTGGATGCCGGGTGGGTGGCTCCGCGCCGGCTGTGGTCGCGCTCGCCAGCGGCCGTGTTTGGCAGCCAGCGCCACCGCCCGGGCCGCGTCCTCGGGGAACTCGTAGCCGGGAACTTGGATATCGGCCGACCGCAGCTCATCAGGCGGCGGCTCCTGCGTCATGAAGACGGCGGCGAGCGCAACGGGCGGTCGCGCCTGCGCAACATCGCGGATCGCAACGGCGACCGCTGCGGCCGTTGTCGACAGCGAGGGCACGAAGATCGTCAGGATCGCGTCGCAGGCGTCGCTGTCAATCAGTGTCTGGACGGCCCGAGCGTAATCATCGGGACTCCCGAGCGACAGCATGTCGATCGGATTTGATACCGAGGCGCCCGCCGGCAAGAAGCCTGAGAGCCTTTGCTGAACCTCCGCAGGCAGCGCCGGGACGTCGACGCCGTCAGCCTGACAGGCATCGGCACACATCGCCCCCGGACCGCCGGCATTGGTGATGATCGCGACGCGGTCTCCTCCTGGGACCGGTTGCGTGGTCAGCAGCTGCGCGACCGCAAACAACTCGTGCAGCGTGTCGGTCCGGATCACCCCAGCTTGCTCAAACAGTGCGTCGACGGTGAGGTCGGACTCGGCCAGCAGCGTCCCGGTGTGCGATTCGGTTGCCCTCACACCGGCCGCCGAGCGGCCGCTCTTCACGGCGAGCAAGGGCTTGCGGCGCGCAAAGCGCGGCGCGATGCGGGCGAACTTCCGCGGGTTTCCGAACGACTCGAGGTAGAGCAGCGCAACTGAGGTGTTCGGATCCTGCTCCCAGTAGCTCAGCATGTCGTTGCCCGACAGGTCGGCCTTGTTGCCCACCGAGACGAACGACGAGAGTCCAAGACCGAGCCGTGAGGCGGCCTCGATGATCGCCACCCCGATGCCGCCGCTCTGCGACATGAAGCCGACAGAGCCGGGTAACGCGGGGCGCGTGGCAAAGGTTGCGTTGAGGTTGATCGCCGGCGCCGTGTTGATCACACCGAGGCAGTTAGGGCCGACGATCCGGATCCCCGCGGTCCGGCAGACATCCAAGAGCTCCTGCTGACGGGTTGCGCCCGCCTTGCCGGCCTCGGCGAAGCCCGAACTGATCACCAGCAGCGCGCGCACGCCGGCGCGCGCACAGTCGCGCGCGACCTCGACCACCTGCTCAGCCGGCACCACCAGCACCGCCAGCTCGACGTGACCCGCAATCTCACCGACGCTCGCATAGGCGGGCAGGTTCTGAACGGTGTCGGTGGCGGGGTTCACCGCATATATAGGGCCGTTGAAGCCCGAGCGCAGGATGTTGTGCAGAACCTCGCCGCTGATCGTGCCGCGGTGCCGCCCGGCGCCGACCACCGCAACCGAGCGCGGTTCCAGGAAGCTCTTCACCGCCGCCACCGCCGCGGCCCGCTCACGCTCATCGAACCGCGCGAGCGCCTCGGGTGTCACGGACGTCGGCAGTTCGATCTCAATCGAGTCGGCCGACGAGCGGACCTCGACCGGGAAGCCGCTGTCACGGAAGGTCTCGATCATGCGGTGGTTGGTCGGCATCACCTCGGCGATGAAGGTCGCGATCCCGTTACGCGCCGCCACCTCCGCAAGGTGGGCCAGAAGCGTCGTGGCGATCCCATGGCCTTGGAAGGCGTCGGCCACCATGAAGGCCACCTCGGCCTGGTCTGGCGAGCAGCGGATGTAAGCCGCGTGGGCGACCACCTGCGGCGGCGTACCGGTCTCCGCGATCAGCGCGAAGCGGTCTGCGTAGTCGACATCGAGCGACCAGTTCAGCACCCAAGCCAGGTTGGGAACCCCAAAGAAGCGGAAGACAATCGACTCGGGGGAGAGCGCGTCCAGGAAGGTCCGGATGGCATCGCGATCGCCGGCGCGGACCGGCCGCACGTGCAGGGTCGAGCCATCTTTGAGCACGATATGAGCCTCGCGCTCGGTGGGGTACCGATTCGGGCCGGTGGGGCCCATCAGAGCACTTGTTCGGCTTCCAATGGTTCCTGGCCGACGGCGCGCATGCCCTGTTCGAGCTGCGTGACCACGGCTTCGATTACGGCCACGCGTGCGTAGGCCTTGCTCTCGGCGGAGATCAGCGTCCACGGCGACCGCTTGCGGTCTGTCTTTCGCAACATGTCGGCAAGCGCCTGTTCATACGCCGGTCGCTTCTCACGGTTGCGCCAGTCGTCGTCGGTCAACTTCCAGCTCTTGAGCGGGTCGTGCTTCCTGGCCTCAAACCGCTTCAGCTGCTCGGCCTCCGAGATCTGCATCCAGAATTTGACGAGCACCAGCCCCTCTTTGCAGATGCTGCGCTCAAAGTTCACGATCTCCTTGTAGGCGCGTTTCCAGTCGGGTTTGGCGGCGAATCCCTCGACTCGCTCAACCATTACGCGGCCGTACCAGGAGCGATCCAGCACCACCATCCCGCCCTGGCCAGGGACCAGCGGCCAGAACCTCCAGAGGAAGTGATGGCGCTTCTCGCGCTCGGTCGGCGCGGCGAACTCCGCGACGGTCACGTGGCGCGGGTCGAGCGGCGCCGTCAGGCGGCGGATGGCACCGCCCTTCCCGGACGCGTCCCAACCCTCAAACAGCACGCAGAGCGGCGGGCCGAGGGTCCCGTCACCAATCAGGCCGGCACATTGCAGACGCAGGGCCAGCAACCGTCGTTGCGCACGCTCGAGTCGCTCCAGTCCTTCTTTCTCAGAGAACGTGAGGGTGAGATCAACCTGGTCTAGCGCCGACACGAGACGTACTCTGACAGCAATGAGCGACTCGGTGGCGCCTCAGCGCTCGACCTCCGGTGACGGGGTGACCTTCGATCAGGAGTTGCTCAGCTGGCTCGGGGACGAGCCTGAGTCCGACCGCGCCGCCGATGCGGGCCGCGTCCGTGCGATCGCGCAGGAGTTCGCGATGGGTTTCGATGCGCTAGGGAAGATCGGTCCGGCGGTGACGATCTTCGGCTCGGCCCGGACCCCGGAATCGCATCCGAGCTATGCGCTCACGCGGAACGTGGCAGCCGCGCTGGGGCGGGCCGGCTACGCGATCATCACCGGTGGCGGTGGCGGCTTGATGGAGGCCGCCAACCGTGGCGCCCGCGACGCCGGTGCCGTCTCCGTCGGCTGCAATATCGAGTTGCCGCATGAGCAGGCGCTGAATCGGTATGTCGATGTCGGCCTGCAATTCAGGCACTTTTTCGCGCGCAAGGTGATGTTCATGCGTTACGGCAGAGCCTTCGTCTTCGCTCCTGGCGGCTTCGGCACGCTCGACGAGATGTTTGAGGCGCTGACCTTGATCGAGACCGGCACGATGCCCAATTTCCCGGCGATTCTGATCGGCGAAGGGGAGTGGGACGGCTTGACCGACTGGCTCCGGGCGCGCGCGCTGGCCGATCAGCGGATCGTTCAGAGCGACGTGGACGGCCTGCACCTCAGCTCAGATCCGCAGGAGATCGTGCGGATCGTCCAGACGGCAGGGCCGCACGAGTAGGGCTCAGAACGGTCACACGTCGCCGGCTCCCGGTATGCCAGAATCAGGTCCGTGGAGCAGCGTGCAATCGCCCGGCTCGGGCGCGAGGTCAGCGTGGTCGGACTCGGCACCTGGCAGCTAGGGGCCGACTGGGGCTCGGTCGATCCGGCCTCCGCGCAGGACACGCTCGAAGCGGCGGTCGACGCCGGGATCACCTTCTTCGACACTGCTGACGTCTACGGCGACGGTCGCAGTGAGCAGTTCAATGGCGCCCTGCACGGGCGCCACCCAAAGGTCTTCGTCGCCACCAAGATGGGACGGCGCGTCGAGCAGCTGACGGAGAACTACTCGGCCGAGAACTTCGCCTCCTGGAACGACCGTTCGCGCATCAACCTCGGGGTCGAGACGCTGGATCTCGTGCAGCTTCACTGCCCGCCGGACGGTGTCTACGAGAGCGACGCGGTCTTTGAGGCGCTCGATCGCATGGTCGACAACGGACGCCTGCGTGCCTACGGCGTCTCCGTGGAGACCTGTGATCAGGCGCTCAAGGCGATCGCGCGGCCACACGTCGCAAGCGTTCAGATCATCCTCAACTGCTTCCGGCTCAAGCCGCTGGAAGCGGTGCTGCCCGCAGCCGCGGAAGCCGGCGTCGGGATCATCGCGCGGGTGCCGCTGGCCTCGGGCATGCTCTCCGGCCGCTACGACCAGAACACCGTGTTCGCTGCCGACGATCACCGCAACTACAACCGCCACGGTGAGGCGTTTGACGTCGGTGAGACCTTCTCCGGCGTGCCCTTCGAGGTCGGGCTGCAAGCGGTTGAGGAACTGAAGGCGCTGCTGGAACCGGGCGTCACGCTGGCCCAGTTCGCGCTGCGCTGGGTGATCGATCAGGCCGGCGTAAGCACCGTGATTCCGGGCGCGCGCAACGCTGAGCAGGTTCGCGGGAATGCGGCCGCGGCGGCACTACCGGGATTGCGGCAGCAGCAGCTTGACGGCGTAGCTGAGATCTACGACCGGCTGCTGCGCGTGCACGTGCACAACCGCTGGTAGTCGCTCACCGGCGTCCTGACCGGCGCTTCAGGAGGTCTGGACCCCGGGAGAGCTGGAGCTGCCCTCAAAGCGGCTCTTGTTGTCGATGTAGCCGTTCGCCGCATGCTTGTCGACAAACCGCACGCCGGTGTCGACGTCGGCCGGGCCGACGAGGCCGTTGCTCATGCGGTAGAGGTAAAGCTCGAGGATCGGCAGGAAACCCTGCAGGTATTGCTGTTCGTCGATCGCGAATTCGAGATCGCCGGACGCGAGCAGCTGCTGGGTGGTGGCCGTGAGGTCATAGCCGCCACCGACGACGCCCTTGGCGGCGAGGCCGCCACTCTGGATCGCCTGCGCCACCACGGCCGTGCTGGCGCCGTCCACCGCAAAGAACCCGTGGTAATGCGGGTGCTCGGTGATGAAGGCGTCAATGATCTTCGATTCCTGCGATTGGCCAGGCCCGGACGCGACCTGCTCGATCGTGATCCCCGAGCCGCTGAGCCCCTCTGTGAGCCCGGCCATGCGGCTATCAAGTGAAGTGACCCCGGGAACTCCAATGAACACAGCGATCGTGCCGCCGGACGGGAGCAGCATCTTGATCCGCTCACCCATCTCGCGTCCACCCAGGCGCGGGTTCGAACCGACGTATGCAAGACGTGAGTTGCCGTGCACGTCGGAGCTGTACGAGATCACGGGGATGTGCGCGTCGAGCGCGGCCGCCACCGGCCCGTCAAAGGCGGTCGCGTCGATCAGCGAGGTAGCGATCCCGTCGACCTTGGCGGCGACCGCGGTGTTGATCGCCCCGACCATCTCAGCGACGTTCGCGGACGCCGAGCCGGTCCAGGCGAAGCTGCAACCGAGCAACCTGCAGGCGTCGGCGGCGCCGTTCTGTGTCGGCAGGTAGACACCGCTGAGCTTTGCGTGGTTGACGACCGCGAACTTGAGCGGGTTGGCGCTACCGAAGACCGCGGCCGCCGCAGAAGTGGTACTCGTGGTCGTCGCTTCGGCGGTGCTGCCGCAAGCGGCGAGCAGCGTCGCCGCAAGCCCTGAGGCGCCTCCGGCCAGCGCGGTGCGCCGCGTTATTCGCGTGCGTTCGGAGGTCGGCCGTTCGGTCTTGTCCTCGGTCCATTCGAGGCGCTCGATCGCGTCGCCCAGCACGTCATCCTGCGGCATGCGGTTCACCGTAACGGGGTTTGCACAGAAGGTGTGCGCCCTGTGAAGCGCGCACTTCCACGGCTCCGTTGGGGGGCGCGGCGTCCGCGGGTAGTAGGCCTATCACGCTGCCGCCGAAACCGGCGCCCATCAGGCGCGCACCCAGCGCGCCTGAATCCTTGAACGCCTGGACCGCGATCTCAACCGCCGGGTTTGAGACCTCGAAGTTGTCCCGCAGGCTCGCATGCGATGCGTCCAAGAGCGCGCCGACTGCGTCCAGGTCGCTGCGTTTGAGCGCTTCCACGGTCTCAAGGACACGGCCGTTTTCGCCGATCACGTGACGCGCCCGGCGGGCCAGGACGTCGGGCAGCATGTGCAGGTCCTGGTAGAGCGCGCCCCGCAGGTTTTCGGCGCCCACCCGCGAGGCGGCTTGCTCGCATTCGCTGCGGCGGCGGTTGTATCCCGCGAGCGCTCCCGGGTCGCGCGCACCCGAGTTCATCACGAGCAGCCGGTGCCCGTCGAGCTCAACGGGTACAGCTGTGACCGAGAGGTCCTGGAAATCGATCAGCGTCGCCTGGCCAAGCTGCCCATGCACTGACGCTAGCTGATCGAGCAGCCCGGTCTGGGCGCCGCGCCAGTCCTGCTCGACCTTCTGGCAGAGGCGGGCGAGCGCGACCGGCTCTGGTGCGACCTCTCCGGCGAGCTCAATCAGCGCCATGAAGAGCGCGAGACTGAGGGCGGCCGACGAGGAGACGCCGATGCCCTGGGGCAGGTCGCTGCTGATCTCGATGCTGGCGCCGCCCGGCCGGATGCCTGACTGTGCCAGCACCGCATAGGTGCCGCGCGCAAATGCGCGCCAGCCGTCGACTGGTGGCGGCGCGCCGGCATCGAAGCTGTCCGTCTCATTGAGATCCGCGGCGTGCACGTCGACGCGCTGATCAGTGTGGCCGGTCGCGCTGACCGTGACCCCCGCACCAATCGCGAAGGGCAGCGCCAGTCCACCGTTGTAGTCGGTGTGTTCACCGATCAGGTTCACGCGTCCGGGCGCGAAGGCTTGTGCGACGTTTGAGCTCAAGGTTGGGTAGGTTCGCATGTAATGGTCAACTGGGCAGTTCTCTCAACAGCACGAATCAACGATCGCCTGCTCGATGGTGTCGCCGGCGTCGACGGCGCCACGACGCTCGCAGTCGCGAGCCGCGATCAGACGCGCGCCGAGCAGTACGCGAGCGCGCGCAACATCCCACGGGCTTACGGCAGCTACGAGGCGCTGCTTGCCGACCCCGAGGTAGACGTCATCTACATCTCGCTTCCGAACGGCATGCATGTCGACTGGACCCGCAAGGCCCTAGAAGCCGGCAAGCACGTGCTCTGTGAAAAGCCGCTGACACGGCATCCCGCGGAGGTCGCTGAGGTCTTCGACCTTGCTCAGGCGAAGGGTTTGCATCTGAGCGAGGCGTTCATGTATCGCCACAACCCACAGACGCTAAAGCTCAAAGAGCTGGTCGATTCCGGCGCGATCGGTGAGTTGCGGCTGATCAACAGTCACTTCAGCTTCAACGCCGTCGCCACCGATGTCCGGCTTGCGGCCGGGCTCGAGGGTGGCGGTCTGATGGACGTCGGCTGTTATCCCGTCAGTATGTTCCGTTACCTGGCCGGCGAACCTGAGCGCGTTTGCGCTGAACAGGTGGTCGGTGGTGATGGGGTGGACGTGGTACTCAGCGGCGTGCTTCGTTTCAGCGCGGGAGTTCTAGCTCACTTTGACTGCGGGCTGGCGATGCCCGGACGCGCCGCTCTCGAGGTCGTCGGCAGTACCGGCACGCTGCAGGTACCGGACCCCTGGCATGTAGCCGTGCCCGGTATCGAGCTTCGTCGCGAAGGCAGCAACGAGGTCGAAGTGATCGCCGTGCCGAAGATCGACTCCTACTACCTGGAGGCACTCGATCTCACTGAAGCGATCGCCGGTGCCCACACGCCGTTGCTCGGTCGTGAGGACGCGATCGGCCAGGCACGGGCGCTCGAGGCGCTCTATCTAGCCGCCGAGACATTGCAATCGGTAGCAATTTGATTGGCGCTCGCAACTTTTGTGTTGGAGTTTTGTTTGTGCGCGTCAAAAGGGGTGGCAGCTTCCGTCTCGGCTGTGTAGTCTCCTCAAAGGAGGGGGGCGCTGATCGCTGAAGGCTTTGCCGTGCGTCGATGCCCCCTGTACTGAGGAGAGACGAGGAGGTAGACGTGAACTTGCTTAAAAGCAAGGCAGTAGTCGCGGCCACGGCCGTTGCCGCATTGGGTGTCGCAGTCGCCGGTGGTGCAACCGCTAGCGCTACGACGACTCACAGCCGTGCCACGGCTCATGCGGCATCGCTCTCGCTGACGCAGCTGAGCCCGAGTAATTTCAACGCGATGAAGGTGTTGAAGTCGATCTCGGCAGCAGGTACCGGCAAGATCGCAGCGAT
>PLES01000095.1 GCA_003137075.1 Solirubrobacterales bacterium
TGGCAGAACCTCTTCTGGTTCTTCGGCCATCCCGAGGTTTACATAATGATCCTGCCTGGCTTCGGCATGATCTCTGAGGTCCTACCGGTCTTCTCCCGTAAACCGATCTTCGGCTACAAGGCGATCGCCGCCTCGACTATCGTGATCGCGTTCCTCGCGACCTTGGTCTGGGCCCACCACCTCTTCACCGCACCGATGCCGATCGTGGTGCTCGGTTTCTTCATGCTGAGCTCGTTCCTGATCGGAATACCGACAGGCGTCAAGATCTTCAACTGGACGGCCACGCTCTGGCGAGGGTCACTGGTTATGACAACGTCGCTCTACTGGGCGATCGGCTTCATCATCATCTTCCTGATCGGCGGCATCACCGGAATCTTCCTGGCGGTGTTCCCGGTCGACTGGCAGCTCAACGACACGTACTTCGTGGTGGCGCACTTCCACTACGTGCTGATGGGCGGCGCCGTGTTCACGATCATGGCCGGTACCTACTACTGGTATCCGAAGATGACCGGGCGGCTCTGTGACGAGCGCCTCGGCAAGGCCTCGTTCTGGGTCACGTTCGTCGGCTTCAACCTGACCTTCTTCGTGCAGCACGCGCTCGGCCTCTCAGGCATGCCGCGACGGATCTACACCTACCAGCCCGGTATGGGGTGGTCCACATACAACCTGATCTCCTCGATCGGCTCGTACATCCTCGCGCTCGGCATCCTGATGTCGATGTACAACTTCGCGGTGAGCTACAAGAAGGGCAAGATCTCTGGGCCCGACCCTTGGAAGGGGAACACGCTCGAGTGGTTTACCACCTCGCCTCCGCCGGTCAACAACTTCGACTCGGTACCGCGCGTGCGGTCGGTTGAGCCGATGCGTGATATCCGTCTCGAGGTCGAAGCGCAAACCGGCGTGCTGCAGAAGACTGGCGGCTCCGAGCAGTTCACCCGGGTCTGACGTCACCGGTACCGGCGCGATGCGGCGTCCTCGCTTGCGTACGTTCGTACGCGGCGCTCACTGCGTTCTTGCCGCGCTTGATCTCGTGACGCCAGACCGACCGAGTCGTCGCTAAGGTAGTCGCGTCGTGAGTACCTCTGAGTTCACAGCCGTTGAGGCGGTCGCACCCGTCTCTGGTGTACGTCAGGTGGTGGCGGACTACTTCGAGCTGACCAAGCCGAAGGTCCAGTCGCTGCTGTTGTTCACTACCGTCACGACGATGGAGATCGCCGGCAACCCGCCGGTGAGCAGGATCGCGCTGGCGTGTCTCGGCGGTTACCTCTCTGCCGGTGGTGCCGGTGCGGTCAACCACTGGTATGACCGCGATATCGACGCGCAGATGGAGCGCACAGCCTCGCGCCCGATCCCCGCGGGCCGGATCTCGCCGCGCGCCGGCTTGACGTTCGGCATCACGCTTGCGGTGCTCTCGTTCGTGCTGATGAGCCTGACGCTCAATGTGCTCTCGGCCTCACTCGCCTTTGGCGGGTTTGCCGGCTATGTCGGCGTCTACACGATCTGGTTGAAGCGCCGCACCTGGCACAACATCGTGATCGGTGGTGCCGCCGGCGCGATCCCGCCGCTGGTCGGCTGGGCGGCTGAGCGAGGCTCGGTCTCCTGGACCGCCGTCTATCTGTTCGCGATCATCTTCTACTGGACGCCGCCACACTTCTGGGCGCTGAGCCTGCTGATGAAGGATGAGTACGCGAAGGTCAACGTGCCGATGCTTCCGGTCGTGCGTGGGGAGGCGATGACGCGGCAGCAGATCGTGCTCTACTCGCTGCTGCTGGTGGCCCTCACCCAGCTGCCTTTCTGCGCCCACGTCTTCGGCGGCCTCTACCTGGCAGCTTCGCTGGTACTGGGCCTCTCTTTCATCTGGCTTGCCGTGCGCCTCTACCGCCGTAAGGACCGCGCCAGCGCCCTGAGGCTCTATCTCTTCTCGCTCGCGTACCTGGCGCTGCTGTTCGGCGCCATGGTCTTGGACGTGAAGCTCTAAGCCGCCTCAGCGGCGTCAGTTCGACTCGACCAGCGTCTACGAGAACAGGTACGATCCAGGCATGGACAAGAAGCTTGCCCGTAAGAATCTCCGTGCCGGCCTAATCGCCGGCGCGCTGTGCGCGTTCATGTTCGGCGCGACCTTCGTAGTCGCCGCGATCTATCTGCACTCGTGAGCACCGCCGAGCCAGAGCAGCTGGAAGCGGTCGACGTGGTCGACGAGCTGGTGCCGCCGGCCGGCGAGGAGATCCACCTTCCGGGTGGTTCGATCCTGCCGCTGACGGTCGCAATCGGCATCACTTTGACAGTCATCGGAACCACCATCTGGTGGGTCTGGTCACTGCTCGGGTTCATCATCTTCGCGGTCTCGACGCTGCTTTGGATACGTGATACCCGCCATGAAGTCGATTCGCTGCCTGAAGACCACCACCACTAGTCAGGGGGAAGAGCTATGAGGTTGCTTCAGAAGTACCGCATGCGCACTCCCTCGACGGGGCGTGAGGTGATCATTCTGGCCGACCCGGACAAGGTCTACGTCGACCGTGAGACCGGTGAGCGGCTTGAGCCAGTGGCACAGCTGCTGCCGCTCGCGCCGACTGTCTCAGAGCTTCCCTGGGCGCTTGAGAACCTCCGCTTCTGCGGTCACTGCGATCAGCTCGCCCAGAAGGATCTGGATGACTGTCCCTGGTGCGGCGAGCGGATGGATCCAGTCGCTCACTGAGCCGCGCGGTAGCATCAGGCGCGGAGTAACTCGCCTCATGCCCACTCGTTCACGCATCTTCGCTCTGATTGCCGCCTTCGCGGCCGGCATCGTGCTTGCTGCCTGCGGTAGCGGCAGCAGCTCCGCCGGGACCAACACTCAGGGGGCGCCACCGTTGACGGTTCCGACCACGGGTGGCGCCACGGTGACGACGACCAGTAACAACTCGAGCACGTCGACCGGTACCAACACGGACACATCGCCCTCCACCAGCGGTGACTCCAGCAGCGGCGACTCAAGCGCTGGGGACACGAGCGCGGGTTCCGCGACGACGCAGACCACGACGACTACGACCGGGCCGCCAGTGTCGTCCGCCACGGGCGGCGGCCAGCTCTAGCGGGGACGCGCGGTGGATCCGTTCGCCGTCGTTGTGATCGTTGTCGTGGCGGTGGCTGTGGGCGCTGCGGTGCTCTCCGCCAAGGCCAATGCCGGCAAACCGCTCAGTGACTTCGGGAAGGGGCCAGAGTTGCGTTTTGCGGCCACGGCCGCTGGGCTCGAGGAGCAAGATCTGCAGGAGCTGCTTGCCGCGACCAACGCGCGCAGACGCGCTCGCGGCCTAACAGAACGGTCGCTCGCCGACGCGATCGAGGAGTTCGAAGCTGACTAGCCGCGCCGGGCGAGGCCAGACGCCGGGCTGTGCGAGGCCGATGCGGAGCCGATCGCGGCGCGGTCAAGCAGGTCCGCGACTATGCGGGCGGTAGCGCCCCAGATCACATGTCCGTCGACGGCGTAGGTGTCGGTGCGCACCGCAACGCCGCGTCGCGTCAGCCGGCGCCGTGCGTAGCCCGCTGCCACGTCGCTCAGCGACAGTTCGATTACCGCGGCCACCTCGCCGGCGCTGGGGGTCCAGGTCTGGTCGGCCCCGATCAGGCCGACGAAGGGGTAGATCGCGTATCCCGTCGCGATCGTCGGGGTCGGCTGCAGCGCGCCCAGGATCTCGACCGTGTCAGGGTCGAGTCCGATCTCCTCGTGCGCCTCGCGCAGTGCCGTGATCGTCAGCGTGGCGTCCTCGGGGTCGCGGCGACCGCCCGGAAACGAGATCTCGCCGGCGTGGCGCGGCAGGTCGTGGCGTCGCTCCGTGAAGACGGCGTGCAGCTCTCCGTCGCGCACATAGAGCGGCACCAGCACGGCCGCGGCGGTCGTGCTGCGGACTTCCAGCTCGCCGGCCGTCTCGGGCGTCAGCAGCACGCCGTTCAGCATCGTCAATTGGTCCACACACCGGACTATAGGTGCGTCTCCCGTCCTGAAGTCTCCCGAGTGGCCCCTGCTCAGGGGGTGGCGCCAGCCTTACCGATCGTGATGCGATCCTCAAACACCACGTCACCCTCAAGCGTGCGATGCACTGGACATTTCGCGGCTATCAGCTGCAGGCGCTCACGCTGCTCATCGGTACACGTCGCGGGCAGACGCAGGTCAAGGGAGAACTTGGTCGGGCCGCCGTGCTCGGCCGGTGTGTACTCGACTGCGACCTCAATCTCGCCGACGTCCCAGCCCTTGCGCTGTGCGTACATCTCGATCGTGATCGCCGTACATGTCGCGAGGCTCGCGGCAAGCAGCTCCTGCGGGCTCGGACCCTCGTCGTTGCCGCCCTTCTCCTGCGGCTCATCGACCGTCAGCTGGTGGTCGCGCATGCTGACCAGATGCGTGAACGTGTGACCGGCGGACCGTTGGGCCGTTGCCTTCATCGCTTCGTCGCCTGGCTACGGCTCGAGTGGGTTGAACAGCAGGCCGGTCGGGACCTTGGGCACGAAGTACGTCGACTTCGGTGGCATGCTCTCGCCTGACGCTGCGACCGCCTGAACCCGGTCGACCGGGGTGGGGGCCATGAACAGCGCCGCGTCGTACTCGCCGCTCAGTACGGCGTTGATCGCCTGGGCGTCATCACGGGCGTACCAGAGACCCTCGAAGTGGTCGATCTGGTCGTCAGTCATGCCGAGGGCGCCCTTCAGCAGCAGCGCTTCGGTGACGGCTGTGTCGAGCCGGCGATACGGCTCCGAGCGGCCTGGGAGCGCGGCATCCACGACGGCGGTGTCCTTCAAGGTCAGGCGCAGCGGACGCTTGTGGTGCGCGTCGATGTAGCCGAGCTCAAGCCGGTCATTCGCAGCCGGTGGTAACGCCTCAACGCTGTCCAGCGCCGTCACGTCAAAGTCCCGTTCGATCACCGTGCGCAGCGCCTCGCGCTTCTCCGCCGTGAGATCACTCAGCAGACGGTGCGTGGGGAAGACGGTGAGGCCAGGGTCCTCAAGCGCGACCAGGCACATCAGCACGTAACGATGCCCGCCCTCGCCACCGACCTCGTCCGCGTAGACGCGGGCGGTCTCAAAGCGATGGTGGCCGTCAGCGATCAGTAGTTCAGCACCGGCCGCCGCCGCCTGGACCTGCGCTATCGCCTCGGGGTCGCTGACGCGCCAGAGGCGGTTGACGGTGCCGTCAGGGTCGACGGTCTGAGCCCACGGCTGCTCGTCCATGGCTGACGCGAGCGCTGCCCAAGCCAGCTGCTGCGGGTCGGAGTAGAGCGCAAAGATCGGCGAAAGGTTGGCCTTCGTCGCTCGCGTCAGGCGCAGGCGATCCTCTTTGGGGCCGGGATGAGTGCGCTCATGAGGACGGATTCGCCCGGGGCCATACTCCTCAACACGCACACGTGCCAGGAATCCACGGCGCGTGCGCGAGCGGCCGTCCGGGCCGATGTAGTCCTGCTCCAATGGCCAGATGGCGGGCTCGCTGTCCTTCACCACAGCGCCGTCTGCCTGCCAGCCCTCGAGCAGCTTGGCGGCGTGGGCGTAGACGTCGCTGCCGTCTTCGGTGACCGGAATATCGACTCGCACAACGTTGTACGGCGACTGCGATTCGAGCCGCCTGCGCATCTCAGCGTCGATCACGTCGTACGGCGGCGAGACGACCAATTGCAGGTCACCGGTCTTCTCAAGGTTGTAGTGCAGCGCCTTCAGCGGTTGGACATCGGCCATACGCCTGAGGCTACCGTTTTGCCTGTTGGCCTGAGTTTGCACCCCCGCTTCACGACGGTTTTCGGCCAGCCTCTTACACTTGCAGCGGCAACGGGGCGTGGCGCAGCCTGGTAGCGCGCCTGCTTTGGGAGCAGNNGAGCAGGAGGTCCCCGGTTCGAACCCGGGCGCCCCGATAGCTGATGAGAGCCTGCTAACCGAGCTGTCGTGACGCTCGGTTAGCAGTGTCATCTCCATAAGTCACCGGCCGTGATGCGCAGTCACGGCTTGAGCTCGCCTGATGGCCGAGCTGCCGTGCCACGGAGATCGCCGAGCGGCGCCTCTCTGATCGACGGATCTGTGCTCATCGGCTTGTGGGGTCGTACTGCCTGGCGCTATCGGTTGGCGGGGTCGTCGTACCTTGGGTCCAGATCGGTCCGACGGGCCGCGCGGCGCACCAGGGCCACCACGGCGATACCGATGAACGAAACCGCTACAACCAAGGCCGTCATGATGCCCTCGAGTGTGCTCATGCGTGCAGCGGCTCCGGGTTCATCGCGTGAGCGGGCAGCTCGACCGGCATGAACCCGTCCAGTCGACCGTCGTGCAGGGCTTCGATGGTCTCCGTCTGATCCGCGATCACAAGTGGAAGTGTCCCACCTTCTGCTGCGCGACCTTGCCGCCTACAAGCCCCATCCCTTGCGGACGGCTCGTCCGGCCTGCACACAGCGACCGAATCTCGATCAATCCGACCGCAGGTTGACTCGACGGTCGCGTCGGTTAGCTTGCCCGTATGCGAGAGATCATCAAGACGTCCGACGCTCCCAGTTCGCCGCTCTTCAGCCAGGCGGTCAGGGCGGGACAACACATTTACGTCTCGGGTCTGGTTGGTATCGACGTGAGTACCGGGAAGCTCGCCGGCCCAACCATTCAGGAGCAGACGCGACAGGCGTTGAGCAACTGCCAAGCGGTGCTGCATGAGGCCGGGGCAACGTTGGTGGACGTGGTCGAAGTGGGGGTACTACTCACCGATCCGGCTGATTTCGATGGAATGAACGAGGAGTACGCGAGCTGGTTCCCGATTGACCCGCCAACTCGCTACGCCGCGAAGCTCGGCGCCGAGATCCCCGGTCTCCTCGTATCAATCCGAATGACCGCCTTCATCGGCTAGAGGTGCACAACTCCTACCTGTGTGTTGCTCTGAGTCGATGAGTCGCAGTTGTGCCGGCCTGGGCGACCCAAACGCGACGTTCCGCCTCCGCGAGTGGCTGCGGTAGGAGTTGTGCTCGTTAGCGTCGGCGTCTGGATCCGGCGCCCCCATATAGCCGGCGGCCGCCTGGGGGGGCTGGTATAACCGCCCTAGGCTGGCGTCGACCGTCACTAGGTCCGGACTCCGGTTGCGGCTATGGGTTCAAAGGATCTACTCATGCAGGCACAGACGGCTTGAACTGAGCGATCTCGTTCCACCGCAGGCGGACCTTGCTGACCGGGTTCCAGATCTCGACTCCCGAAGGACCCGCCACCAACCGCCCTTGGCCAGCATGGCCTGATGTCAGCCGTCTGCGTCATCGAGCGGACCGACGGTTCGGCAACCTACTCATTCGCGATTCAACGCGGCCTTGCCGGAGTTGGCCGGAGAGAGCAGCAGATCGTCGATCAGCTGAACGCCCTGCATCGGGCCGCATTGGATACCGGCAATCCATAAACGCAGCAGCACTCGGGCCAAGTTCGTGCAGCACAGTGTCCTGGGACGGGATCAGCCCGTCGAGGTACTCATCCAATCGCCGGGTCGATGTCTGTGATGAACGGTTCCGGCTGTTCGGCGATGTTCACAGATCGGTCCTCGGGCAGGCAGCGAGTGCCGAGCCATGGTGCGGTGGCTGTGTCGCTAGCTTCTGTCTCTGATGAGGCGATTTGGCGCAGCGCTGGAGGTGCGTGACTTCCGGAGGTGGTTCTGCGCGACGTTCGGGATGAGCCTTGCGCTGCAGATGACCGACGTGATCATCGGTTGGTCGGTCTACTCGCACCAGCGCAGTGCCTTGGACCTCGGTTGGATTGGTCTGGCCGAGTTCGTGCCGCTGTTTGTGCTCGCGCTCCCGTCTGGGCACCTCGCCGACCGCTTCCCTCGCAAGTACGTGCTGGCGGGGGCGACGATGCTGGGCACCTGTGTCTGCATAGGGCTCGCCGCCATCACCGCGGCGGGCGTGCATGCAGTGCTTCCTTATCTGGCCTTCGCGGTAGGAGCAGGCGCGACGATGGCGCTCGGGCAGCCGGCTGCCCGAGCGATGCCGCCGACGTTGGTCGAGCGCGAGCTGATCCCGAACGCGATGACACTGCGCTCCTTCGCCGGGCAGGGCGCTCAGGTGATCGGGCCAGCGCTCGGCGGCCTGGTCTATGGCTTCTCGCCCTCAGCGGTCTACCTGATCGCCGCAGCGTCGTGTGTCTTCGCCACGCTGGCAGCGTTCTCGATCGGACCGGGCTTGGTTCACGAGGGTGCCAGCATTCCGCCGCCACGTCAGGCCGCGAGCATGCGGTCGGTGCTGGAGGGCCTACGGTTCCTACGCCGCACCCCGATCGTGCTTGGAGCGATCCTGCTCGACCTGTTCGCGGTGCTCTTCGGTGGCGCGGTCGCGCTGCTCCCGATCTTCGCTGACCACATCCTGCACGTCGGAGCCACGGGCCTGGGCGTCTTGCGTGCCGGCCCCGCGATCGGAGCGCTGATCGGCGCGGTCTGCCTGACCAGGCGCCCGATCACACGGCACGCCGGGCGGCTGCTGTTGACTGTGGTGGGCAGCTTTGGCGCCTGCATGATTGTGTTCGGCCTCTCCCACAACTTCGCGCTGTCGTTCGTTGTACTCGTGATCAGCGGCTTCGTCGACCTCTTCTCGATGAACATCCGTTCGACGACCTCGGCACTCGCGACTCCGGATGCGTTACGTGGCCGCGTCGGCGCGGTTGAGATGGTCTTCGTCTCGGCTTCAAACCAACTCGGGGCGTTCGAGTCCGGGCTGTCGGCGTCGCTCGTCGGAACGGTGCCGGCCGTTGTGGGCGGTGGCTGCATGACGATCGCGATCGCGGTCGGCTGGATCCGGCTGTTCCCAGAGCTCGGGGATGTCGACCGGATGAATGACATCGAGCCGGCAGAGCTGGCCGCGGAGCTCGTAGAAGCTCGCTGAGTTTGCCGGTCTCAGCTCTGACAGTGCTCGCACCACCAGGTCGTACGGTTAGCATCGCCCTGTCCGCGTGAGGACACCTGGCCGCCACAGCGGGTGCAGGGGCCGCGATGGTTGTAGACGGCGAAGGCTGGGCGGCCTCTCAGAACGGCGTCGAGCATCTGCCCGCGGGCGGCGATCAGAACGGCTCGCAGCTCCTCATCGGTCACCTGTGCGGCCGTGCGCCAGGGACTCAGTCGAGTGGCAAAACAGGCCTCGCATTTGAAGATGTTGCCAATACCCGCGACCAGACGCTGATCCAAGACCGTCTCTCCGAGCGTGCGTTGCTGGTCTGCGCGTCGCAGTGTGCTCACCACCGCGTCCGCGTCGAAGCCGGGGCCAAGGATGTCTGGGCCAAGCCGGCTCAGCTGCGGATCGAGCCCCAGCCGGGTGACAGGGAGCACACGCAGTGTCGGCCCGCCGAACTCGACGGCCTCGTGCTGCTCGGTGCCGAGCACGGCCCACGCCGAACTGCGTGCACGGCGCCAGCGGGCGCCGTGCTGATAGATCTGCCAGCTGCCGCTCATACCAAGGTGGCTGTGGAGCACGCGGTCGCCGAAGAACAGCATCAGGTTCTTGCCGTGTGTCTCGATCCGGTCGAGCACCATGCCGTCCAAACGCTCCACTCCGGTTGAGCGGCCGCGGGGGCTTGGCGCGGCCACGGCAATCGTCTGGCCGAGCAGCGCTTCGGCGAGCCGGTTCCTGGCGCGCAGGATCGTGTCGCCTTCGGGCATAGCTGAATGATCAGCGATCCGGGCGCGGGCCCGGCAGCCGGTCAGTTGCTGACGTCGGAGAAGGTCTCACGGGCCATCGCCAGAAACTCTGCGACCGCCGGTGGGTGACGACGGTCAGCGCGCCAGGCGAGCGTGATGTCGCGTGCGAGGCTCGGGTTCGTGAGGTGCGCGACGGCGACCTCGGAACTACTCGAGTGCTGATCCGAACTCGGCAGGATCGCGACTCCGAGCCCGCGCGACACCAGCGCCCGGATCCTGCGGCTCTCGTTCGATTCGAGCCGGATGTCCGGAGTGAAGCCCACGTCGGTGGCGGCTCCCATCAGCAACTCGCGCAGGCGGGAGCCCTCACGGAAGCTGATGAACTGCTCCCCGGCCAGTTCGAGCATCTTGATCGATTCACGGTCGGCGAGCCTGTGATTCGGGGGTAGCAGTACGACGAGCTCCTCGGAGATCAGCTGATGCAGCGCGAGGCCGGTGCTCTCGATGCGCTCGGTCACCGAGAGGAAAGCGAGGTCGATCTCATCGACGCGCAGCATCTCTGCGAGAGAATCGCTGTAGTCCTCCCGCACGGTGAGTTCGACGTCGGGGTGACGCTCGTGGAACTCAGCGAGCACGAGCGAGATGTCAATCGGACCCATCGTGTGCATCGATCCGACTGTGACGCGGCCGCTGAGAATGCCTCGCACGCTCTGCAGCTCTTCGTGTGCTGAGTCGAGTTCGGCGAGGATGCGGCGTGCGCGCGCGACGAGCATCTCGCCGGCGTCCGTGATCGAGACGCGACGGGTGGTGCGTTCAACCAGTGATAGCCCGACCTCCTGCTCCAGCTTCTGGATCTGCTGCGAGAGTGCGGGTTGTGCGATGTGTTCGCGCTGAGCCGCTCGCGTAAAGCTCTGTTCCTCGGCGAGCGCGACCAAATATCGGAGCTGGCGAAGTTCCATAAGGCAAGCTTATATGTCTTTGTAAAATCCCGTCTTGGACTTCTTGGCGTTCCTGTTGCACTATCTGCAGCGCAGCACCCTCTCCTCCCTCAGAGTGCGCCTCGAGTCCCGGCCTCATATCCCGCCGGTTCCGGGGCGCTCTCGCTTTAAGCACTCTTTTCGCCTCGGTGTGGTCTCCCGGGCGTCTAAATGGCAGGATTGCGCTAATGACCGAAACTGAACACACGCCGCCCCGGCGAGTCGAGAAGCCCTGGGGCTACGAGATCTGGTGGGCTGTAACCGAGCAGTACGTCGGCAAGATTCTCCACGTCAACAAGGGCCAGCGGCTCTCACTGCAGTTTCACGAGCAGAAGGATGAGACCTCGTACGTGCTCTCCGGCAGCCTGCTCTTGGTCCAGGGTGAGTCTGAGGACACGCTGACCGAGCGCCCGGTGACCGTTGGCGATTCCTGGCACAACGCTCCGGGAGTAATTCACACGATCGAGGCACTTGAGGACTCAGACGTGCTCGAGGCCTCAACGCCGTTTCTGGACGACGTTGTCCGGCTGAAGGACAACTACGGCCGCGAGGGCACCAGCGCGATCTGAGACGCAGCTGCGGTTACAAAAACGTCGCGCGCTTGCGGGACAATGCTGTCCACCACTGCCCTCGTAGCTCAGCTGGATAGAGCAACGGACTTCTAATCCGTAGGTCGCAGGTTCGAGTCCTGCCGGGGGCGCTTCGAACCGCCAGCAAAGACGGCGATTTACGGAAAGTTAGTCCGCCGCGACGTGCAGAGAATGTCCCAGATCTGTCCCTGACTGGGTCTATCACTTGACTCATGGGATATCGAAGTCTTCTCGCCCGAGGA
>PLES01000077.1 GCA_003137075.1 Solirubrobacterales bacterium
ACCATATGGGGGAAGTATCCCTTGACAACACGTACGCCGTGAGTTACCCTACGTGTTGTGAGTGCCAAAGAACGCATATCGGTTGAGCGGCAGCGTAGTAGCCATAGCCGCATGACGTACACCGAGTTCCTACGTCAGTTCCCGGACTCGGACGCCTGCTTGGACTATCTCAAGGAGAAGTTCTACGCGGACGGTACGGCGTGCCCGAACGCTGATTGCAAGAGCAACAACAACGGCGCGAGCGGGACGAAGTTCCACCGGATCAACGGCCGCTCGGCTTACTCCTGCCAGCACTGCGGGCACCACGTTTACCCGACCGCAGGCACCATCTTCCACAAGAGCACCACGAGCCTCCAACTATGGTTCTGGGCGATCTACCTAATCTCATCGTCAAAGTGCGGCATCAGCGCAAAGCAGCTGGAGCGCGAGATTGGCGTTACGTACAAGACGGCATGGCGGATGATGAAGCAGATCCGCACGTTGCTCGGTGAGGATGAACCGCTCGAAGGCGACGTTGAGGTCGATGAGACGTTCATCGGTGGCAAGCCGCGCGCGGCCGACTCGCGGAAGTTCGCGCAGGCGAAGTACCCGCGCCAGGCCGCGAGCAACTGGGTCCGCGATAACAAGACCATTGTGTTCGCTGCGGTCGAGAAGGGCGGGCGCGTGCGCGCTACGGTGGTCCCGGATCGCACGAAGCCCACGTTGCAGGGCAAGATCCGCGAGTTCGTATTGCCGTCCTCGATGATCTTCACCGATGACTTCAAGCTATACGTCGGCATCGGTCGTGAGTACAAGGGCCACCGTCGCGTGAACCACTCGCAGAAGATCTACGTGACCGCTGATGGCGCGACGACGAACACCATCGAGGGGTTCTTCGCGCAGTTCAAGAACAGCGTGCGCGGTGCGCACCACAACATCAGCGCCAAGTACCTGCCGCACTACCTGAACGAGTACGCCTTCCGTTACAACCACCGGAAGGACTCGGACCCTATGTTCTGGACGATCCTGGATCGTGCTCAGAAGGATCGTCTAGCCGCTGCGTAGCGCGCTCCAAGGCTCGCGCCAAGTCTCCGCGCGAGTAGTCCGGGTCCTGTTTCTTCTCNNGTGTTCTTCGGGACGCGCGTCTTCGGCTGTTTCTTTTGTTGCATCGCCAGTACGTGTCTTGACGCCATTAAATTGGGGTAGTACAGTGGTGGGGTAGTACATGGAGCTACTGGGGATCGAACCCAGCGGGGCGCTTCTAAGGTCCCCCCGCCGCACCAGCGAGTAGCCCCGGTTTTAGGGCCCGTTCCCGGTGCCCACGCGGTATGTCTAGCTAGGACAGCGTGGGCACCGGGGTTCTTTNNCGGTCGAGCCGCCTTCGGGACGAGCGCTAAAGGGCTGCCGACTTGGCTTCTTCTCATGGGCCAGCGTCGGTATCGAGGGCAAGAGTGTCGGGGACCGGGAACCCAAGATCCCCGGCGAGCGTGTAATCCGTAACCGGGGATGCACGTAGGTATTGGCCCTTCTTGACGACGACGATGTACTCGTCGTCGGTGAGCTTCTTGAGGGCGCGGCTAACGCGATTAGGTTCGTTTGGATCGTTTCGATCAATCAGCCCACGATCAGCGAGGGTTTCCAGCAGCTCTCCCGTGCGCCAGATCCGCCGGGATTCTTCATCGAAGAGCGCAGCCAACATGGGCGGATATTCGCGTAGGCTCTTGTAGGTGCGGCGCTCCGGCTGCACGGACGGCTGCGCTGGGCTTTGCATGTCCGGGGTTTCCGGCACGACTGACCCGTTCTGCGCTACTGGGGGCTCTACGGCGGCGTCCTGTGTCTCGTCGCTCGGGAAGAGCTTCGCCGTCTCCTGTACACGAAGCCATTTACTGCGCTCCGCATCGACCGCTCGCATGATCGCCTGCAGCTCGTTTACTCGCGCGGCTGCGGCAGCATCCGCGTTTGGCGAGCCCAAAATTTCTGNNCGTGTGGCTTGGGGGATTTTGACTAGGTATCGCATCTCTGCAGATGATATCACATCTGCCCGGCAGATGCAATATCCGGCAGATGCTCATTCACGTAATCAGGATATTGCGTACAAAATGCGCCGAGCGGAGGCACTAATGCACTCAGAAATATCGAGCGTCAATTCGAATAGGAGGCAATACCTTGCCTAAGTTCGTCAATGTCTCGGGCCAGCACTCCGACGATCTCTCGCAAGGCGGGGATCTGGAGAGACTGAACCTGGATGAGCACGTTCTGTGCTCTAACGGCGGCGTTTGCGGCGGCGTCCAGGCTGTCATTGATCGGCGTGATCTGACCCTCAGCTTCCTGGAACTCAGAAGCCGCACTGTTCGCTCGATCAAGGATTTCTGCGATGCGGGTGAGCGCGAGGCTCTTAGGTGGCGTCATGAAGCGGACGCTATCCGCTCAGCGCAGCAAACAGGCGAAAAAGCCTACGTGTCTTGAAGGGATACTTCCCCCATATGGTTGTAGGTTATCTCTCAGAGGACGAAACTGATCGCATCTTCCAAGCGCTCGCGGCCGCGACGCGGCGGGACATTCTCGCCCGCGCGATCAGCGAGGAGCAGTCAGTGTCGGCACTTGCGCGCCGATATCAGATGAGCTTCGCGGCCGTGCAGAAGCACGTGGCCGTGCTCGAGCGCGCGGGGCTTGTCAGCAAGCAACCCCGCGGGCGTGAGCAGCTGGTCGCCGCCCGCCTGGAAACGCTGCGCAAGGCGATGTCGCTGTTCGAGCAGTACGAGCAGCTCTGGCACGGCCGCGCCATGCGCATCGCCGACATCCTCGCCGACGACGAAGGGAGCAGACAATGACAGTTCTCAGCACCACCAAGGACCCGGACACGCTGACGATGACCGTGGTCACGCAATTCGAGGCGAGCCCCGACCAGGTCTGGGGAGTCTGGGAGGACCCGCGCAAGCTCGAGCGCTGGTGGGGACCCCCGACCTACCCGGCAACCTTCACCCGGCACGACTTCGTTGTCGGGGGCCAGTCGCGCTACCACATGACCGGCCCCGCCGGCGAGACCCCGCGCGGCTGGTGGCGGATCGACTCGCTCGACTACCCACACGCAATCCAGTTCGCGAACGGCCTCGCCGGAGACGACGGCGAGCCGGTCCCCGGCGTCGAGCCGATGGCCGGTGAGGTGATCTTCGCGGACCTAGATGGCGGTACGCAGATGACCGTGGTCACCAGATTCACCGATCTCGAGCAGATGGAAAAGATGCTGGCGATGGGCATGCAGGAGGGCATGGTCGGGGCGCTGAGCCAGATCGATGCGCTACTGGCGCCGGTCGCTGCATAGAAGCCTGGCGGTAGCCGCACGATGGGCGGCTGCTTGGCAGCCGCCCATCGCGCTTAGACGCGACCTTGCGTGGCTCACTGACGGGCGCTGCTTTTTCGCTTGTTAGCTGTGCGCCTGGCGCTTGGCCTGATTGCGCCGCCATGCACGGATCAGATACTTGACTAGAAAGAACATGGTTCTTCTCCTATTGGTCTCTGGTTTTAAGGTGAGAGCACACCGATTCCAGCGTGGGCTCGTCGAGGAGCATCAGCTCAGGGTCACCGACCCGCGCAAGCGTCTCGTCCACGGGCGCGGTGCGCGGTAGTAGCCGGCATAGAACGCCAGCACTGAAGGACCGTCAATCCCGGCTCGGCGGCAGCCTTCCTGCAGAACGATGCCGATCCGTTCACGCGCGCTTGTTGGTGCGTGACAGGGGTCGCTGCCGAACACCGAGATCTCCCCGGCGGTGGCGCGACGGAAGCCCTCGAGAATCTCGACGGTCGTGGTCTTGCCGGCACCGCGGTCTGCGGATGCCGAGCGAGGTCGGTTCGTGCTCATACCGCCAAGCTACGGCGCCGCGCGAGTGCCGTCATCGGCGTGGGGGTTGAACCTGTGCTTCGCTCATCTCCACCCGCGCTCCACCTGGAGGTGGAGGCGTGAACGGAGGTATCAGAGGTTCAAATCGGACTCTCCTGATCCGAACCGGTCGCAGACCATGCACGGCATGGCCTGCAGGACGGAATGCGCGAGCCGCTCAGTCCGCTTGCTGCGCTGAGAGTTCCAGCGTCTCTGGGCTCTCGGATGTCTCGCCGTCAGCCGCCGGCTCTGGGTACAGCTCGGGGAAGGCCGCGGCGTGCTTGCGAGCGTCCTTGCGTGCAGCCTTGTCGGTGCGACGCTCGCGGAGCTTGCTCTCGCGGTTGAGCTTCGCCATCGTCGTTTTCTTTTTGCCGCCTGAAGCCATGAATCACTCCCTGTTGGGGTGGACCGCCGCCACGTCAATCATGCGCCTGGCGGCGGGAAACGCCTAGCCCGGAAGCTAGGAACAGAAAAGGGGCGGGGCTGCTCAGGNNTCGTAGCTGACCTTCGCGCCCTCGGCCAGTGACTTGAAGCCGCTGCCCTGGATGGCGTTGTGATGGACGAAGAGGTCCTTGCCGGAGTCATCAGGAGTGATGAAGCCGTAACCCTTATCGTCGTTGAACCACTTGACGGTNNTCGCTGAACCACTTGACGGTTCCTGTAGCCATTAGTTTTTTCCCTCCGGGAAATATGTGCACTGCGGAAACGCGGAGGGTGCTAGGCAACAACTGCGGAAACGCGGGGCACTGCTTTTCGGCTGAGCGGACGCCCAGCGCTACGCAGCATAGTGTAGCCGTAGCCGAGCGTTATGCGGCGTGCAGCGGTATTTGCACCGCCGATTGCTTCAGCGCCGGAGTCGGGCGACCTCCCGGCATCGTGGCAACTACCGAAGAGCTCTTTAGTTGGTCACGCCCAATCATTGGCCTAGCATGGCGCAGATGCCGCGTCCCCTGAATCCGCCGACGCCGCTGCTTCAGATGCCGACCTACGCGCTCTCGCTGCTCGGGCGCGACGCGCGCTCGCGCATGGCGCAGGCGCTGCCCGAGGGACTGCGACTCGGGCACCTCGCGGTTCTGGGTGCGCTCGCCGAACGCTCCGGTCAGTCGCAAGGCGCCGTAGCTCAGAGCCTGGCGATCCATCCAACTGACATCGTCGCAATCCTCGAGGACCTGCTTGAACGCGGGCTTGTCGAGCGCGAACTCGATCCCAGCGACCGGCGACGCAAGCTCGTCGAGATCACCCCTGCCGGGCGGCAACTGGTGTTAACGGCGACATCTGACAGCGAACAGATCATGGATGAACTGCTGGCGGCGCTCGACGAGCAAGAGCGCCTAACCGTCGTGCGGCTGTTGCGGCGCGCACTGCCCCAGAAACAAGACCGGGGCTCAGCCGCTGGCGGCTGAGCCCCGGGGTTCTAACTGAGGAGAGGGAGAGAGATCTACTCAGGAGAAGAGGTACTGCTGTCTGTTACTACGCGCGGAGCTTCGGGAGAGCCGAAAGGATTCCGGCGATACCGCGACTACGGCCCTTGTTGGCGCCGCGCAACGATGCCTTGTGGCTGCGCTCACGCATCTTTGCAATACGCATCGCGTGACGGAACTGCTCCGGCGTGCGCGCCCGGTCGAACATCGCGATCAGGTCGCGTGCGTCGTCTTCGGTGATCTGGCTGTGAGTGAGGGGAGTTGAGGACATCGGGTCGGCTGCTTTCAGTCGATGGTGAGGGAGAGGTGCTGCTGAACATATGATCGGCGCCGATCATTCATTAGTCAAAGACCGAGTTCTTTCTACTGCCATAAGAGAAAGCTATGGGTGCAGTCTGGGTGCCGACATTGCAACCGGTTATTATGCAACCGGTTGCATGGTAAGAATGAACGGCACAGACACGATCGCTGACATTGCGCTCGAGGCAGGGGTCTCGAAGTCGACGGTTTCACGCGCGCTGAACGACAGCCCGCTGATCAGCGTCGCCACCAAGGAACGGATCCGCACGATCGCACGCGAGCGCCGCTTCGAGATGCACGAGCCGGCGCGCAGGCTGAGCCTCGGCCAGAGCAAGGTGATCGCGCTGGTGACCCACGAGACCCCATCCGACCCGACGCTGACCGATGCGTTCATGCTCGAGATCATCAGCGGCCTCTCGACGGCCCTGCACACCGCCGGTTACGACCTGCTGTTGATCCAGGCCTCGCTGGCCGACTCTGACTGGGTCAATCGCTACCACGGGTCTGGACGCGTAGATGGCTTCGTGGTGCTCGGCTCCCACTGCGCCAAGCGCCACCTCAAGACGCTCGTTGCGAGTGGGACGCCATTTGTGGTCTGGGGCGTCGAGCCCGCGCAGCAGAACTATGGGTCGGTCAGCGGCGACAACTTCACGGGCGGCAAGCTGGCTACCGAGCACATGATTCGCGCCGGGCGCCGCCACATCGCCTTCGTCGGGGCCAAGGCCGGAGAGGCCGAGGTTGACGAGCGCTACCGGGGCTACGCCGCGGCACTGCAGGAAGCCGGGCTTGAGGTCGCCCCCGAGCGGGTCGTCTTTGGGGACTGGTCGCCAACATCGGCGGCGGCTTCGATCGGCGCCCTGCTCGACACTGATCCGCAGCTCGACGGCGCCTTTGTCAGCAGCGACATGATGGCGATCGCGGCAATCGAACTGCTGCGCTCGCGTGGCCGCCGGGTGCCCGAAGACGTTGCCGTGGTCGGCTATGACGACGTGGCGATCGCCGAGCACTGTGACCCCCCACTGACGACGATCCGCCAGAGCGGGCGGCTGGCCGGCCGGCTGCTTGCCGAGTCGGTCGTGCAGACGCTGGGCAGCGGTGCTGTGGCCAAGGTCTCGATCCCGGCCGAACTCGTGGTTCGGCGCTCGGCATGAACCACCGAGCTTTCTTCTTCCAAGCTTTGCAACCGGTTGCATACGCGCGGCCCACAGCCTAGGAGTCTCAGCATGATCCATCCAATCCCCACTTCATCCCTGCTGCTGCTGTGCCCGGAGCCGCAGAACCGTCGGGTTCACGACACCCCGGCGGTGCTCATGCCATCGCAGCGCTGGCGCGCCTCGCCAGCGCTCGCGATGGTATGGGCGCGCACGCGTCGGACACGGCAACAGCCGGCTGCGGAGGTTCAGCTTGAGGCGTCCTGCCAAGGGGGGTCACGTCGCCGTCGGGCCAATGCCGCGCTGGCTCGCCGCCGCGCCGCCGCCAAACATCGCCGTAACCACAGCGGTCGCAGCCACCGCAGAAAACGCCCCGCCGACACCGGCCGACCGTGAACTGAAGATCTCAGTGATCCAACTCCGGCTCCGATCCGTAATACCAGCAGCCTGCAGATACAACGATCGGAGAAGTCATGCTTGGACTAGACAACCCAATTCACATCGCTTTCGTACTCGTCCTGCTGTTGCTCGTGTTCGGCGCGAAGCGCCTGCCGGAGATGGGCAAGTCGATGGGAGAGGGCCTTCGCGGCTTCAAAGAAGCGATCAGCGCCGATGGCGGCGTAGAGGCGCGCTTGAACGCTGCTCACGCATCAGTCGTCGCTGATGAGATCACGAAGCACGAGACGGCAACACCCGCCTCAGTGCCCGTGAACCCCGTCGCGTAGACGCCTCGTCCAGCGCAAAGGACAGGACACGCCATGCAGATGTCAAGCGCTTTCCGGCTGGCCACGGTCAGGCCGCTGCGTCACGACTCACGCGTCAGCGCAGTCGATCACCTCGATGAGCTGCGGACGCGGCTGATCGTCTCGTTGCTGGTCATCGCCGCCGCGTTTGGCATCTGCTTCACGCAGAACCACCGGCTTCTGAGCCTGATGAATGCGCCTCTGGCGCACCAGACTCAGAAGCAGGTGCGGGCCGGCCACGGGCCGCTCGGCTCCACCTACACGTTGCAGCTGAGCACGCGGGACGTCGCAACCCAGCTCGGCGCCGTCGTGCGGGTGCTGGACGCCGAACATCAGCCGGCCGCCGTGACCAGCTCACTTGCGAACGTTCAGCAACACCTGAAGAAAGACCTCAAGCGTCTCTCGGCCGCCCCTACCGGCGACAAGCCGGTAACGCTCGGCATCGGCGAGCCGTTTTTCACAACCGTCACAGTCACCCTGATCTTCGCCCTGATCTTGTCACTGCCGGTGCTGCTGCTCCAAGCCTACGGATTCTTCATGCCGGCGTTCGAACCGGCGCAGCGCCGGCGCATGCTGCCGATCATGTTCTCAATCCCATTTCTCTTCGTCACTGGCGTCGTGTTCGGGTACCTGGTGGTGTTACCCGCATCGCTGCACTTCTTCCAGAACTTCAATTCAGCTCAGTTCAACGTGCTTGTCCAGGCGAGTCAGTATTACCAGTTCGCTGCGACGATCCTGCTTGCCATGGGGCTGCTGTTCCAGGTACCGGTTGCGATCCTCGCGGTGACAAGTGCCGGGATAGTCACACCCAAGCAGCTGCGGCACAACCGCCGCTACGCATTGCTCGCGTGCGGGCTGGTGGCGGCCGTCATCCCGGGTGACGCGATCACGATGGTGCTCGAGATCCTGCCTCTCTACCTGCTGTTTGAGCTCGGAGTGATGATCTCCAGCATCACGGCGCGCCGCCGCGCACGCCGCGTCGCCGCTGAACAGCTGCTCTGAGCCTGCGACCTCGCGGGCACTCCCGTGAGTTACCAGAAGAGAATATGAATGACACGAGCGGCCCATGCTATTTGGGTCGCTCGTGTCAGTTGTCAGTCGGTCACGCTCTGGGCTGGCTAGCCACGGCGAGTCACCGTGACTGGCGCCTTCTGGTGAAGGCTTGTCAGAAATCTCTGACAGTCAGTGATCCGATCGACGACCCGCTCCGTATCGGTAGGTAAGAGCGCCTTCATAGAGGCTCCCCAACGAAGCATCCAAAAGGAGCAGGTCTTCATGACTCACATTAATCTCGAGGCCATCGACACTGATGGCGCTGTCCGCGAAGCCGCGGAAGCAGTATCCGGCGATACTCGCTTGGGCTTCCTGCGTAAGGCCGGTATGGCCGGCGGTGCCGCGATCGGCGGCGGCGCGATCCTCGGAGGGCTGATCGCACCGACCATCGCTTCCGCCGCAACGGTGGGCGCACCGCCGAGCTCGTTCGGCGCCGGTGACATCGGCATCCTCAACTACGCGCTGACGCTCGAGTACCTCGAGCGCGCGTTCTACAACGAAGCGACCGCTTCGGGCAAGATCAAGGGCGCCAAGGCACAGGCGTTCCTGAAGATCACAACGCGCGACGAGCGTGCACACGTGGCCTTCCTCGTGAAGGCATTGGGCAGCAAGGCCGTCAAGGAGCCGACCTTTGACTTCCAGGGCGTCACCAGCGACGAGACCAAGTTCCTTGCGACTGCGTACGTGCTCGAGAACACCGGCGTGCACGCGTACCTGGGCCAGGTAGGCAACATCAAGACCCCCGCCTACCTCGCCGCAGCCGCCTCGGTCATGACGATCGAAGCCCGCCACTCGGGAGCCATCGCCTCGATCCTGAACGAGTCGATCAGCCCGAACGGACCGTTCGACAACGGCTACACCGCAGCCAAGGTGCTTGCCGCGGTCAAGGCAACCGGTTTCATCACCGGCTGAACGACCGCAGCAGCATGGTGTCGGTGCCATCCGACCCAAGTAACGCCCCGAGCAACGGACTGCTCGGGGCGTTTCGCCTTTCTGGACGGCCCAACCGCACCCGTCCGTCTCCGCGCGTAGTTGTGAAAGTTCGGGTAACGCGCGGCTGAGTGGCGTGAGTGCCGGGTAGTCCTTGCGTGTACTCCCCAAATCGTCGCAAGCATCACGCGGACGTTGGGGCTGGACACACGTCGGCGCTCACTTCGAGCGACGGCCCACGACTACCGAAAGGATCGACCGGTGCGACTACCAGACGAGCTTCACGGACGCCAGCTGACCCGGCGACAGCTGATGACGTACTTCGGCATGGCAGGCGCCGGCGCGGTGCTCGCGACGCCCGCTGCAACCTGGGCCGCTCAGATGGCGGGTGCCCAAACGATCGCCAAAGCGGCTAGCACCGCCGCAGCGGGATCGGATCTCGAAGCGGTCGAGCACATCGTCTTCCTGATGATGGAGAACCGCTCCTACGACCATTACTTCGGCGACTATCCCAAGGGCCGCGGGTTCAACGACCATCCGGCCGGCTCACTTGGCGCCTTCGCGCAGAGCTACCCAGGCGGGTCGGCGCTGATTCCGCCCGACGTGCTGCTGCCATTCCACCTCGACAGCACGGCCGGTCTCGAATGCACGGACGACCTCACGCACGACTGGGGTCCGCAACATCTCTGCTGGGACGGCGGCAAGATGGATGCCTTCGTCTCAACTCACACCTCCTCCGCTTACGAGGGCGCGAACGGCGCGATGACGATGGGTTACTACAAGCGTGAGGACCTGGCGTTCTACTACGCGCTGGCCGATGCTTTCACTCTCTGCGACGGCTACCACTCCTCGATCCTCGGGCCGACGCATCCCAACCGCTTGATGGCCAACAGCGGCACGATCGACCCGGCGGGGCTGCAGGGCGGGCCTGTCACCGACACAAACGCGACCCCGGACACGATCTGGGACTGCACCTGGCCGACGATGCAGGAGGTGCTGCAGGACGCGGGCGTCTCCTGGAAGGTCTACAGCCCCAGCAACCTCGGTGTCAGCGGCCAATACGCCTCGCTCGCCCAGTACCCCACATGGAGCCCGGCGCTCTACAACCCGATCACCAACCCCGAGGTGATGGCGGTCTCGGACCACGTGCTGCCCTACTTCACGTCCTTCCGCAACCCACTCTCGCCGCTCTACGCCAAGGCCTTTGAGCCGACCTTCCCCAACGACTTCGTCGCCGACATCGCGAGCGGTTCGCTGCCCAGCGTCTCCTGGATCATCCCGCCGCTCGGCTTCGATGAGCACCCCTCATCGTCACCGGCCAACGGCATGTACTTCACCTCGCTGGTGCTCGACGCCCTGATCGCCAACACCGAGCTCTGGTCCAAGACCGCCCTGTTTCTCATGTACGACGAAAACGACGGCTGGTTTGACCACGTGCCGCCGCCTACGGCGCCCGCAGGCACCCCGGGTGAGTACGTGACGGGCACACAGAACAACATCCAGGAGCCCGGCTACGCATCACAGACGCTCAGCATCAGCGGTCCGCTCGGGCTCGGGATGCGGGTGCCCGCGCTTGTGATCTCACCTTTCAGCCGCGGTGGTCACATCGCCTCGGAGACCTTCGACCACACTTCACAACTGCAGCTCGTTGGCGCCCGCTTCGGCGTTGAGGTGCCTAACGTCTCCCCCTGGCGGCGTGAAACCGTCGGTGATCTCAGCTCCGCAATGTTCCAGTCGAAGCCCAACACCAACGTGCCCAAGCTGCCGGCTACGGCCGTATACATGCCGCTCAGCGGGAGCTGCGCGGCCGTCGATCAGGACACGGAGTCGGGCGGCGCCTCGCCGAGCGTGCCGACCAAGCAGACGATGCCGGTGCAGGGCGGCGGCAGTGAGCCCGCTTCCAAGTACTACGCGACCACCAGCGAGCAGGATGCCGTGGCGGACGACGACCGCACATCGCTTGACTTCGTCTCGCCAGGACCGCAGACCGTCAAGTCGAGCTACAACCGCCTTGCCGCCGAACCGCTAAACCGCGTCTGACCTGAGGCCCCAGCTTCAAAGAAATCCTTTTGGTGCGAGCTTGCGGGGGGCGATAATCGTGCTGTGACTGCAGAAGCGCAACCGCGTGCGGTGCTGGCTCTCTTTGAGAGCGGGGCACGTGGGGCCGCTGCGCTGCGTGATGCGTCGGAGTTCGCCCAACGTACCGGCGCTCGGCTGGTGGTCGCAACCTTGGTCTGGCGACAGGGCCGCCTGCGGTGCTGCGGAGGGCCGAGCCCAAACGTGATCGCCTGCGCGATCCGCGACGACGCGACCGCGAGCCTGCATGAAGCCCGGCGGCTGCTCGGAGCAGCCGGTGATCGCGCAGAGTTTCACGTGGTGGAAGGGGAGCCTCGGCCGCCGCTGCGCAGTTGGGTGACGGCGGCGGGCGTGGACACCGTCTTCATTCCCCGGCATCGGCTCGCTCGTCGTGGGCATTGGGCCGCGCGCAAGCTTCGCACCGAGGGCTTGGATGTACGCCTTGTTGCCGCTTAGGATCCTGTCGCGTTTCGTGCGGGCCGCATCGCGGTAGCGACGACTGACGCCGCGAAAGACTATTGAGGAGACTGCCGTGAAGAAGATCGTTGAGCTGGTGCTCTGCATCCTGCACCCGATCGCTGTGGTCCTGATCTGGGTGACGCTGCCGTTCAAGTCAGACCCGAAGGGCGTGTTGCCAAAGCTGGCGTGGGGAATCTTCTCGATCGTTCCGTTTGTCCCGGTGCTGTACGTACTCACCGGACACGACTTCCTCTAGCGCGGCGACGATCGGTCGGTTGCCGATCCCGCCAGGAACCCCGAGCCGAGCTCCGGCGCGGGGTTCCTAGAGTCCTGCGGTCTTGGCGCTACGCGCGCGGCTCATGCCCGGCGCGGGTGACGTCGCGTACGTCGAGCAGGGCGCGCTGTGACTGGTTGAGTTCAGCTGCCAGCTTGCGTAGCTTGGAGAGGAGGGAGTTCATCTGGTGCTCCTTGGGTTGGATTGGTCTGTTTCATCTTGGGCCCATGCCGCTATAAACGCAAATAGGGATTTGCTGTAAGGGGTATAACCTAAGAACATGCTCGATGTACGTCGTCTTCGCATCCTCACGGAGGTCGCGCGGCAGGGTTCGTTCTCCGCTGCGGCGGTAACTCTCGGCTACACGCAGCCCGCCATCTCGCGCCAGATTTCCGTACTTGAGTCCGAAGTTGGGATGCAGCTGCTCCGCCGGCTGCCACAGGGAGTGGCTCTGACCGACGCCGGCCGCCTGCTCGTTGACCGGGCGCAGGATGTCCTGCTCAGCCTTGCTCGGACTGAGGAAGAGCTACGTGTCCAGGCCGGACTCGGCGGCGGCACGCTGCGCATGGCCGCATTCGCGTCGGCGGCCGCGTCGGTGCTGCCGCTGGCCTTGGTGCGATATCGAGACCGTCATCCAGGGGTGGAACTGATCGTTACGATCGTCGACCCGGGTGACTCCCTTCCGCTGCTCCGGGCCGGGGAGCTTGACCTTGCGCTCTGCAACCAAGCCGACGCCGGCAGCGGCACCAGAAGCCAGAAAGCGCAGGACTCCGGCGGCCTGCCACTCGAATTCGTGCACCTGTTCGACGATCCGATGTACGTCGCATTGCCGTTGGGCCATCCGCTTGCGAATGGGCCTGACCTATATCTCGGGGATCTGGGAGACGAGTCGTGGATGTTCACGACGACCGCCACCTGCCCCGACTCAGAGCTCTTCCTCGGAGCGTGCCGCAGCGCCGGAATTGAGCCTGAGGTCGCCTTTCAGTACGACGACTACGCCGCCCTGCTCGGCTTTGTCGCGGCGGGTGTCGGTCTCTCCGTGATCCCAGACATGGTGGCGCGCGACGTCAGGCCGGGCGTCGTTGTCCGCGCCCTGAATCCGCCGATTCCTTCCCGCCCGGTCGCGGTTGCGCTGCCTGCCGGATACCGCTCCCCTGCGGTCGCGGCAATGCTTGAGATCCTGATTGAGCTCGCGCCCGAGTGGGTCGCCGGCCGGCTCGCGCCGGCGCCAGGACTCGCGTCGACTGGCCTGGTCAGCTGAGCGGCTCGAGCGGCGCGTATTCGCGCCCCAACGCGAGCGCCAGAGAGAGCCGGATCCGGGCACGCGGCCCGTCGAGCCGTTTCTCAAAAGCGATGCCGGCGCTGATCAGGTCGTCCCAGGCGTGCGGATAGGTCTCCTCGGCTTGCACGGGTCCGGAGCTGGTGCGCGTGGTGAGCACAACCGGGACCGAGCTCGCCGCAGCGATCAGGTCGGCCCTCACCGCGGCCGGCACGGTTCCCGCACCAAGCGCGTCAACGACGATTCCGCCAGCCCCGGTGATCGCTGCGGCGATTCGACGGCGGCCCGGGCTTCCGGTTAGACGCAGGTAAGCGACGGCATCTGGGTCGGGCGTGATCGTCGGGATCGCGCCATACCAGTTGAACCTGAGCGGTCGTGAGAGTAGCCGCAGCTGACGCTCGTGCACGGTCGCGATGCGCGTTCCGTGGCGGGTGCCGAAGGCACTCAGTGAGACTGAGTCCATCTTGACCACGTCCCAGGCGGGCAGCACCTCGTGATTCATAACGACCACCGTGCCCAGCTCGCGGGCCGCGGGACTACGCGCGACCGTGACCGCGTCCAGCAGGTTGCGACCGCCGTCGTAGCCGAGTTCACCCGGAGGGCGCATCGCTCCGCAGAAGGCGACTGCGGCGTCCGGCAGGCACTCGCTCACGAAGTACGCCGCCTCCTCCATCGTGTCGGTGCCATGCATCACCACGGTTCCGTTGTGGGCGGCGCCGACCTTGTTGATCTCGTGGACGAGTGCCAGCCAGTGCTCATAGGTGGCGTTCTCGCTGGCGATCGAATACGGCTGTGAGTGCGCGAGCGGCGCATCGAGTCCCTGCACGGCTGCGGCCAGCTCCGCCCCGGTGAGCGTCGGGCGCCTGACCCCCGACTCGGGGTCCGCGAGCATTGCGATGGTTCCGCCGGTTGCAATGACGGCCGTCGGGCGGTGATCGTTCAGGTCAGCGCTCACAGCAGCTAAGCCGGATCCGGCTCGCCGTCTGGCGCAAGCGCAGGTCGCTGGCGCAGCCAGTCAGACATCTGCTCGGCCGGCATCGGCCGGCCGAGGAAATACCCCTGCGCGGTGTTGCAGCCGAGCTCGCGCAGGAGCTCCCAGGTCTCGATCGTCTCAACTCCCTCGGCGACGACGTTGAGGCCAAGGTTGCGCCCGAGGTCGACGGTCGAGCGGACGATCACAGCGTCACCGGCCTCGACGCCCATACCGATCACAAACGAGCGGTCGATCTTGATCTCGTCAACCGGGAGCTGACGTAGGTAGGCAAGCGACGAGTAGCCGGTGCCGAAGTCATCAATTGAGAGCCGGATCCCAAGCCCGGAAAGCTCGCTTAGGACCGCCTTTGCCCGGGTCGGGTTGGCGAGCATCGCAGACTCGGTGACCTCGAGCTCGAGCCATGAGGCCTCGACCTCCCAGCGGCGCAGTAGCTCAGCCACCTGGCTCGGAAAGCCGCGATCGAGCAGATTTCGCGTTGATAGGTTCACTGCGATCGACATCTCAAGGCCCTCCGTGTGCCACGCCCGCGCTTGCTGCAGCGCCTCCTCGATCACATAGAGCGTCAGCGGCCCGATCAGGCTGGTCTCCTGGGCGATCGGGATGAATGAGTCTGGGAAGACGACGCCGCGCTCCGGGTGGACCCACCGAACCAGTGCCTCGACTGACGTCACCAGGCCGCTGGCCAGCGCTGCCTTCGGCTGGTAGTGAAGGACCAGTTCGTGCTCCGCGATCGCCCGCCGCAAGTCCGCAACCAGGGTCAAGCTGGACACGTCATAGTCGTGCGCGTCGTCGTCGTAGAACATGTAGCTGCAGCCGTCGCGCTTGGCGTCATACATCGCCACGTCGGCGCGCTGGATCAGCGTCTGGGCGTCCTCTCCGTGCTCGGGGTAGACCGCGATCCCGATTGACGCCTCGATTCCGATCGGCAGTGATTGCACGTGGATCGGCAGCTCGAGTGCTGCCTGCAGTCGCTCCAGCACCGGCAGTGTGTCTTGCGGGCCTGCGAGCTCCGGGAGCAGCAGGCCGAACTCATCGCCCCCAAGCCGCGCCACGGTGTCCGACTCGCGCAGCGCCGCGCCCATCCGCTCGCCCACGTTGATCAGGAGCTCGTCGCCGGCAGTGTGGCCGAGCGAGTCGTTGACCTCCTTGAAGCGGTCGAGATCGATCAGTGCCACGGCGAGCTGGGTCTTGTTGCGCTTCGCCTGCAGGATCGCGTGGCCGATGCGCTCGCTGAAGAGCGCCCGGTTTGGCAGCCCGGTGAGCGGATCATGCAACGCTTGGTGCTCGTTGATCTCGGATTGCCGGATCAGCTCGCTCTCGGCGCGCTTGCGGGTGGTGATGTTCTCGATCATCGCCACGACACTGTCCTGGTCCTCACCAGCACCGCTCTCAAGCACGGCCCGCAGCAGCACCCATACCTCGCCGCTGCCTGACCCGTGCTGACAGGAGAGTTCCAGCCGGAAGGCCTTGCGCTCGCCGGTGAGCAGATCGTCGAATCGCGTTTCGAACTTCTCTCGCCCGTCACCGAGTATGAACTCGGAGAACTGGACTCCGCTGATCTGTTCGGGCTCGACACCGAGAATCAGCGCCAGCTCCGGGTTGACCTCCACGGTCGCGCCCTCACGATTCAGCCGCAGGATGCCGATCGAGGCTCCGTCGAACAAGGTTCTGAAGCGGCTGATGGCGCTCGCTTGGGCTTCGCGCGCTTCGATCTCCGAGGCGCGCGAGACGGCTGCGGAAAGTACTACGGAGATCATCTCCAGCGTTTCACGGTCATCCTCGGTCAGGGGCTCGTCGACAGATTGGCTCATCACGTTCAGGGTTCCGATGACCTCGGCGCCACGGAAAAGCGGTACGCAAACCAGCGACTGGTCTCCCAGCTTCGCCCGCATCACCTGGTCGATGCGCGGGTCGGTCAGGCAGTCCTCGATCAGGATCGATTGGCCGCTGCTGATCGCAAACCGGGCTACTGAGCCGGAGATTGGGCGCCGAGCGTCAAAGGCGCCGACGGCGGTCCCGCTGACTCCTCGCGTGTGCAGCATGTCGCCGTCGATCAGGTTGACCATCGCGCCGTCAGCGCCGAGGATCGCTTGGGAGCGCTCGGCAACCATCTGCATCGCCGCATGCAGCTCCTCACCAGCGGCGAAGATCTCGCGCTGGGTCTCGATGATCAGCGACAACCGCTGGTCGCTGTTGAGCTTCGCGTCCCTCATTGCCTCACCTGTTCCTCCTCTTCTCGACGCCGCCCGACAACGGTTCTCCCAAACCGGCTCAGGTCCGCCAACCCATGCTTACGCGATTATCGACCCAGCAATGGACACCTTGAGTAATGGGTGAAGACGTGAATTTGACGAGCCTCGCCGGATTGCTCGCGGATTGGACAAAAGCTTCGGCGCTGTCGCCTCACGTGAGATGATCGAATGAATCGATTCCGAGGTCGAGGAGGGCCATGGATCCCAGACGCATCACGGTTGGCGCGCTTCTGCTGTTCGCCCTGGGGCTCTTGGTTGCGGGATGCGGCGGCAGCGGAACCCCCCAGGCGAGTACTGCCTGCAAGACCGTCGCCGGCAGCGCGACCGCGTCAACCTCGGGGGCCTCAGGCTCTTGGCCGTATTCGAACGGAGACTTGGCGAACGCCCGTGTCGCCACCGGTTCGGCGATCTCGTCGGGCAACGTCTCACGCCTCACGCAGGCTTGGTCGTTCAAGCTGACCGGCACCGCTGCGGCGGGCGTGCGTCCCTACGGAGCGTTGACGGCGAACCCAATCGTGCGGAACGGCGCTGTGTATATCCAGGATCTGGACTCAAACGTATATGCGCTCTCATTTGCGACCGGGAAGCTGCTTTGGCAGTACCAGTGCGATCAGCCGGAGAAAAGCGGCCCCGGACCGAACGGCGTAGCCGTTTCCGGTGGCAGGGTCTATGGGCTGACCCCGACCACCGCGTTTGCCTTGAGCGCCAGCACCGGACGGAAGATCTGGGTCAAGAGCGATCTGCTGAACAAGGGACAGGGCACCTTCGGGATCCAGCCACAGGCGGCGAACGGGCGCGTCTACCTGGCCAGTCAGTACGGCTCGGGGCCTGGCGGCGGGGTGCTGATCGCGCTGAACGCGGCAACCGGAGCGGTCGTCTGGAAGTTCAATACCGTGCACGGAGCCGAGCCTGGCGTGCAAGCGCTCGGCCTCGGCGCCGGTGGCGCCTGGGAGACGCCGCTCGTCGGCAGCGATGGGTCGGTGACCTATGGGATCGGCAACCCGTACCAGACCGTGAATGAGGCGATCAAGCATCCGGCCGCCGACCTCTACACCGACAGTGCCGTGAACCTCGACGCGGCTAGCGGCAAGCTGCGTTGGCACTACCAGGGCGTTCCCGACGATTTCAAGGACTACGACATGCAGGCCTCGCCGATTTCGGCCAGCGTCGGTGGTGCTCCGGTTGTGATCACCAGCGGCAAGATGGGATACGTCTATGAGATCAATGCCAGCAGCGGGACGCTGATCTGGAAGACGCCGGTTGGCGCCCACAACGGCCACGACAGCGACTCGCTCGAGGCGCTCGAGCATCACAGCACGATCAAGGCGCCGCTCACAATCGATCCTGGGTCGTTCGGCGGGGTTCTGACCAACCTGGCTGCTGTGAGCAACACGGTCTACGTGGCGACCATCGACCTTGCGCTCACGTATCCGACCCTCAACCTCCCGACTGCGACCAAGGCGGCGGGGTCACCGACCGGTGAGGTCGAAGCGCTCGACCTCACCACAGGCAAGGTCGAATGGGATACGCACGTGCCGGAGTTGCCGCTCGGCGCGGCAACGGTCTCTAACGATCTGGTCTTGACGACGCTTTACAACGGCGAGCTGCTCGCGCTGAACCGTAAGACCGGCGTGATCGTCTACCGCCAGAAACTGCCGACGTCGACCAACTCGCCGATCGCGATCGCCGGTGACACCGTGATCGTTCCGGCAGGAGGCCCGGTCTCCGGCAAGCGCGGTGGTGGGGACGCGCAGGTCGTGGCGTACAGAGTGCGTTCATAACTGGCGCGAAGCTTGCAACCGCCAACTCGTGTGTGCCGGTTTCTTTGGGGTCTAGGCTTTAGCTAACACTTAGCTCGCACGGGGGTTCGAGATGATTGGTAAGCGGTTGGGTTGTGCACTGCTGGTGGCGCTGGCGGCTTTGGTTGTGGGGGTGGCGCCGGCGTTCGCTCAGACGGCGATCACCGAGTTCGCGACGGGTGTGAGCAGCCCGACCGCAATGGTTAACGGCAGCGACGGCAACGTCTGGTTCATCAACGCAGGCGGGATCGCGAGAATCACCTCCTCCGGTCAGGTCACGACCTACAAGGCCGGACTCGATCCGGGCGCTACTCCCTACGACCTCAGCAACGGACCTGACGGCGATCTCTGGTTCACAGACAACGGTGGCAAGGGCGTCGGCTACATCACGACCGGCGGCACGATCCATGAGTTCTCCGCCCCGAGCGGCGAGATTCCGCTGCAGATCGTGGCGGGCTCCGACGGGAACCTCTGGTTCTACAGTGCCGGTGCCACGCCCTCGGTGGTAAAGATGACGCCGGCCGGGGCCTTCACCCCAACTCCTATGCCGGCCGGCGGCGACATCGAGGACAACATGGTGCTTGGTCCCGATGGGGACATCTGGTTCTCCGACATGGGCACGACCTCGATCGGCAAGATCGCCCCGAGCGGAATCATCACCGAATACCCGCTGGCCGTCGGCGCGATCCCGACCAACATCACCGTCGGCCCCGACGGAAACCTCTGGTTCTCCGACAACAGCGGCGCGATCGGCCGGATCAGCACCAGCGGCAGCATCAACGAGTTCAGCGCCGGTCTGCAGGCCGGCGCTGACCCGGATGCGATCACGGCGGGACCGGACGGCAACGTCTGGTTCACCGACCAGTACGCCGGCAAGCGCGCGATCGGCCGGATCACACCTTCGGGTCAGATCACCGAGTTCACGAACGGTCTGAATCAGGACCTGCCACTCGACATCACGGCTGGTGCCGACGGCAACCTCTGGGTCCCGCAGGCGTCGATGGGCGCTTCGACCCCGTCAGCCGTCGCGCAGATCACGCCTTCCGGTCAGATCACAGAGATCACCACCGGCGTCCATCCGGCGGGCCTTCAGGACGGTGACTCGATCCTCGCCGCCACCAACGGCAGCCTCTGGTTCACGGACAACGTGTCTCCCAACGCAGTTGGCCAGATCATCATTGCTCCGGAGGCGACCACCGGCGCTGCGACCGCCATCACGAGCACCAGCGTCACCCTGAGTGGCACGGTCACGCCGCTGGCCGCCGCGACCACGGTCTCGATCCAGTACGGCACAACGCCCGCGTTCGGCTCGGTGGCGTCGGCCGGCACGCTGACCGCCGGTACCAGCGCACAGACCGTGTCCGCGGGCCTTACCGGGCTCGCGCCCGCCAGCACGATCTACTACCGGATCGTCGCGACCAACGCCGCCGCGTCCGTGGGCGGAGCGGTCGAGTCGTTCCAGACCTCGCCCGCCCCGCCGACCGAGACCACTCAGACGGTCCGGACCACGCAGGCGACGGTTGACAACCAGAGCATCACGGTGACGGCGCCGGCGGACTCGATCTGCACGGCTAACACCGCCAACCTGCCGTTGGCCCTGAACTCGACCGCGATCAAGGCCTCCCGCAAACCGAAGCTGAGCTTCTCCAATGCCGGGCTCTACATAGACATGGGCGTCAAGCACACCACCATCAAGACCGTCCGCCGCCACGGCAAGAAGGTCAAGCTCAGGGTCACGATCTACAAACCGAATGCGACCGTCAGGAAGCTGCCGAGTTCTCCGAGCTTGAAGCTCGCCGGCTTGAAGTCCGGCCAGCACACGCTGAAGGCGATCTTCTCCTACACGGAAACGGTCACCAACCACCGCCGCAAGTCCAGGAAGGCGGTCACAAAGACACTGACGACGAAGTTCCTGGTCTGCTGATCCGGCTTCCGCTGCCCAAGTCGAAACCGGTGATGACTCGCTAGCATCGTCCAACCACGGCGGGATAGCTCAGCTGGTAGAGCACACGACTGAAAATCGTGGTGTCCCCGGTTCAAGTCCGGGTCTCGCCATTTCGTAAACGTTCTGGGAAGCCCGGCTTTTGCGATGTGCCGCGTAGCCGACCGCCGTTGCTCGTGCCACTTCGGTTGGCTGCCCGCGGAGTTACGTGACCGTGCGGCGGGACGTGACCGTCGCTCCGGCTTTGTCCCGGGTCGGCAGGGTAGTCACAATGGCAGCGCACGGCGCTTCGAAACCTGCCTGCGCTCCACGTCGGACAGGTGATCAGCAGTGTGTGTTTGTCACCTGCACGCAGCGTCGCGTTGGTGTAGCCGAGCGTGCGCTGCGTGAGCGGATTGTGGCGGTGGTGTGACAGGCACCGCCCGGAATTAATTGCGGACACCCCACCACAGCGGTTCGGTCGCGAACCACGTGGAGGGTCTCGGACACGAGCGTCGTGCCCGTGAAGCCCGACGCCGCAGTCGGTGTCGTCGACCAAGCTGAGCGGTTGAACCGAGGTTCGCCGGTTTCAGCAACGATCGTCTTGATCAAATCTTTATCACACCTTCGGCGGGGTATGAAAAGGTGCCTGAGGGAACGGTCGAGAGATACTTGGCCGGGACTGGCATCGCGGGACGCCGGCACGGAGGTGTCGGCCCTGCTGAAAGATGGAACGGGGGCAGAGATGACCGGGATCAACGACCTGCCGGCGGCGCCGAGCGCGCGGCGTATCAGCGCGCGCGTATCGAGGGCAGCCGCTGTTGCCGTCGCGGCAACCTTCGCAATGGTTGGCACATCCGCGCTCACCCCGGTCAGCGCGGCGGCCAAGCCCCCGCCCGCGAAGCCGAAGGTCGCCTCACTGACGTTGTCCCCGAGCCCGGTCGGCCATAGCGGCGGCACAGTGCATCTGCACGCCGTGGTCAAGCACGCAGCCTCTTGCAAGGTCAGCATCTCCCCGCATCTCGCGGGCTTGCCGAAGACCCACAGCTGCTCATCCGGACATCTGTCGTTGAGCTTCCACGTCGGAAGTTCAACAGCGATCCGACATTTCACCCTCACTCTGAAGGCCAGCAAGGGCAGCCACCACGCGAGCAAGTCCGTACATCTGACGCAGAACGGGGTGCTGCCGAGCGCGAGTTCATTCAGCGCGTCCCCGGCCAGCCTGCCCACCGCGGGAGGCACCACGACCCTGACCGCATCGGTCTCACATGGAACCACCTGCACCCTGAGCGCCTCGCCCGCAGTGACGGGTCTGCCCGCAGCCGTCGCATGCAGCGGGACCTCGTACAGCCACCAGGTGACGCTGCCGGCGAACACCTCGGCCACAGCCGCGGCCGCTTACATCTTCACGCTCCAAGTGATCGGCGCCGGCGGCAGCACGACCGTCTCAACGCATCCGGTCGTGACGGTTGCCGCAGCCACCGTGCAGCCAGGTGGCGGCGGTGGNNGGCACCCCGCCCACCAGTGCCACGCCGATCACCGCCACCTCAGCATCGTCGGCTCAGCTGCCCTCTGATGCCAATACCGGCGCGAACGACGACACAGTGCTCAACTCTGTGAGCTGTCCCGCCGCCGATGACTGTGTGGCCGTGGGTGATTACGACGCGACCTACAACTCGACTGGTGACCCGTACATCGGTCTGATCGAGACCTATAACGGCACGACCTGGACCGCCACCAAGGCGCCGTCACCGAGCAACGCCTACACGACGTACCCGGCGACGCTGCTGAATTCCGTCTCCTGTGCAAGCGCGACGTACTGCGTTGCGGTCGGTGAGTTCGATGCCGAATCTGGCGGCAGCCAGCTCGGCTACGAGCCGTACATCGCGGTCCTCTCAGGCGGCGGCTGGACGGTGGTGAACGCCGCCACACCGACCGCTCCAACGTATCCGGGCGGAGATCTCAAGAACGTCTCCTGCGCCGGTGACGGGACCTGCGTCGCGGTGGGTGATTTCGCTAACGCGCCGTCACAGCAGGCAGCGCTTATAGAGCAGAACAGCGGCGGCAGCTGGTCCTCTATCGATCCTCAGCTCCCGAACAACGCCGATTCGAGTACCGACAACAACTACCTGAACGCCGTCTCCTGCACTGGAGCGAACGCCTGTACCGCAGTCGGCGGCTACGTGAGCGGTGGCGATGAAGCCGGACTCGGGGAGGTTCTCGCGAGCAACGTCTGGTCGCCAAGTCAGCTTGCTCCCACCGCTGATCTGGGAGACGACGCAGCGGTGTCCTGCAGCGGGACGTCCTGCGCCGCGACCGGTGAGTTCAACACAAACCACTCCTTCATCCAGACCGTCATCAGCGGTTCCTGGACCGATGAGATCGCCACGCCACTGCCGAACGTGAACACCGGCTCCGCAGAGCTGTATGCGATCGACTGTGCGAACAGCAGCTCATGCGTCGGAGCCGGGAGCTACTACACGAGCGGAAGTGTGGCGCAGGGTTTGCTTGATTACGGGTCCGGCACGGCCTACACCGCCCAGCAAGCGCCGCTGCCGGCGAGCCCGGCACCGAGCACCGGCAACCCCGATGGGCAGTTGCGCATCATCAGCTGCGGCACCGCCGGCGCCTGCGTGGCTGCCGGTTCCTATGACGACACGTCAGGAAACGGGCAACCGCTGCTCGAGACGGAGTCTGACCCGAGCGGCACGCCCGCCTGGGCGGCCGCATCGCCCGCCACGCCGGGAGGCGGCACATTCCTCTCGCTCGACGGCATCTCCTGCTTCGGCTCCTGGGGCTGCGTGGCGGTCGGTGATTACGAGAACAGCGGCAGCGGCGTCAGCGGCGAGGTGGTGCTCACGCCTTCATGAGCCGCCCGTGGGACGGGAGCCTGGAGATGGCGACAACCTTGAACGTGCTGCCTTGAACCGCTTCGGCAAGATCCTCATGCTGGATAACAACGTCGGGATCCTGATCGTCAAGCCGATTGAGGAGCTCACCGTCGAGGACTCGGACCGGCTGATGCACATCAACTTCTGGTCATACATGCTGACGACGCAGCGGATCGCGCCGGAGATGCGCAAGACGGGCGGCGGTTCGATTATCAACATCTCCTCGATCGGCGGACTGGTCGCACTGCCGGGCATCGCCGCTTGCTGCGCCTCCAAGGCGGCGCTGATCGGCCTGACCCGGTCAATTGCGTACGAGTACGCGCCCGAGATCCGCTGCAACGTGATCTGTCCGGGCGGCGCCGAAACGCCGATGTCCGCCGCGCACGTCGCGACCTTCGGTGACGATCCCGAGGAAGCGATCCGGTTGACCGCGGGACGCCAGTTGCAGAAGCGGTTTGCCAAACCGAACGAGATCGCGGAAGCGGTCGTCTTCCTGGCCAGCGACGAGTCGTCGTTTATGACCGCCGCGGTGGTGCCCATCGAAGCGGGACATAGGGCGTGGTGAGCGACGCGCTACCGGAGCGGCTCGACTTTGCGGTCGTGGGCGCGGGAATCGTAGGACTCGCCCTGGCCCGCGAGCTGATCGAACGGCAACCGGGCGCAAGGCTGGCCGTGATCGAGCGCGAGTCAGAGGTCGCAGCGCATCAGACCGGACACAACTCCGGGGTCATCCACGCCGGCATCTATTACAAACCCGGGTCGCTCAAGGCCAGGCTCTGCGTCGATGGCGCCAGGCGTATGTACGACTTCTGTGAGCAGTACGAGATCGCACATCAGCGCTGCGGCAAGGTGATCGTCGCGACCCAGGCTTCGGAGCTCCCGGGCCTCGATGAACTCGAGGCACGTGGGCGCGCCAACGGCGTTTCGGGGCTGCGCCGGATCACTACCGGGGAGCTCTCAGAGATCGAGCCTTACGCCAAGGGCGTGGCCGCGCTCCACTCACCTCAGACAGGGATCGTTGACTACGGCGCTGTCGCGCGGGCTCTGGTCAGCGAACTTCGTGGCAAGGGCGTCTCCGTGGTCACGGGCTGTGAGGTCAGTGGCCTTGAGCGCGACGGCTCGGCCGTGCGGATTCGTCACGGGCGCGGCGAGTCAACCGCTCAGCGCGCGGTTGTCTGCGCCGGCGCCTGGAGTGACCGGCTCGCCGTGGCCTTTGGGGCACCCGCTGATCCCCGGATAGTCCCGTTCCGCGGCGCCTACATGCGGCTGCGTCCCGAGGCTACGCACATGGTCCGCGGGCTGATCTATCCGGTTCCCGATCCGGAGTTGCCGTTCCTCGGTGTCCACTTGACCAAGCACATCGATGGCGACGTCCTGCTTGGGCCAACGGCGCTGATGGTCGGGGCTCGTGACGCCTACAAGCTCGGACGTATCCGCAGTCGTGATCTGGCGGAGACGCTTGCTTGGCCGGGGACCTGGAAGCTGATGAGGCGGTTCCGGTCGACCGCCCGGGATGAGCTACGCCTCGCCTTCAGCCGCAGGGCCTTTGCGGCGGCCTGCGCTCGCTTCGTTCCGGCGATCACGACTGAGGACTTGATCGCAGGCCCCGCCGGGATCCGCGCTCAGGCGCTGTCGCGTGACGGCGGGCTTGTTGATGACTTCGTGGTCAACGAGCTCGGGCCGGTGGCGTTCGTACGCAACGCCCCCTCTCCGGCTGCCACCTCGTCATTCGCGATCGCGATCTATCTGGCTGACGGTCTGCTCGGAGAGAGCAGTTCATGAAACTGGCTCGCGTATTGAGAGATGGCGCTGTCGGACATCCTGGGACCGTTCAGCTCGCAGCGCCGGCCGAAAGCGCACGTAGTGATCGACGCTGGCACGGCCGTCAAAATCTCGTCGGCCGAGAAACCTCTTTGATGCCGAAATTACTGGCACCACGACATTCTCATCGCGCCTGACCTTGTGCGTCGCCGCCCACCCCGGAGCTCCATGCGGCGGCCTCTGCGAGGAAGGCGTCCATCGCCGGCGAGGATGGTGCCCGTTTGGGGGTGGCAATGGATAGACGACGCTCGGCCGGCGGATCCAGTGGCAGCAGCACTACCGAGCGTGGCAAGCGTCTCGCGGCCAGGCTCGGCATGATCGAGACGCCGAGCCCTTCGCTCACCATCGCGAGGATCGCGGACGGTTCGCTCACTTCGTGTGCGATCGAGGGCCTGACTCCGGCGCTAGCCAGCAGTTGAAGAATTAACCGTTCGCAGCCGCCTCGCGTGAGGATGAACGGAAGCTCCGCAAAAGCCGCGCGCGACACTGAGGGTGCCGCGGCGAGCGGATGTGTGCGGGTGACCACGGCGAGGAACTCGTCACGGAACAGCAGTTGCTGCTCAAGGCCCGCGTGTTCGCCCGCGACGACCGCGAGATCGACGGTGCCGTCACGCACCCAGTCGAGCAGCTCGTCGTCGTGACCGTCGACGACCGCGACCTCGAGTTCAGGATGCCGTTGTTCAAGCCGGGCGAGTAGGCGAGGCAGCAACGTTGCGGACACGCTGGGCATCGATCCCAAGAGCACGCGGCCGCGGGTGACGCCGTCAATGCCCAACCGCATCTCTGCGGTCTCGCGCAGAATGGTCCGGCTGCGAGTCAGCGCCTGTTCTCCGAGCGCGGTGACTCGCGTGCGCCCCGGGCCGCGGTGCAGGAGCACGCCACCGAGTTCAGTCTCGAGCGTCGCGACCGCACGGCTCACTCCAGACTGGGTCATATGCAGCCGGCTTGCCGCGCCGGCAAAGCTGCCCGTCTCGGCGACCGCTACGAACGCGCGCAGTTGCGCTTCAGTCATTGCCAGGATGAGAGATCAGCATTGGTTACCACCGAGATTTGACCATATCGTCATGGGAATGAGAGAAGCGTTCCTGATCCTGCACGGCATCGAGAATCACCGCCCGCCCCAGCACTGGCAATATTGGCTGGCCGAGCAGCTGCGCGAACGCGGCCACACCGTGGCGTATCCGGGGTTGCCCGAACCCGACGCACCGGTCTACCGAGACTGGGAGGACGTGCTGCATACGCTGCTCGCGGCTACAGCGGACGACCGGCAGACCGTGGTGTGCCACTCGTTGGCGTGTTTGCTTTGGTTCCGTGCTGCGGGCGAGCTTGAGCGGTCCGTCGACCAACTGCTGCTCGTAGCGCCGCCAGCCTCGGAATGTGTGCCGGGGCCCGGCGCCAGCTTTCGGCTTGAGCAGTTCGACGCCGCGTCGGTTCGGGCCACGGTGACTGGGAAACTGGCGATCGTTTGCTCGGACAATGATCCCTACAACCCGCATGGCGCCCAGCGTCTCTATGCCGACGCGCTCGGGGTCCGGGTCGAGCTCATACCCAATGCAGGGCACGTCACGCCAGTGGAAGGCTTTGGGCCGTGGCCCTGGGCCCTGGCGTGGTGTCTGGGTCACTGAGCCGCCCGCTGTAACTGCCCTCAAGCGCGCTTGATCGGCGCCGGCGGGTCGCTCTCTGCGGCCTGCAGATCGCGTTGCATCCAGACGACGTCGTGCCAGGCGCCGTTCTTCCAGCCGACACGGACGTAGCGGCCGCAATCTTGGAAGCCGAAGGCCCTATGCAGACCGACGCTCGCCTCATTGGGCAGGGTGATCCCGGCGAAGGCACGCCGATAGCCGAGCGCTGCCAGGTCTCCGAGCAGTTCCTCGTAGAGCGCACGCCCAACGCCCTGGCGGCGCGCATCGAGCGCCAGGTAGACGCTGGTCTCACACGACCATCCGTAAGCGGCCCGCTCTGCGAACGGATGTCCGTACGCGTAGCCGATGACGGTTCCGCCCCGCTCCGCGATGAGCCAGCGGTGAGCCGCCTGGGCGTCCGCGATCCGGTTTACGAACTGCTCGGCGGTAGGCGGCTCGACCTCAAAAGTGATGTTCGTGCCAGACACGAACGGCGCATAGATCTCGGCGCAGGCGAGCGCATCACGGTCGGTCGCTTGTCGTAGTCGCAGAGTCGATGCCGCCATGTATAGATGCTATCAAATACGTCTATTATAATGACAGCATGGCCGCTTCTGCCGACCCAGACGGGCTCGCGTACGATCTCAGCTCATCGCTGGCGACCGCCATGGAGTCGCGCCGTCTGGGTCGTGGATTGTCGATCAACGCTCTAGCTCAGGCGTCGGGTGTGTCGCGGGCGATGATCGCGAAGATCGAGCGCGCCGAGGTGCAGCCAACTGCGGCGCTGCTCGCCCGTCTGTCAGGTGCACTCGGGATGACCCTCTCGGAACTGATCGCGAGCGCCGAGGGCACGCCCGAGCGATTGGCCCGGCGTGAGCGGCAGCCGGTCTGGAAGGATCCAGAAACGGGATATGTCCGCAGAGCGGTGTCGCCAGCCGCGAGCTCGATGCTGCAGCTCGTTGAAGTGGAGCTCCCCGTGTCGGCTCGGGTGCCGATGCCGAAAGAGAGTTATCTCTTCATCGACCAGCAGATCTTGGTGCTCAAAGGTCAACTGCGCTTCACCGAAGGTGAGGAGGTCCACGATCTGAAAGCCGGCGACTGCCTGCAGCTCGGCGAGCCACAAGCCTGCATCTTCGAGAATCGCGCCGGGTCGGCCTGCCGCTACCTGGTCGCTGTTCGCAAGCGCTGACCCCGCTTCGCGGCCTGCGACTCACAGCAGAATCATCAGACATGCCGGTACGTCGCACTGTCGCAGCGATACGGTTTCATCATCGAACCGCAGCTTGCCTGGATGCGTGCCTTTGTCGCTGTCGCGGAGGAGCTTCACTTCGGCCGCGCGGCGCTGCGGCTTGGGTTGTCACAGCCTCAGGTCAGCCGACAGGTGCGGGCGCTGGAGGACTCGCTCGGCGTTGAGCTGCTGCAGCGCAGCCCTCGGCACACCGAGCTCACCGACGCGGGGCGAGCGCTGCTCGCAAGCGTACGTGAGACGCTCGCATCCGCCGACGGCCTGCTGACGCGAGCGGCGAGCGTCCGGCGCGGCTGCTCCGCGCGGGTGAACGTCGGCTTCCTGTGGAGCACACTCAGCGGCTACGTGCCTCCGCTGGTCGCGGCCGCTGCCGAGCGCCACCGTGAGATCGATCTTGGTGTATCGCAGCTGACGTTCCTCGAGGTGCTGCCGGCGCTGCGCCGCGGTGATGTTGATCTCGTAATCGGCCGGCCGATGTGGCAGGAGCATGAGCTGGTCGAGGTGAGGCTGTGCCGTGAGCGGGCACTGATCGCGCTCGCCGACGAGCACCCGCTTGCGCAGCACGAGCGGATCGAGTTAACCGACCTCGATCGCGAGCCGATGGTCGCATTCCATCGCCGCCTGGTACCAAGCGCGTACGACGGCATGATCGAGCGGGCGCGTGCGGCCGGTGTCGAGATGCGGATCGTCCAGCACGTCCGCTCAGCATCGGAGGCGCTCGCGCTGGTCAGTGCCGGGGTTGGCATCTACCGGCTCCCGGCCAGTGCGGCACCCAGCTTTCCGGGCGTCGTCTACCGTGAGCTGAGCGGACTGCCGAGCGCTACGACGCTGGTACACAGGCCGTTCCCAGCGTCGGCTGTTCGGGTAGTGATCGAGCTCGCCAAAGATCTGTTTGGCGATGCGGATATCGCATCGCAAGATGTGGCGCGGGCGCTGGTAAAAATCGACGGTGCCACTTAGCCTGGCTAACTTGCTGCGCGAGCGACTACAGCGGCCGGCGGGTGTGCTGACAGCGGTGACCGGCTTGCGCGCCCGCCTAACCGGATCGTCCCGCGCCCGTGCGCTGCTATTGCTGTGGCGGGCGACGCCGGCTCTGACCCTCGCCGCAGTGCTGTTCGTCCTCGCCGAGGGAGCCTTACCGATACTGGCTCTGGTCGCGATGGGGCGAGTGGTCGCGGCGATCCCGGACGCGGCTCTGCACGGACTCGGCTCAGCAGCCGGTCACCGGCTGCTTGTGGCGCTGGTGGAGGCCGGTGTCGCGTATTCGCTCTCCTTGCTGCGCGGCCCGTGCGAGGATGCACTGACCGCCGCCGGAACGGCCCGTGTCGACGCGCTCATGCAACGGCGCTTGGTGGCAGCCGTGTGTGCGCCGGTCGGCATCGAGCACCTCGAGGATCAGGAGGTCCTCAACCAACTCGCTTCGGTGCGTGGTGAGTTGCTGGGTGGCCAGCCGGCGGGCGCGCCGCTGGCGCTGATCTCGCAGCTCGGAGACAGGCTGACTGGGCTGTTTGCCTGCGTGGTGCTGATGACCTACCAGTGGTGGGTGGGGCTGCTGGTGCTGGTGATGTGGCTGATCGTGCGCTGGCCAATGGCTGCCGGCATGCGCAAACAGGCACGCCGGATACGAACCGCGGCGACACCGATGCGCCGCAGCTGGTACATGCTCGGGTTGGCCTGGAAGCCGCCGGCCGCCAAGGAGGTACGGGTCTTTGACCTGGCCGACTGGCTCGCCGGCCACCACCGCCGTGAGTGGCTCGAAGGCATCAGCCCGGCGTGGAAGGCGCTGCGCCAGATGAACGTGGCGACGATCCTCTGCGGCGCCGGCGTGCTGATCGTCTACGGCATCGCCGTGGCCGTACTCGGACTCGGCGCCTACCACCGCACAATCTCGCTGCGGACACTGGCGACAATGCTGCCGATGCTGCCGGCGTCGATGTCGGTCGGGTCGATCAGCTTCGGGGACATCCAGCTGGAACAGCTGCTGTCGGCAATGCCCGACCTCGATGCACTGACAGAGGGCCTGCGTGGTCGCGGCGCGGGGACGGATTTGGGCGCGGCGGTGCCTGCTGCCGGGCTGCCGTCGGACTCGATCCGACTCGAACAGTTGAGCTTCCGCTACTCGCAGTCACCGACTGAGGTGCTCGACCGGATCGACCTGAAGCTCGGGCTCGGGCAGTCACTTGGGCTGGTCGGCGTCAACGGCGCCGGCAAGACGACATTGGTGACGCTGCTCGCGGCTATGCGAGAGCCGACCGGGGGGCGGATCCTGATCGACGGCGTCGCGCTTCAAGAACTCGACGCACGTGCGTGGCAGCAACAGGTCGCCGTCGTCTACCAGGACTACACGCGGTTGCCGATGAGCGCAGCTGAGAACATCGGCATGTTTGGCCCCCGGCATGCGCGTGATCAGGACGCGCTTGAGCGCGCCGCGGAGCGGGCCGGTGCGCTCGAGCTGATCCGCGACCTTCCACGGGGCTGGGACACAATTCTCTCTCCCCACTACCGCGACGGCGTTGACCTCAGCGGCGGGCAGTGGCAGCGGATCGCGCTCGCCCGTGCGCTCTATGCGGTCGGCCGCGGCGCACGGGTGTTGGTGCTGGACGAGCCCACGGCCCAGCTCGACGTCCGCGCCGAAGCCGCCTTCTACGACCGCTTCCTTGAATTGACGGCCGGCGTCACCAGCATCGTCATCTCCCACCGTTTCGCGAGCGTGCGACGGGCCGACCGGATCGCGGTGCTCGACGGTGGCGTCATCACCGAGCTGGGCAGCCACGCCGAACTCGTCGCACACGGCGGTACCTACGCCGAGATGTTCCGCTTACAGGCCGAGCGCTTCGCGCAGGAGCGGACATGACTACGGACCTGAAGGTCGGCTGGCGGCGGCTGTTCGGTGTGCTGCTCGGCAGCGGCTTCCGCACCGCCCCGCTGACCGCCACCGCGCTTGCTCTGATGAGCATCGCCGCGGCTGCCGCAAGCGTCTGTTACAGCATCGGATTCCGGCTGGTCATCGATGGTGCCGTCGCCCATGATGGCGGCAGGATCGCGTGGGGGGCGGTGCTCGTAGCCGGACTCTTCACCGCTTCGTGGGTGCTGGGGGTCCTGAGTGCAACCGAGGGCTCAATGCTGACCGACCGGACCAACCTTGGGTTGGGAATCCGCATCGCCACGCTGGCCGCGGCGCTGCCGACACTTGAGCACTTCGAGCGGTCCGAGATGCTCGCCGAACTCGAACAGCTCACCGCCAGCCGCCGCACGCTCGCCGGCGCCACCCGCCAGATCATCTCGCTCTTTGGCCAAACACTCCGGGCGCTCGGGATCGTCGTGTTGCTCGCGACCGTCTACCTGCCGTTGCTGCTCGTGCCGATGCTGGCGCTGGCGCCGGCGCTGTCAGACCGCTGGGCGGCGAAGATCCAGCAGCGCGGAGAAGATGAGCTCGCTGAGGATCGGCGCATGCTCGCCGACCTCTTTTCGCTTGCCACCAGTGCTGACTCCGCGCGGGAGCTGCGCACTTACGGGATCACCGACGCGCTGATCGAGCGCCACGGCGAGCTGGTCGAGCGGGTCCGGCGCAGGACGCTGCGTGTGGCGCTCACCAGCGCCGTGATCGAGGGCCTCGGGTGGCTCGTCTTCGCGCTGGGAGTCGTCGCTGCGATCGTGCTGCTCGTACTGCGAGCCGCCCACGGCCACGTCAGCCCCGGCTCGGTTGTGATGGCGGTCTCTCTGATGCGCCGCGCCCAGACGCAGATCTCCCGCTCCACTGACACCGCCTCCAGCTTCAACACTTCCGTCGCAGGCGCGCGGCAGCTGCTGGCGCTCGAGGCGCACGCGGCTACGCTCGCACCGAACGCCACCCAGAGCAGCGAGCCGCCCGCGCGTCTAGAGACAGGCATCAAGCTAGAGCAGGTCAGCTTCAGCTATCCCGGTTCGGGAGCGAGCGACCCGATCCTTGGACCTCTGGACCTGACGCTCCCGGCAGGCGCGACGATCGCCGTGGTCGGGGAGAACGGCGCAGGCAAGACGACACTCATAAAACTGCTCGCGGCGATGTACCGGCCCGACCAGGGCCGGATCCTGATCGACGGTGTCGACCTGGCGACGATCGCGCCGGCCCGCTGGCGCGATCGTCTCTCAGCTACGTTCCAGGACTTTCAGCGGCTCAGCTTTAGCTTGCGTGAGAGCGTCGGTGCCGGCGATCTGCCACGGCTTGGTGAGCCTGACCGCATCCGCAGCGCGCTCTCACGGGCCGGTTCGGCGGCGCTCGAGCACGATCTCCCTGACGGGCTCGAGACGAGCATCGGCAACCGCTTTACCGGTGGCCGCGAGCTCTCCGGCGGCCAGTGGCAGCGAATCGCGCTTGCGCGCGGCCTGATGCGTGACGCCCCGCTGCTGACGGTTCTTGACGAGCCGACCGCCAGCCTCGACGCCCCGACCGAGGCGGCGCTCTTCGCCCGCTACGCCGAAGCCGCTCGCAGCCGAGCGGATGCCAATGGCGGGATCACACTGCTGGTCTCGCATCGCTTCTCCACCGTCCGCAGCGCAGACCTGATCGTCGTAATGGACCGCGGCCAGGTGATGGAGGCCGGTTCTCACACTGAGCTGATGGCTGCGGCCGGCGTCTACGCCGAGCTCTTCTCGCTCCAGGCTCGCGCCTACTCCTGATCGTGTGCCCTTTTCCCCTGTCCATTCCCCGCACTTGAGTTCAAGGCAGAAGCGGTCACGGCCGATTAGTAATCCATAGTGGTAACACAGGCTCCGGGATCGCCTGACGCCTCGCGAGGCTCAGCCGCTGGACTCAGCCGTGCCGAGCTCGACGCTCTGCGGGTCCGTGAGCTGGTGGCCTGCCATATCCGTTTGCACGAGCTGATCGGCCGTGACGCGCCTCTAACCGCGGTGCTGACGGAGCTCGTTGAGGGAGTGGAACGCTACGAGCCCTCGGTGATCCCTTGCGTGGTGCTGCTCAACCGCGAGACCAACACCCTGCATCCGGGGGCCGGGCCGTCGCTACCACCAGACTGGCTGGGCGCGCTTGATGGCCTTGTGATTGGTCCCAACATCGGTAGCTGCGGGGCCGCAGCCTGGTCCGGCGAGCTGGCGATCTCGGAGGACATGGCAGTGGATCCCAAATGGGAGCCCGTGCGTGACTTCGCGGCGGCCTGCGGGCTGCGCCACTGTTGGTCGATGCCGATCGCCGGTGCCGACGGGGACGTGCTCGGCACGTTCGCGCTCTACGGCCGCCAGCCTCGGCATCCATCGCCCGATCATCTTGAGCTGATGCAGGACAGCGCGCGGTTGGCCGGGATCGCTATCGAGCGGCGGCTGACGATGGAGAAGCTGATCCATGACGCCAGGCACGACAGCCTGACTGGTTTGCCCAATCGCCGGGCCATCTTCGAGGAGCTCGAGACAGCGTTGCCCCAGACCTCGTCCGCGGCCGCGGCGGTTATGTTCGTCGACCTCGATGGTCTGAAGGGGGTCAACGACTCGCTCGGTCACGACCGTGCTGACGAGATGATCCGTGAGATCGCCGGCCGCCTGCGAACCGCAGTCCGCGGGCCGGACTTCGTAGGACGCTTCGGTGGTGACGAGTTCGTGATCATCGCCACAGAGATCGCCGACCGTCCACAGGCTGCGGAGCTGGCCGAGCGGGTACTGGAAGCGGTCAGCCGACCGATGCCCGGCGTCGGGTTCCCGGCGATGACAGCCAGCATCGGCATCGCGATGATCACCCAGACGTGCGACGCACCAGAGGCGATCCGCCGGGCCGATCGCGCGATGTACGCGACTAAGCACGCAGGACGCGATGCGTTCCAATTTGATGATGGCGTCATTCGTGCCCAGTCACGGCGGCTGGTCATGGCCCGCGCGCTGCATGGGGCCGAGATGCGTGGTGAGATGCGGCTCGTTTTCCAGCCGGTGTTCGATTTCAGGCGAGACAACATCGCCGGTGTCGAGGCGCTGCTGCGCTGGTGCCACCCCGAGTTTGGCGAGGTATCACCGGCAGAGTTCATCCCGGTGGCCGAGGAGTCCAGGGCGATCATCGCTCTCGGCGCGTGGGTTTTACGCGAGAGCTGCGAGCTGATCGGCGCGCTCAGCGAGCAGACAGGGCAACCGTTGGAACTGTCTGTCAACTCCTCAGCCTGTGAACTCGCCCGCAAAGGCTATGCCACCTCGGTGCGCCAGACCATCGCTCACGCCCGGTTCCCGGTCGCGCTGTTGAATCTGGAGGTCACTGAAACCACCCTGATCGGCTCCGACGCGGCCACTACCAGGAACCTGCAAGAACTCGAGTCACTCGGTGTCGGCATCGTGCTCGATGACTTCGGGACCGGCTACTCATCGCTGAGTGTGCTCAAGCAACATCGGATCCGTGGCATCAAGATCGACCGCGGGTTCATCGCCGGCCTGCCCGACGACCGCGTCAACCACGCGATCGTCGCGGGTGTCATCGGTATCGCCCGCGGGATGGGCTGCACGGTCACGGCTGAAGGCATCGAGAACAGCTGCCAAAAGGACGCGCTGCACGCGATGGACTGTGAACGCGGGCAGGGCTTCCTGCTCGCGAGGCCAATGACATCCAAGGCACTCACGGTTTTGATTCATGAGGCCGGCGCGAAGCAGCAAGCCCGGCCGGCGGGCTAATCCGGATCACCTGGACTGAAATCGGGGTCTGCGGCCTGCGTTCGCAGAAGCGACGGGTCCTCAGGGTCAGCTCGTCCGGAAGATCGGCCAGCCGACCTCGGTCCGCCAGTCGGCTGAGTCGAGCGTGTCTTGCTGCCCGACGAGGTAGTACTCACGGATCGGGCCGCCTGTCGCGATCGCGTGTCGCGAGACGTAGGCCGCGAGCGTGCCGTACGCACGATCGATCTCGGCGGGTGCGCCGCGGTGCTCGATCACCGCGAGCTCGGTGCTCGGGATCAGCGTTGCGGTGACCCGCCCTTCAGGACGCACCGGTTCAAGACAGGGAACAAAGATCGTGACCTGTCCGCGGTGCTCGGTGAACACCTCATCGGCGTAGACGCCGCCTGCCGTTCCGTTTGCCGGCACATTGCTGGCGGCCATCACTCCCCGGAGCTCGGCGAGTGCTTCCTGGAGCCATGCCGCTGACCCCTCGGCGTCGACAGTGTCGGTGATCGCCGCGGCGCTGACGGCGGGCACGGTGCGTAGTTCGATCTGACCGGATGTGTCGGCGGGTGAGGGTGTCGCAATCAGGTCGCGGAGCGAAGCGGCGGCGGACTGGGTCCGGCTGAGCTCTCGTTCCAGCTCGCTGAGATGCGCCGTGATGCGCTGATTGCGGGAGTCGAGATCGGGCGCGGACAGCACGCTCTGAATCTCCTCCAGTGGCATGTCGAGCTCCCGGAAGCGGCGGATGACCTGAGCGACGGGGAGCTGCTCAAGCGAGTAGCGCCGGTAGCCGGTGTGATCGTCGATCTCCGCCGGCTCAAGCAGGCCGATCCGGTGATAGTGCCGCAGCGCTTTGACCGTCATCAGGGTCGCACGTGAGAAGTCCCCGATCGACAAATGAGCTGCCATACCGCCCATTATCGGGCTCTCCACGGGAAAGAGGCCCGCCTGAAAATTCCCGCTTGACTCTCCCCCTAGGGGAGCAGTGAGCATGGCGTTCAACACCCCAAGCAGGGGGTTCAAATCGGCCACTGCGCCGACAGAAAGGAACTGACCATGCTGCAGACAGTTGAGAAGCAGACAGCTGAGATCGTTGCGGAATATGTCGCCGTCTGGAACGAGACCGGCACCGAGTCACGGCGGCTGGCCGTCGAAGCGTTGTGGAACTCAGACGGTGCGGAGTTCGTCGAAGGCGTGGCGTTCCGCGGCCACGACGAACTGTGCGCGCGCATCAACGGCGCGCACAAGCAGTTCGTGGCGAGCGGCCTATACACCGCGACCGCCGCCAGCGACGTCTCGCGCCACGACGACATCGTCAGCTTCACGATCCAGCTAAGCACCCCAGAGGACGAGGTTGCCTGGGCCGCACGCGTCTTTCTAGTGCTCGACGGCGAGGGTCTCATCCGCGAGGACTACCAGCTGACCGTGAAAGCGCTGGCGGCATAAGCCCCGTCAAACGATCAAGCGCAGGAGCAAAAAGTGCCTCGCACAAACACAACTGACGGGACCGAGCTCTTCTACCGCGCCTGGGGCAGCGGGCACCCGGTCGTGTTCGTCGCCGGCATGTTGATGAGTTCCGAGATGTGGCAGTACCAGATGCTGCACATGACAGACAACGGGTTGCGGGCCGTCGCTTACGACCGCCGCGGTCACGGCCAGTCTGACGACCCAGGGGCCGGCTACGAGTTCGACACCCTCGCCGACGATTTGGCCGGATTGCTGGACGGGCTGGAACTCACGAAGGTCACACTGGTGGCCCACTCAATGGGTGGTGGTGAGGTCGTGCGCTACCTCAGCCGGCACGGACATGCACGGGTCGCGCGAATCGCTCTTCTGGGATCGACCGTGCCAAAGGTGCAGATCGACGAGCAAGCCCGGACTGCGCTGCTGGACCAACTCCGAGCCGGCTGTGGCCAGTGGGTCGCCGACAATGCCGCGGTCTCCTTCGGTGATGAGCTCCCAGGCTGTGTGATTGCCGAGCTCGACAGGGAGCAGACGATCCGGCAGTGGATGCAGGTTTCGCTGGGCGCGGCCGTGGCTTGCATGGCAGCCAACACGTCGGCCGACTTCAGTGCCGAAGTCCGCGAGATCGCAGTGCCCACGCTGGTACTGCACGGCGACCATGATGTGTTCGCGCCGTTGCAGAGCTGCGGGCAGCATTCCGCTGAATTGATCCCCGACGCCAGGCTTGTGGTCTACGAGCGTGCGGCTCACATGCCGCAACTGTCGCACCGTGCGCGACAACGCCGACCTCTTGACCTTCGCCCGGTCGTAAGCTCGCCGGCCCAGCGCCTGCCGCCAGCAAATCTGGCGGCAGGCGCTCGAGGCCCACGCTCACGTCAGGCTTGGCGGCGCTGCCCGGCGCCGGTTAGCGGCGGCGACGAGATTCGTCAGCGAAGCCTTTGTCTCCGGCCAGGCACGGGTCTTCAGCCCGCAGTCCGGGTTGACCCAGAGCTGCGAACGCGGGATCCGCTCTTCCGCCAGTGCCAACAACGACTCCAGCTCCTCGACACTCGGAACCCGCGGCGAGTGGATGTCGTAGATCCCGGGCCCGATCTGGCCGGGGTAGGCGAAATCTCGGAAGGCCTCTAGCAGGACCATGCCTGAGCGCGATGCCTCTATCGAGATCACGTCGGCATCGAGCCGGACGATCTGCTCGATCATCTCGCCGAATTCCGAGTAGCACATGTGCGTGTGGATCTGCGTCTGCGAACGCACACCGGCCGCGGTCAGACGGAAGCAGTCGATCGCCCACCGCAGGTAGTGCGCCTGGTCGGCCGCCCGCAGGGGAAGACCCTCCCTCAGGGCTGCCTCATCGATCTGGATGATCGAGGCCCCGGCAGCCTCGAGGTCGAGCACCTCATCCTCGATCGCGAGGGCGATCTGTACGCAGGTCTCGGACCGCGGCTGGTCGTCACGGACGAAGGACCACTGCAGGATCGTTACCGGCCCGGTCAGCATCCCCTTCAGCGGCTTGTTGGTGAGTGACTGCGCGTACTGCCACCAGCTGACCGTCATCGGCTGCGGTCGCGATACGTCGCCGTAGAGGATCGGCGGCTTGACCGCCCGGCTGCCGTAGGACTGAACCCAGCCGAACTCCGTGAAGGCGAACCCCGCGAGCCGCTCGCCGAAGTACTCGACCATGTCGTTGCGCTCAGGCTCGCCATGAACCAGGACGTCGAGCCCAAGGCGCTCCTGCTGCTCGACCACCTCGGCGACCTGCGCCCTCACAAACTCGAGGTATTGGCTCTCGGACAGCTCGCCGATCCGACGCTTGCGGCGCGCCTCGCGGATCTCAGTGGTCTGCGGGAACGAGCCGATCGTCGTGGTCGGCAGCTCCGGCAGCTGCAGTCGTTGCGCCTGGAGTGCGAGACGCTCATCCATCGAGGCGCTGCGGTCATAGTCAGCGGGCGTAAGCGCCGCTGCTCGAGAGCGGACCGTGGCGTCGTTCGTTCTCGGTGACGCGCGCCGCGATGCTATGCGTCGCCGCGCATCGGTGAGCAGCGTTTCGCGCTCAGCCGCTCCCAGGTTGAGCGCGCGTTTCAGCAGCGCCAGCTCGTCGAGCTTCTCGTAGGCAAACGCCAGCCACGAACCGAGCTCCTCGTCGATCGTCTTCTCCCGCGCCGCGCTGTAGGGCACGTGCAACAGCGAGCAGGAGGTGGCGATCGTGAGGCGATCGCTACCGATCGCGGCCACAGCCCGTTCGAGCCTCTGCAACGACTGATCGACGTCGTTGGCCCAGACGTTGCGACCGTCGACGACGCCGGCGGAGAGGCGGGTACGCGAACCGAGCGCCGCGAGGACCGCGTCGAGGCGCTCCGGAGCCCGGACCAGGTCGACATGCAACTCGGCTATCGGCAGCTTGGCGACGCGAGCCAGGGTCGCGTCGTCCAACCCTCCGAAATATGTGGCGAGGCAGACCTCCAGCCCGGTCGCCGCGAGCAGTGACTCGTACGCGCGGGCGAAGCCGTCCAGCGCGTCCGGCGACTGGTCGAGCACGAGGCAGGGCTCGTCGAGCTGCACCTCTGTCGCGCCGGCCTCTGCAAAGGCCTGCAGGACCTCGGCATAGACCGTGGTCAGCGGCTCAAGCAGCTCGAGCGGGTCCGTCACGCCCTTGCCCAGCGAAAGTAGAGAGAACGGGCCGAGCAGCACCGGCCGGGCCGCGACTCCAAGAGCCCGCGCCTCCTGAAGCTGAGAGATCCACTTGGCAAGGCGCGGGGCGTTGAGCTCGAAGCTCTGGCCGGGCTCGAGCTCTGGCACCAGGTAGTGGTAGTTGGTATCAAACCATTTGGTCATCTCCAACGGGGCGACCTGGTCGGCCCCGCGGCAGGCCAGGAAGTGCCGGTCCAGGCCGACGGCTTGCGAATCGCGGTGGCGCTCTGCGGTGATCGAGACCAGCTCAGCGGTATCGAGCACCTGGTCATAGAGCGCGAAGTCGCCCACCGGCAGAACCTCGATGCCGGCGTCCGAGCCTGCGCGCAGGTGCAGCGCCCTGAGGTCGTATGCGACCCCTTCCAGTTCGGCGGCAGTGATCTGCTCTGCCCAGTACGCCTCGAGCGCGCGCTTCAGCTCGCGGTCAGGCCCAATGCGGGGGAAACCCAGAACGGCGGTACGTGCCATGGGTAGGAACTCCTTATGCCGGCGGCCCAGATCGCGAGGCCGTGATTGTCGGACCCGAACCACCTTGTGGTGGCGGGCGGTCGACAGGTCTTCGGGCTCGGATGCATGAGGTCGGGCCGCCTTCCCAGACCAAAAAGGTCCAGTGGCGTAGTTGGCCGTTCCCGCATCCCTACCGCTGCGCGTCAGCTCCGGGTTCTGACCGGATTCCCTGACCCCTAGCTGGGGCGAATCGACTTCAGCCGCCAACCATACAGCTGCTCAGCACAGGTGATTTGCATGCAACGTGCGCGCCTCGGCAGACGCGAAGATCGCCGCTCAGGACGGCTCGGCTGAGGCCGCCGGCTGCGGGCCGGCGTCTGCTTCGGCCTGGGCGAGCCAGTCGCGCTTCTCCGCGCGCCACTGCTCGTCGGTGCGCCGCAGCTTCCAGTACCCGGTCGCCGACATGTCCTCGCGGTCCATGCCGCGGTCCTGGAGCAGGTGACGGCGCACGCGCAGGACCGCCTCGGCCTCGCCGTGCACGAACGCGTGACCGCGGCCCTCAGGAAGCTCGAGCGCGCGGACCGCCTGCAACTGCAGGTCGGGATCCTCGCCCGGGCCGGACGTGCGGTGCAGCCATTGCAGTTGCAGATCGCCTGGTGAGCTGAGCGGCTGCTCGTCATCGGGTCCACCGACTTCGAGCACGACGAAGACCGGCACCCCCGGCTTGATCCGCTCGAGCGAAACGGCGATGGCCGGAATTACCGCCTCGTCGCCGACCATCAGGTGCCAGTCGGCATCCGCTGACGGGGCGTAGCCGCCGCCGGGGCCGTTGAGCGTCAGCGTGTCACCGGGGCGGGCGCCGGCCGCCCACGGGCCGGCGAGCCCCTCGTCGCCGTGTACAACGAAGTCAAGCGTCAGCCGCAGCGCCGCGGCATCCCAGTCGCGCACGGTGTAGGTGCGGGTCGTCTCACCGAAGCGGCACTTGACGTAGTGGTCGGTGTACTCGCCGACGCTGAAACCTTCGAGTTCTGGGCCCTCGACGACGATCCGGATCATGTGCGGGGTCAGCGCGGCTGTTTCGACGACGGTGGTGATACGCGGCGGGCGGTTCGGGCGGGGCATGAGATGAGTCTCCGATGAGTCAGAAGATGGGGCGGGGCCAGGCTCGCGGGGGTTTCTGGCCAGATCCGCACTCCGATTGTTACAACCACGCTAGCCAGCCGGGACGGTCGGCAGAATTGACGACGTGAGCGAGACCAAGCAGCTGTACGTGCTGCGTCATGCCAAGTCCAGCTGGGATGACCATGATGAAGCCGACCATGAGCGGCCCCTGTCTGACCGTGGCCGGCGGGCCGTGAAGCGGATCGCAGCCTATATCGAGGCGCACGGGATCGCGCCGGATCTGGTGCTCTGCTCGAGCGCTCGCCGCACCCGCGAAACCTTGGACGGTCTTGGCCTCAGCAGCACGGTGCTGGTTGAGCACCGGCTCTACGGCGCCAGCTGCGATGACCTGGTCGAGCGGCTGCAAGCACTGCCGCAGGAAGTCGAATCGGTGCTGTTGGTCGCTCACAACCCGGCGCTGCAGATGCTCGTGCTGAGCCTCGCCGCGGCAGAGCAGGAAGACCGCGCGCCGGGAGCTGAGGGGCTTGAGGAGATCAGGCGCAAGCTGCCGACCGGCGCCCTGGTCACGCTCCAGATCAACGCCGCGTGGCCGGAGCTAAAGCGTGGCAGCGCTGAGCTGGTCGACTACATCCGGCCTAAGGCCCTATCCCGGTAGGTCCTGGGCGCTCAGCTAGCGCTCAAGCGCATCCGTCGCAAGAGCTCGAGTGCGCCGGGCTTGGAGAGCGGGTCGTTGAGGTTGCCGCACTTCGGTGACTGCACACAGGACGGGCACCCGTCCTTGCAGGGGCACTCGCCGATCAGCCGCTTGGCGTCCAGCACCAGCCGGTCAAAGGCCTCGTAGCCCCTACGTGTGATTCCGATACCGCCGGGGTGACCGTCGTAGATGAAGATCGTTGAGACGCCGGTCTGCGGGTGGGCGTTGGTGGAAAGCCCGCCGATGTCCCAGCGGTCGCACATCGCGATCAGCGGCAGCACCGCGATCTGGGCGTGCTCCAGCGCGTGCAGCGCCCCGAGCAGATGCTCCTGTGGGAACGGCTCGGGCAGTGGGGCGGCGCCCGGTTCGCGCGCGGCGGCCAGCCGGGTCCCGGCCAGCGGGCCGGGACCCGGAACGATCCCGTCGAGCTCGTACCAGAGCGCGCGCGTCGAGAACTCGGTGGTCGGCAGGTCGAGCCCGACGAAGTCGATCACGCTGTGGTCCTGCAGGTGCTTGCGCTGAAAGCCGAGCACCGTCTCCGAGTAGACAATCGCGCCGTACGAGAGCTTCACCCCATGCGTGAGCCGCTGCTCGTAGCTGCGCTCGATGAAGGTCATGCTCTCGCTCTTGGTCTGCGTGAAGTAGTTGCCGTTGAACGGTTCAAGGATCGCCCGGCGGTGATCGAGGTCGAGCTCCAAGACCAGGTATGAGCGCCCCATGTGCAGGTAGATCGCGCCGTTGTGAACGGTTGCGAAGGCGCGCGCAGCCTCGATCGTGCCGAAGATCTCGCCGGACGATGCGTCGATCAGCGCGAAGCTGTCGGCGCTCGCCGAGCGCAGCGCGACGCGGGCCGCTGGGTAGTCGTCGGCGCGGCGGGGCACGAAGCCGCTGGCCCGCTCACGCAGCAGGCCGGCCTGCGCCAGCTCGGCGGCGGCCTCGAGCACGTCGACTCCCAGGAACTGGGCGTCGTCCTCGGTGATCGGCGCCTCGTGCGCGGCGCAGAGTAGATGCTCGGCGCGGATCTCGGGGCTTTCGGGGTCGATGATCGCCGCTTCCACCGGGCGCTGCAGGAACTCCTCGGGGTGGCGCGCGAAGAACTGGTCAAGCGCATCCTCGCCGGCGACGTAAACCGCGAGCCCGCGGTTGCGGCGCCCGGCGCGGCCCCACATCTGGCGCAGGCTCGCGACCGTGCCCGGGAAGGTGACGCAGATCGCGGCGTCCAGATCGCCGATGTCTATCCCCAGTTCCAGGGCGTCGGTCGAGACGACGCCCAGGAGCTCGCCGCTGACCAGGCGCGCTTCGATCTCGTGACGCTGCTGGGGCGTGTAGCCGCCTCTGTATGGCGCGATCCGCTCGGCCAACTCCGGCTCGAGCCGGTCTGTCGTCATCCGCAGGATCAGCTCGACGCCCTTGCGCGACTTCATGAAGCAGATCGTGCGGGCGCCGGCGCTGATCAGCTCGGCCAGGATCTCCGCCGCTTCGGCCAGCGCCGAGGCGCGCGTGCCGAGCGCCGCGTCCAGCAGCGGCGGATTCCAGACGGCGACGTGGCGGCTCGGCTGCGGGGCCTGGTCGTGGTCGACGAGCTGGATGTCCGGCAGGCCGGTGAGCTTCTGGGCGAGCTCAACCGGGTTCGCGATAGTCGCGCTGGTCAGCAGGAACCGCGGTGTCGTGCCGTAGAAGGCGGCCGCACGTCGCAGGCGCCGGATCACGTTGGCGACGTGCGAACCGAAGACGCCGCGGTAGGCGTGGGCCTCGTCAATCACGACAAACGCAAGGTTCGAAAGCAGGTCACCCCAGTTGGCGTGGTGGGGCAGGATCCCGACGTGCAGCATGTCCGGGTTGGTGATCACGAGGTTCGAGCGCTGGCGGATCGCGGGCCGTTCCTTGTGAGGCGTGTCGCCGTCGTAGATCGCGGGGCGGATCTGGCGGGTCAGGCCGAAGGCGTTCAGCGCGCGCGCCTGATCCTGGGCGAGCGCCTTGGTCGGGTACAGGTAGAGGGCGCGCGCGTGCGGGTCGTTGACCAGCACCTCGAGCGTCGGGAGCTGGAAGCAGAGCGACTTCCCGGAGGCTGTGCCGGTGGTGACGATCGTCGGTCCGGCAAAGGCGGCTTGGACCGCACGCGCCTGATGCGCGTAGAGCATCTCGACGCCGGTACTGCGCAGCGCCTCGATCACCAGCGGGTGCAGATCGTCCGGGATCGCGGCGCTTCGCCCCGGCCGTGCGCGGTAGCTGTCCTCATGAACGAGCCGCTCGTCCTCACGCCCGGTCTTGAGCAGTTCCGTCCACGGCTCAGTTGTGGTGGTCCGAGATGCCAAGACAGACCAGTATGGCGGCGCGCTGTGGGCGGGCCGAGCGTCAGCGCGGGCTCGGTGCCGGAGGGCTTGCTGGCCCCCCGGCACCGCCGCAGCTATGCGGTACCGCGTACCGCCGGCCCGGCTAGTTGACGGTCACGATCTCCGAGCCGACGGCGTTGGTGCCGCTGAAGGCAACCCCGTTCGTCGCGCCGACGTAGACCTCCACGGTGTCGCCGCCTTCGCTGCTCGGGATCGTGTAGGTGGCGCTTGACGCCGTGGTCGTATCGGGGGTGAGCAGCGTGCACGCTGTCGGCGACGTGCAGACCTGCCATGTATATGTGTAGGTCAGCGTCGGCGATCCCTCCCAGGCGCCCGCTGAGGCCGTCAGCGTCTGGCCGGGCGTGGCCGTGCCGGTGATCACCGGCGCCAGGCTGTTGGTCGGCGCGTACGGACCGACCTCCGGGCTGAACGTCCCGATCTCACCCGAGATGTGTGAGGTCGCCGCGAGGCTCGTGCCGCCTGAGTTGGTCGCGGTCTCCTGCAGCTCGATCGCGTCGCCCTGCTGGCCGGCTATCAGCGTGTAGGTGGAGCTGGTCGCACCCAGGATCGCTTCGCAGTTGCTGCCGCCGACGCTGCACAGGATCCATTGGTAGGAGACGCTCGTGGGATTGTTGGTCCAGGTCCCGGGAACCGCACTCAGCGTCTGGCCGGCGCCCGCGGTTACGTAGAGATCCCCGGCGATTGACGGCACGGTCACGTTCACCGGCGGCAACGGCAGCACCACCGGGGTCTGGACTGAGGTCGCCGGCTGGCTTGCGCCCCCCGCGTTGGTGGCCGTCTCCTGCACCCGCAGCGTGCCGCCCACGTCGGCGCTGGTGAGCGTGAACGTCTGGGTGCTCGCGCCTGAGATAGCCGTGCAGCTCGCGCCCGCGGAGTTGCAGAGCTCCCACTGGTACGTGTAGCTGGTGGGGCTGCCGTTCCAGACCCCGTGTGCCTCGGTCAGGCCCAGCCCGACCGTGAACAGCGATGAGACGTTGGCTGAGATCGTCGGCGGATCGACGTTGATCGGCGGCAGCGGCAGCACCTTGGAGGTGTGCGCCGAGGTCACCGTCTCGCTGGCTCCGGACGCGTTAGAGGCGGTCTCCTGCACGCGGATCGTGTGTCCGATGTCGGCGCTCTTGAGCCCGTAGGTGCTGTGTGTGGCGCCCGCGATCGAGCTGCAGCCGCCGCCCGTAGAGTTGCAGCGCTGCCAGCGGTACGAGTAGCTCGACACCCCGTTCAGCCACGATCCGTGGTCTTCGATCAGCGTGTGGTCCTGTTGAACGTACCCAGAGATGGCCGGGGCCGCCGTGTTGGCCGGCGGACCGCCTACCGCGATGCCGCCGATCTGGTGTCCATAGGAGACCCCGATGAACGGCTGCTTGACGCCGCTGCCGTTCAGCTTCGCGCGACCGATGCCCGCTGTGGCGTTACTGCCATCGGTCCAGCCCCAGTAGATGTAGCTGCTGTCGAGGCCGATGCCGACCGGAGAGTCGCTGCCCGAGAGTGAGATGAAGCCGTTGCTGAGGTGGGTGCCGTTCAAATCGGCGCGGCCGATGCCGGTCGAGTCGGTCGACGCCTGCAGCCAGGCGAAGTAGATGTAGCTGCCGTTGACGGCCAGGCCCGAAGGCTTGTCACGCGAGGTGAGTTGAACGAAGCTGTTGCTGAGGTGTGAGCCGTTCAGCTTGACGCGGCCGATGCCGGACTGGTCGCTGGTCGGTGCGATCCAGGCCCAGTAGACGTCGCTGCCGTCCGCAGCCAGGCCGTCAATGTCGTCACCCGATGGCACCGAGACGTAGCGGTCGTCGGCGTGGGACCCATTCAGCTCGGCGCGACCGATGCCGGCCGAGTCACTGGTCGGGGCGTTCCAGGCCCAGTAGATGTAGTTGCCGGAGATGGCGACGCCCTCCAGCTGATAGCCGCCGGGGATTGAGACGAACTGGTTGCTGACGCCGCCACCACCGAGCTTCGCGCGGCCGATTCCCGCCCCGTCGCTGCTGGGCGCGTCAAAGCCCCAGTACACGTAGGCGCCATCCATCACGACCCCGGTGTCGCCACCAAGCTCGGTGATCGGCGTGTACTTGTACCGGAGCACGTCACCGCCGGGGATTGAGATCGCGTTGCCAGAGACGCCCGTGCTGTCCTGCTGCGCTCTACCGATCCCAGACTGGTAGCTGCCTGGCGCACTGAAGCCCCAGAAAACATAGGCCTGCGCCTGTGACGCAAGCAGCGCCGACGCGAGCAACACAACAGCAAAGACAAGGGCGGGCAACGCCCGCCGACTCATAACAAACTGCATCAAACCACCCCCGGTCTGAGTTTTAGCCGAAGCTACAACATCAAGAAGTCGCCCTGTGGTTGATCGGACGATCGTCCAATCTCGGTGGCCGCCCGAGTTTCACCGGCGCTGTCCCAGGGACACGGCCGCCGCCGCCGCGACCTGCTCGCGGCCAGATCACTAACGTCGTAGCTGTGCTGCGCGCTCTCTACGTCGATCTCGACGGCACCCTGCTCGGCCCCGGCGCCTCAC
>PLES01000029.1 GCA_003137075.1 Solirubrobacterales bacterium
TTCGTGTGCGGCGCCACCAATCTGGGCGAGGCCCTCCGGCGCATTTCCGAAGGTGCCGCAATGATCCGCTCCAAGGGCGAGGCGGGCACCGGTGACATCGTCAACGCGGTTACGCACCTGCGCAAGATGCGCACCGAGATCCGCTGGCTGACGACACTCGGTGAAGAGGAGCTCGCGGCCGCGGCCAAGCATCTGCAGTCGCCGCTGCCGCTCGTGCGTCAGGTCGCCGCCGACGGCCGGCTGCCAGTGGTGCTGTTCTGCGCCGGTGGCATCGCCACCCCCGCCGACGCGTCGCTGGTGATGCAGCTTGGCGCCGAGGGTGTGTTCGTCGGCTCCGGAATCTTCAAGTCTGAGGATCCCTCGCGCCGCGCACGCGCGATCGTCGAAGCGACCACGCACTTTGCAGATCCCGCTCGCGTCGCCGCCGCCTCCACCGGGCTCGGCAAGGCGATGGACAGCATCGAGACCTCCAAGCTCGACGCTGAGCAGCAGCTCGCCACGCGCGGCTGGTGAGCTCAAGTCCACTCGTAGGGGTTCTCGCCCTCCAGGGCGGCTTCGCAGCGCACGAGAAGGTGTTGCAACGACTTGGCGCGCGCTCGTGCCAAGTCCGGGTCCCGGCTGACCTCGACGGGCTTGACGCGCTGGTGATGCCTGGTGGCGAGTCCACGGTGATGACGCTCGGTATCGAGCGCGAGGCGCTCGGCGATCCGTTACGTGCGTTTGCCGCTACCGGCAAACCGATTCTCGGTACCTGTGCCGGCATGATCATGCTCGATCGCGCTCACCTCGGAATCCTCGACGTGGTCGCGGAGCGCAACGCGTTCGGCCGCCAGCTGCACTCGTTTGAAGCCGACTTTGAGGTGGACGGGGTTGACGGCGGGCCGGTCCACGCGATCTTCATCCGCGCCCCATGGGTCGCCGAGTACGGGCCCGAAGTCACGGTTCTGGCCGAGGTCGACGGACACCCCGTCGCGATACGCCAGGACAATCTGCTCGCGCTCTCCTTTCATCCGGAGCTCACCGGCGAGGATCGTATACATCGTCTCTTCCTCGGCCTACTCCCTTCGTAGGCTTAGTGCACCGTTCTCCGAACACTGGACTAGGGACGAACGTTCGGCGCGCGTGGGCAGGAACGTGCCGGATCAGAGCGAAGGAGTTGAGGATGTTCTCGCCTCGGTTGTTTAGTGGTTCTGCAGTGGTGATCTGTTGTTCTGTGATCGCCGCGTGCGGCTCCTCGTCGCCAACATCGGACCAATCCGGCGGCGGCCAGGTCGCGACCGTCACGGCACCGCCCAAGACGATTGTCGAGACGATCACGGCGCCGACCCAGACGCAGACCACCACCACAGGCACGACCACAACCGGGACGACAACCAGCGGGACGACAACAACCGGAACGAGCACGACCGGCACCACCGGCGGCTCGTCAATCCCGCCGTCCGCTGGCGGCGGATCGACCGAGTGCGTCGCCGCCGATCTCAAGCCTTCATTCCTCGGCACCAACGGGGCCGCCGGCACGATCGCCGTCGGGTTCGCGCTGACCAACGTCAGCAGCTCCACCTGCACCACCTACGGCTGGCCTGGCGTACTGCTGCTTTCGAGCACCGACCAAGCGCTGCCGACCGACGCGGTGCGAAGCAGTTCAGACCTGCTCGGCGCGACCCCCGCGGCGAACATCAGCTTGGCACCAGGTCAGAAGGCCTCGTTCCGGATCATCGCGTCTGACTTCGCGTCCGGCAGTACGGCTAGTTGCCCGAGCGCAACCGCGCTTCAGATCATCGCCCCGAACGACACGGCGACCCTGAAGGTAACGATCAGCGGCGGTATCCCCGCCTGTGGACGCGCGACGCTCTCACCAATGATGGTGGGAACGACCGCCTGGCCGACTCAGTAGCCCGGCAGGCGAGCGGGCGCCGGGCAGGCGATCAGCCGAGGGCGCTGATCAGCGCCCGGTCTGCCGCAGCTGTCCGGGTGAGCTCGAGATTCGCGACGCCGACCTTTTGGACCAGGGCGGATCCGATCTCGAACAGCCCGCGGACCGAGCCCACTTTCGCCAGATACCAGTGGTGGCCGCCTACCGTCACCTGCGTGCCGTGGGGCAGCGCCCGCTCAGCAGCCGCCGATGTGGCACCGACGCCGACGCCGCTGAGCACATAGAAGGGGTTGGCGGTGGAGGCCCAGACGACGCGCCCGAGCAAGGCCGTGCGGGACGCCCTGGGCAGCGCAGCGAGCAGCTTGGCAGTCGCATACCCGACGCGTACGCCCGCCGGGGTGAGACAGAAGACGTCGACGTTGGCGGTCGTCGAGCGGGAGCTGCGGCCGTATCCGCTGCGTGCTTGGCGTCGGCTCTGCCCGAGCGCGACAGCCCCGAGCACGCCGCCCCGAAGTGAGCCGGTTGCCGCGGGGCAGCCCGCGACCTTCGGGACCGGCACGCTGATGCGACGGCTGGCGGCGGATTTGCCGCTGCCGGCAGCGTTGGATGCCGTCACCGTGCAGGTCAACGAGGAACCCTCGTCGACCGATCTCACACGATATGTCGCTGAGGTGGCGCCGGCGATCGGTATGCCGTTGCGGTACCACCGGTAGGAGTACGACGTCGGCGCGTTGGTCCAGTTACCGCTTCCACAGTTCAGTGTCTTTCCCGCCGCGGCGGCGCCGGTGAGGACCGGAGTGGTTACCGTCGCCGGCGGTCCTGAGATCGGCGCGGCGACGGTGAGCGCGAAAACAGACGAACTGGATGCCGCGTGTTCGGCGTCCCCGCCGAAGGCCGCGACCACCGTCTGCGACCCCTGGGTTCCTGCGGCCGGCGTATAGGTGAGCGCGCAACTCGCCGCGCCAGCACTCCCGGTCGCAGACAGAGTGCATGAACCGTTCCCGGAGAAGGCGCCGTCCGACGCCGGCGAGATGGCGAAGCTGACGGTGCCCGCCGGGGTTGTGGGTGTCCCGGTGGCTGTGTCGGTTGCTGTGGCTGTGCAGGTCGTGCCGATGCCCGGCACAGCGGTAGCGGGGCTGCATGAGACCGCGGTGGCGGTAGAGCGGGCCGTCACGGTCCAGTTGAACGTCGTGGTGCCAAGGTTGCCGCCCGTGTCCTGCGCAGTCACGGTGACGGGCGTGGTACTGACAGTGGTCGGGGAACCGGAGATGAGCCCGGTTGAGCTGTTGATTGAGAGCCCGGCGGGAAGTCCGCTCGCCGAGTAGCTCAGGGCTTCGCTGTCGGCGTCGCTCGCGTGAATCTGCAAGCTCACGACGGTACCCGCGACCGCGCTCTGATCGCTGGGTTTGATCACGGACACAACCACGTCACCGCCACACAGCGCCTGGGGCAGCTCTGACCCAACCGGCGTGCCGAGCCCCGACGCCATGTCGTAGCCGGTGGCGGCGGGGAATAGCCCGCCGTTGGCTGAAAAGATGTCGTTATCGCCTGAGGTTATGTCGTTGAAGTCGGCCGAGTAAGCCGCGGTAGCGGCGCGGTAGAGGTCCGGGTTGGCAAACCCGATCCCGGTGCCGGCACAGTAGCTTGACGCGTTTACCAACGCTGTGAAAGCGGCCCAGAGCGGCGCCGCGGCGCTGGTGCCCCCGATTCCCGTCCAGGCGCCGTTGAAGTAGATCAGGTAACCCGTTGCCGGATCACCGTCGGCTGAGACGTCCGGAACCTCGCGGCAATAGCTACCTGCACTCGCGCCGCAGGGGGTGCCTGAAGAGTCGCTGTTGACCACGTTCAGCGAGACCCCAGCATCGAGCTGATATGAGGGCATCGGCCACTCAATCGAGATGCCGCCGCCGCCGCCGCAGGGCACACTCCCTGAGCACTGGTCGTTCCAAACTGTCTGGGTTGGCGGTGGTCCCAGCGTTGCCAGAGAGGTGCCACCGACGCTGGTGACGTCCGGCTGGCTGCCCGGGTCGTCTACGGCCAGAGCGGTGTCGGGGTTCATGGCGCTATTGCAGTCCTCCGAGCCCGAGTCGCCTGCCGCGGCAAACACCGACTGACCCTGGGTGGCCGCTTCTTCGAACAGCGTTGCCTCAGAAGTTTCGAGACTGTTTCCTTCCTGCGCTTCGCAGGCGCCCCACGAGGTGGAGACCACGGTCGCATCCGACTCGACGATCGCCGTGTACTCGTTGAGTATGCCGGCGCCATTGTTTGGCGCTTGGTAGACGTCGACCGTTGCGTGAGGCGCCAGACCGATCACGTCCTCAATGTCGAGTGCCGCTTCGCCGCTCCCTTGAGCGGACCCGCTGGCACCGCCGTCCACCGGGATGTAGGTGACCGTGGTGCTGATGCCGTAGCACAACTTATAGCTGGTGATGTCCGAGGCCGCGTTTTTCTCGAGCTCGAACAACGCGATCGTCTGGCCGGCGCCGAAATCGCTGGCGGAGTAGAGGCTCGAAAACCCGTAGGCGTGCGCGAGTTCGTCCGCCGTGTAGGCGGAGTTGCCGGGAGCGTCATTGACCGCCGTCGTGCAGGGCTGGGGACCACCGGTCACGACGTGCGGGGCAAGCGAGTCGGACGCGAGGTCCGGAGTAAGGGTCATGTCCGGACCGAGTCCCAGCCCCGCCGAAGCGTCGCTGGGGCTGGACGGGGCCTTGGCCAGGCCGAGTGGCTGTGCCTGCGCAAGTGTGTTGAGGCCGACCACTCCCTGCACGGTCGCAGCCACCGAGGCCGAGAAACTGGGCGCTTGCAGGTTCGAGTAGGCGGTCCGACCGCCGCGTAGCCGCACGCGTTGAAACGAGACGGAGAAGGCCTGGGCAACGGTGCCGGCGGAGGCCTGCAGCGGGATCGAGAGACCGTTGGCTGAGGTCGGGCCAGGGCTCAGTCCCTGAGCTGTGAGCGCCGCCCGCAGCGCCGTTGTCTGTGCCGCGGTTGGCGCGAATCGCTGCCGGAACTGGGCCACCGTCAGGTATTGGTGATAATCGCTTGACCCCGGCGTCGATACGGCTGAGGCGTATGCGGCCAGAGCCGCAGGATCGCGCGGCGCGAGCGTGACGGTCGCGGCGATCTGTGTCGACGCGGCCAGGCTGCCGACGATCGTCGATCCGGATGGGCGATGCGGGGCAGACCCGACGCGAACATCGGAGCCGCCCGCAGCGGCCATCGCCCCGGCGGGCACGGCAAGCAACGCGAGCAGAACCGAACTCGCGCAGATCATGAGCGGGCACACCAGCCCAGCGCTTCCGCGACTGGGTTTGAAAATCTTAATCAGGTCGTCCGAAACCTTGTCACGCGGCCATCGTTGACCTCTGCAACTCTAGCCCGGGCCAATAAGAGATCTATATGCCCGAGCACCTCTGAGAGCGTCAGGTAGGCCTGCGTCACCGCCACGTTTCCCCAGATCCGGCCGGCCAGCTGATGCGCGGTCAGCGGCTCCGAGCTCAGCATGGCCATGATCTTCGCCGCCCGGCGCTCGTGCAGACGCATGCGCTCGTCGATCAGCGCGCGGTGATCGGTCACGGGATCCCCATGTCCGGCCAGCACCTCGCTGAGCTCCATCGCGCGGGTCGCCTTCAACGACGCGACGTAGTCCATCAACGGTCGTGGCCGCGGCGCATCGACCGGACCGCCGAACGGTCGGGTCACAATCGCGTTCGAGGAGATGTGGCCGATCAGGTGGTCGCCGCCGATCAGCAGACCGGTCTGCTCTTCGAAGAAGACCAGGTCAGAGGGGCTGTGACCGGGGCGGTGCAGGACCGTGAACTGCCGCCCACCCATGCTCAGCGCGTCGCCGTCCGCGAGCGGCCGGGAGACGTCGCTCTTGGAGCCGTAGCCCCGGTAGGCAGTCGCGACCAGGCCCAGCACGGTGACGATCTCGTCCGGGACTCCGTGCTGGCGCATCAGCGCCTGCGCGAAGTTGTCGTCGGCGGTTGCGCTGGCTGTGTAGCCGGCGAGCCACGGCACAAGCGGCGCGAAGGCCGCTATCTCGGCGCCGGAGCGGCGCCCGATGATTTCCAGCAGACCGCCGTGATCCATGTGCTGGTGGGTCAGCACCACCAGCTCGAGATCCTCGATCGCGACGCCGTGCGCTGCCAGCCCCTGCTCAAGTGTGTCGAGCGCCGTGCCGGAGTTGGGGCCTGTATCGACCAGCGTCAGCGGGTCGCCGGTCAGCAGATAGCAGTTGACCCGTCCAACCAGGAACGGAGTGGGGATCTCCAGCCGGTGGACGGCGGCGGTCACGCCTGGATCAGATCAAGCACCTGATCTCGCTTGGCCTCCATGTCGGCCTGCGAGATCAGTGACTCCAAGCAGAGCCGCAGCAACGGTTCGGTGTTGGAGGAGCGCACGTTGAAATGCCAGTCTTCGTAGTCCACTGAGATGCCGTCCAGCTCGTGCTGCTGAGCGTCGGCGTAGCGCTCGGTGATCTGCTTGATCTTGGCGGGCGCGTCGCTGACGGTCGAGTTGATCTCCCCGGAGATGAAGTACTTGGCCCGGTAGGGGGCGAGCAGCTCTGAGAGCTTGATGCCGCGCTGTGACAGCTCCTCGAGAATCAGCAGCGCCGGAATCGTTCCGGAGTCAGCGCAGTAGAAGTCCCGGAAGTAGTAGTGGCCTGAGACTTCGCCGCCGAAGACGCCGCCCTCGCGCCGCATGCGCGACTTGAAGAAGGCGTGGCCAACGCGGTTCATCAGCGCGGTCCCACCGGCGGCTTCAACGACATCGGCCACCGCGCGACTCGCGCGCACGTCGTAAAGGATCGTCTCGCCGGGGTACTTGCGCAGCAGTGACTCGGCCAGCACCGCGGTCAGGAAGTCACCGTCGACAAAGGCGCCGGTGTCGTCGATGAAGAAGCAGCGGTCGGCGTCGCCGTCGAAGG
>PLES01000154.1 GCA_003137075.1 Solirubrobacterales bacterium
AAGACGATCTCAGGAATCTCCACGAACAACGCCACCGGCAAGATCGTGATCCACCTGAGCGCCGCCTACGGCCCGTTTGACAACGTCCTGGCCTTCCCGGCCTACGGCCTGATCGATCCGAAGACCGTCACGAACATCAGCAAGGTGCAGGCGAGTGATCCGCCGGCCGGTGATGGTCCGTATATGGTCAACAACATCAACATCGGNNAATCAACTCCAACGTCGAGGCAAACGCCCTGTCGGTCCTGAACAACAGCGCCGACATCTTCGACTGGGCCGACACGATCCCGGGCAGCCTGCTGCCGCAGATCGCGGCCAAGGGGAAGGGCCGTTACAGCCTGAAGGACCTCGGCGGTTCGGTGTACTACTTCTTCCTGAACGCATCGAAGCCCCCGTTCAACAACCTCGATGCCCGCAAGGCAGTCATCGAGGGCCTTAACGAGTCGGGTCTCTCCCGCCTCGGTTCAGGCACCCTGTCGCCGGCCTGTTACTTCCTGCCGCCGGCCATCCCGGGTCACCCGAGCGGCGCTTGCCCGCTGGGTAAGCCAGGTACCGGCAACATCGCGGCGGCAAAGAAGCTGGTCGCGGCCTCAGGTGACGCCAACGTGCCGATCGTCGTCTACGCGCAGGAGCGTTCACCGCGCCTGCAGTGGTGCGAGGCCTACGAGCAGGAGCTGAAGGACATCGGCTTCAAGAACGTGACGCTCAAGGAAGTTGCGGACGAGAACTACTTCACCGTCATCGGTGAGGCCAAGAAGGTCGACCCGCAGACCGGGTTTGCCGACTGGAACCAGGATTTCCCGAACCCAGTCGACTTCTATGGAGTTCTGCTCGACGGCAAGTCAATCGTGCCGGTCGACAATGAGAACTTCGGGCAGACCAACGACCCGTACATCAACAAGATCGTCACCAAGCTCGGTGCGACACCGACGACTGAGCTCGGCTCCGTCGTCTCCCAGTGGCAGGCACTCGAGAAGTACGTGGCCAAGAACGCGTATGCCGCGGTCTTCGGCTACCAGTCGTTCCCGTTCCTCACCTCCAGCCGTATCAAGGTGAGCTACACGAACGACATCTACGGCTGGGATCTCGACGGGATCTCACTCAAGTAGGTCTCCTCGTTTAGTGGTAAGGCAGTAAGGGGAGGGGCTTCCGCAAGGGAGCCCCTCCCTGTCTTTGGGTTTCCGAGTACCCTCACAGACTTCGCGCACGACCCTTTTCAGCTTTGTCAGCGATCAACAGCGAAATCCTTCTCGAAGAGAGCCCTGACGGGCCCGGGGGCGGCCAGGACGTTCCCCCCGGCACCAGCATCTACGCCCTGGCGTGGAAGCGTCTGCGACGTAACCGCGTCGCGATGTTCTTCGGCATCGTCTTCATCCTGCTGGTGGTGCTCTGCCTGCTGGCGCCGATCTACTCGCAGGACGTAGCCCACATCGGGCCGAACACCGAGAACCTCACAGGACAGATTCGTGTCGGGGGCAAGCTCGAGTATGTGCTCAGCATGCAGGACGTGCCAATCGGGCCGACGTGGAATATCCACCATTACTTCCTGGGTGCCGATGAGAGCGGCCGGGACTTGGCCGTGCGGTTGCTCTACGGTGGCCGCGCGTCGCTTGAAATCGGCGTGGTGGCGATGCTGATCACGATGATCTTCGGGACCATGCTCGGCATCATCTCTGGCTACTTCAGAGGCTTTGCAGACGGTCTGATCAGCCGCACCATGGACATCATCTGGTCCTATCCGGCGGTGCTGCTCGGCATCACGCTGAACACCGTGATCATCGTCAACGGCCTGGGACCGCTGCATTCCACAACGCTGCTGTCGACCGCCATCGTGGTGGGGTTTGTCTACATCCCCTACATCGTGCGACCCGTCCGCGCCCAGGTGTTGACGCTGCGCGAGCGTGAGTTCGTCGACGCCGCGCGCCAGCAGGGACTGAGCCACGCGCGCATCATGTTCGGCGAGCTGCTGCCCAACCTCTCGTCGACGATCGTCGTCTTCATTCCGCTGATGCTCGCCAACTCGATCATTCTCGAGGCGGCGCTCAGCTACCTCGGAGCCGGAGTCCAGGCACCCAACTCCTCTTGGGGCACAATGATCCAATCGGGTCTTCAGAACTTCCCCGGCGGCTTCAACACCGTGCTGGTGCCAGGCATCATGCTGGTGCTCACGGTGATGAGCGTGAACATCCTCGGCGACGGCCTACGCGACGCGCTTGACCCGCGCTCGAAGGTCAAGGTCTGATGGCACGCTTCGTCACACGGCGCCTGATCACGATGGTGCTGATGATCTTCGCGATCTCAGTTGTGACCTTTCTGCTGTTCATCGTCGCGCTGCCCGGCGGCAACCCCGCGGCACTGATCGCAGGGCGGCTCGCCACACCTGCCGAGGTGCATCTGATCAGTGTTCGGTACGGCTTCGACAAGCCGATCTGGGTCCAGTACATCAAGACGATGGGCAATATCTTCTCCGGCTCGGCGTACTCCTACTCCCAGGGCTACAACGTGCTCAAGCAGATCGGCAAGGGACTGCCCGCAACCGTCTCACTGGCGCTTGGCGCAGGCATCTTCTGGCTGCTGGCATCGATCGCGCTCGGCACGCTCGCCGCGGTACGCTCGGGCAAGTACACGGACCGCGTGCTGACGGTGCTCTCGATGATCGGCGTCTCGATGCCGCCCTTCCTGCTCGGCGCGGTGATCATTTACTACGTCGGCTACAAGGCCAACCTGCTGCCGCTGAGCGGCTACGCGCAGTTCGGCAGCAGCCCCTGGCAGTGGTTCAAGCACCTGATCGGACCGTGGTTCACCCTGTCAGTGCTGTTCATCGGCTTCTACTCACGCGTGCTGCGCAGCTCGATCCTCGACACGATGAGCGAGGACTACGTGCGNNTGGGGACTCGATATGGCACAGGTGATCGGCGGCGGCGCGATCCTCACGGAGACGATCTACAGCCTGCATGGTGTCGGCCAGCTCGCCGCGATGGCGATCGGCAATTTCGACACGGTCACGTTGCTCTGCATCGTGATGCTGACCGCGTTCTGCGTCGTCGTGATGAGCGCGCTGATTGATGTGCTCTACGCGGTACTCGATCCGAGGATTCGGCTGTGAGCACCGGCGCAGGGCTTCTGCACGTGGAGGACCTCAAGGTTTCGTTCAACACCGACGAGGGCGAGCTGCGTGCTGTTGACGGGGTGAGCTTTGACGTCGCCGCCGGCGAGGTGGTCGCGATCGTCGGCGAGTCGGGCTCGGGCAAGTCTGTCAGTGGGATGACGCTGATGGGGCTGACGCGCGGCCCGAACACAATTGTCGGCGGCACCGCGACGCTGAACGGGATGGATCTGCTCGGCGCCTCAGAGGACGACCTGCGCAAGGTTCGCGGCAACGACATCGCGATGATCTTCCAGGATCCGATGAGCTCGCTGAACCCGGTCTACCGGGTTGGCGATCAGATCGTCGAGCAGATCCGAGTGCACAACCCGGAGGTCAGCAAAAGCGATGCGATGGGCCGTGCAGTTGAACTGATGGAGCGCGTCGGCGTTCCGCGCGCGGCCGAGCGCCTGCGTTCCTACCCGCACGAGTTCTCCGGCGGCATGCGCCAGCGNNGTGATGATCGCGATGGCGCTCTCCTGCTCACCGAAGCTGCTGATCGCCGACGAGCCCACCACCGCGCTCGACGTCACGATCCAGGCGCAGATCCTTGACGAGCTGCGCAATCTGCGGTCGCAGACCAACGCCGGCATCATCCTCGTAACCCACGACCTGGCTGTCGTCGCCGACATCGCGGACCGCGTGGTTGTCATGTACTCGGGGCGCGTAGTCGAGCAGGGCACGCTCGACGATCTCTTTTACGACCCACAGCATCCATACACCTGGGGCCTGCTCGGATCGATCACGCGCATCGACCGCGACCGCGGGACCAAGCTGCCGGCGATTGCGGGCATGCCGCCATCGCTGCTGAGCGCGCCTCAAGGCTGCCATTTCCGCCCGCGCTGCCCGCACGCGTTTGGTAAGTGCACGGAGGTCCCGGCGCTTGAGTCGCGGGTCAGCGACGCGCCGGGGCACCTCGATCGTTGCTGGCTGCCGGTGGAGCAGAAACGCGAACTGCGCAGCGTGGATGGGCAGATCGGGCTCACAGCCGGGGCGAGCAAATGAGCGACCCGGAAGTGCACACGACCCCCAGCGATGCACGTGGCGGCAGCTGGGTCGCGAACGAAGGCGATCCGGTGCTGATGTCGGTCGACCACCTGCGGGTGCTCTTCCCGATCAAAGCCGGGCTGATCATCGACCGTACTGTCGCTCACGTACACGCCGTAGACGACGTTTCGTTCTCACTCGTGCAGGGCGAGACGCTCGGAGTGGTCGGAGAATCGGGCTGCGGCAAGACGACACTGATCCGCACGCTCGTGCGACTCGTCGACCCCACCAGCGGCGCGATCAAGTTTGACGACGTGGAGATCACGATGGCCTCACGGCGGCAGCTCGAGCCGATTCGCCGCAAGATGCAGATGGTCTTTCAGGATCCGCAGGCGTCGTTGAACCCGCGCAAACGGATCCAGCAGATCCTCTCAACGCCACTTGGGCTGCGAGGCGTTTCGAAAGGCGAGATAGAAGCTGAGAGCCGCAAGCTGATGGATCGCGTTGGCCTGCGGGCTGAGCATCTCTCGCGCTTCCCGCACGAGTTCTCCGGCGGACAGCGACAGCGGATCGGCATCGCGCGCGCCCTGGCGATGAACCCGAAACTGATCCTGCTGGACGAGCCGGTCTCCGCGCTGGACGTGTCGATCCAGGCGCAGGTCATCAACCTGCTCGACGAGCTTCAGGACGAGATGGGGCTGAGCTACATCTTTGTGGCGCACGATCTCAGTGTTGTGCGCCACGTCTCCGACCGTATCGCTGTTATGTATCTGGGCAAGGTGATGGAGCTCTCCCCGGCTGAGGAGCTCTACACAAAGCCAATCCACCCCTATACGTCGGCGCTGCTGGCGGCGATTCCGATCCCCGACCCTCGCGAGAATCGCGCCCGTATACGAAACGTCGTCAGCGGCGAGGTTCCGAGCCCGATCGACCCCCCGCCCGGGTGCCGCTTCGCCGGCCGCTGCCCGCGAGCAACCGAGCTCTGCCGCACCGAAGAGCCGCAACTGACGCAGTACGCAGGCGGCCACATGGCGGCCTGCCACCATCCGCAGAACGTGACCGCGGCCGAGATTTCGGCGGCCACTCGCTCGCCCCTGAGCCCGCTGGCGGCGACCAGCACGGCTCCATCGCTGCCAGCCTGAGCGGATAGGCTGGGCGGCATGCGCTACCCGGGGGAGTGGGAGCCGCACGAGCGGACGATCATGGGCTGGCCCTGCCGGCTGGAGCTCTGGGGTGAGACGCTCGAGCAGGCACGCAGGGACTACGCGGCCGTCGCCAACGCGATCTGCTCGTTTGAGCCGGTGACGATGATCGCCAACGCGGGCGTCGACGCGGCCCAGGCACGGGCGATGTGCGCCGGGGGCGTTGAGATCGTGGAGCTGCCGCTCGACGATTCATGGCTGCGGGACAGCGGCCCGATCTACGTNNTGGGACAAGGACGCGGCGGTTGGCGCCCTGATCGCGGAGGCGCTCGGCGACACCGTGCTCGACGCTCCGTTCGTGCTCGAGGGTGGGTCCGTGATCGCTGACGGCGCCGGCACGATCCTGACCACCGAGCAGTGCCTGCTGCACCCGAGTCGTAACCCATCGCTTTCACGCGAGCAGCTCGAGGCGCTGCTGGCGCAGTACCTGGGTGCGAGCTCGGTCGTGTGGCTTGGCCAGGGCTTGGTCGAGGACCGCGACACCGACGGGCATGTCGATCTGATCGCGGTCTACTCGGGCGCCGGGCGGGCACTCTTGCAGACCGTCTCGCAGGACAACCCGAACTTTGAGAACTGCCAGGAGAACCTGGCGCGCCTGCGCGCTGCCGGGATAGCGGTTGTTGAGATTCCGTACCTGCCGTACGTCGAGGTCGCCGGCGAGCAGGTGGCGGCGAGCTACTTGAACCTTTACATCTGCAATGACGCCGTGATCGTCCCGGTCACCGGTGCGGATACTGATGCGCAGGCGCTGAGAATCATCGGCGGGGAGTTTCCGGGGCGTGAGATCGTGCCGGTGTCCGGTGCGGTGATCGCCTACGGCGGTGGCGGGCCGCATTGCATCACCCAGCAGGTCCCGAGAGTCTGAGGTGGCGAGTGTCAGAGGTGGCTGATGTCTGAGTACGTCGTGAAGGTTGCTGCAACGGTTCCCGAGTCACCTGCGCGGACGCGGCCCGCGACGAGGCCGCCGCTGCGCGTCGGCCTCGTCCAACAGCGCTGGCATGCGGATGCCACCGTGCACGAGGCGCTGCTGGCCGAAGGCATCACGCTGGCCGCCGACCAGGGCGCCCGGCTCGTGTGCCTACAGGAGCTGACGCTCTCACCGTATTTCGCAATCACGCCAGACGGGCCGGCGGCGCTGGGAGTCGCGCCAGAGCCGCTCGAGAGCGGGCCGACGATCAAGTTCGCGCGTGCCTGCGCCGCCGAGTCCGGCGTCTACGTACACGCGTCGCTGTTTGAGCAGGCTGAACGCGGTGACGGCCTCGGCTTCAACACCGCGATCCTGGTCGCGCCCGACGGGAGCTTGATGCAGCGCACCCGCAAGCTGCACATCCCGATCACGGCCGGCTACTACGAGGACCAGTACTTCCGCCGCGGGCCGGCGAGCGGCGAGGGCGAGGCGTTCCCGGTGGTTTCGCTCGCGGAGTCCGACGCCAAGCTCGGGCTGCCGACCTGTTGGGACCAGTGGTTCCCGGAGCTTGCCCGTGCGTACTCGCTGGCCGGCGCCGAGGTCCTGATCTATCCGACGGCGATCGGCTCAGAGCCCGATCACCCCGAATTCGACACCGAGCCGCTCTGGCAGCAGGTGATCGTCGGCAACGGGATCGCGAACGGAACCTTCATGGTCGCCGTGAACCGGATCGGGACCGAGGATCCGCTCACCTTCTACGGCTCGAGCTTCATCTCAGATCCGTACGGGCGTTTGCTGGTGCAGGCATCGCGTGACGAGCCGACGGTGCTGGTCGCAGACCTCGATCTGGATCAGCGGCGCGACTGGCTGGAGCTGTTCCCGTTCCTGACCACGCGTCGCCCGGACGCGTACGGGTCGCTGACGGCAGGCTCCTAGCGCAGGTCGTCTACGACGTAGACGTCGGGGCGGCAGTATCCCGGCTGGTTGGGCCGCTGCATGATCACGCCGCCGCCGATCGCCCGGTAGCCGCGCTCGAGCATGCGGCGGCAGGCGTCCTCGCGGGCGGTGTTGATACCGGCGGTGACCGTTGCTGCGTCACGTGTGTGGGCGAGGTCCTCGCAGGCCGCGAGCATCTGCTCAAAGACCTGACCAGCGCTGACCACCGGCAGCGCCGCGCCGAACTTGACATAGCAGGCGCCGCTGCCGGCCTCGCCGGCGTTGACATGGCAGACAGCGACGGCTGTGAGCGTCTCACCGCTGCTCAGCAGCACCGTGTCGCCGAGTCCCTGGGCGTGCGCGTACTGGATCTCATGGCTGACATCGAGGCCGGCGAAGATCAGGTTCGTCAGCTCGCGGGACTGCTCGAGCACGCGCTCCCGAGCATCAGCCGGAAGCTGCGAATAGGTCGTGTAGCTGACGTCTGAAGCGGCCGAGGCCTTGCTCATGATCGGCGTCAGGAACTGGGGCCAGAAGCCGAACTTTCGGTAGAGCCCAAGGTGCTTGAGGCTGTTGGGGAACGTGTAGAGGCCGGCCTGCCGCACTCCCCACTGGTCAAAGAGATCCACGATCGGCGCAACCAGTAAACCTCCGACGCCCGCATCCCAGAGCTCGGGGTGAACGGTGAGCGGGCCAAAGAAGCCGTAGCTCCCCCAGCGCACCGCGAAGTTCGATCCGACGACCTGACCGTCGCGCTCGGCGACGAACGCCCAACTCGGCTCGGCGGCAAAGCGCGAGTAGACGTGGTCGATGTCCCCGAACATCTTGGCCGGCTCAGGGAGGTTCAGAAAGGTGCCGAAGGCGAGCCGCCGGATGCTGTCAGCGGCCTCCAGATCGCGCTCCTGCATCGGACGCACTGAGATCTCGCTCATCGGCGTGGACTCTATCCGCGGATCAGACAAGCGTGACATCGATACGGCGCTCGACCGCACGGGCGAGCCTGCCGTCGCTTGTGACCAGCGGACAACCGAGGTTTTCCGCCAGCGCCACATAGCTTGCGTCGTACGCCGTGACGTTCTCACGAAGTTCGACCGCGCACTCACTCATGATCTCGAGCAGCGGCCAAAGTTCGAGATTCGCTTCGATGCGCTCGAATTCGCGCATCACCCCCAGACCTTCACCGGGAGTGAGCCGACAGCCACGGACATGCCCACGGATCGCGGAGAGGGTTTCGTAGCCAATCAGCTCCGGTGCGTGCACTTGGGAGCGCTTGAGATGCCCCCCGACGGTTGCGGCCTTCGGCGTTCGCAGCAGCAACTCCACAACGGCGGAGGCGTCAACGACTAGCACCCCGCTCCTCCCGCTCCAACATCAGCCGTCTGTCACGCTGCTCGCGTTCCGCCCGGCCCTCACGGATGAGCTCCGCCGACTCACCTGCCCTGATTCCGGTCCCCAGCGGACCTTTCGCCAAGATCCCGTCGACCACCTCGGCCATCGTCGGCCGCTGCACCTCGCGCTCGACGATCTCGAGCATCAACGAATTCAGTGACTTGCCGGAGGCCGCGGCGCGCTCGGTCAGTTTGCGGTGAACGTCGTCAGGGACGTTGCGAATCTGGATGAGTGCGGGCATGCATGCATTTTACATGCACAATGGCGCGGTCAAACCAAAGCGCCGCCGCCGACCGCGTTCAGCGGGCGAGTTTCTTGCCCGGATTCAGCAGTCCCTTGGGATCGAGCAGCTGCTTGATCCCCTCGTGCAGCGCAAGCGCCCGCTCGGGCCACTGCAGCGCCAGTTGGTGGTTCTTGACGAGGCCGACGCCGTGCTCACCGGTGATCGCGCCGCCGACCGATGCGGCGAACTTGAAGAGATCCTCAGCGGCGTACTCGGCGCGGCCGACCTGAACCGGATCTGTGCGGTCGATCATGAAGGTGGCGTGCACGTTGCCGTCGCCGGCGTGCCCCCAGCTGCAGGCTTCGATGCCGTGGCGCTGCCCAAGTTCGACTGTGAACTCAACCGCCTCCCCGAGTCGCTCGGCCGGCACGACGATGTCCTCACTGAGCTTGCCGCCGCGGTGTGAGGTGACGGCACCGGAGACGCCGTCACGCCAGCGCCAGAGCGCCGCAATGTCGGCGGTTGCGGTCGGCGCGTAGACCGCCACCGCCGAGTCCTCCATCGCGAGTTCAAGCTCGTGCTGCCCGGCCCGCGCCTCGCGCAGCCCGCCGTCGGACTCGGCTATCAGCATGAATCCCGTACGCGAGGGCACGTCAACCGGAAGGCCGCGCGTGACCGACGTGAGCGCGCCCAGCGATGCCCGTAGCGCGCCGGCGTCGAGGAATTCGACGGCGGCGGGAACGATCCCGCAGGTCAGCACGGCGGTCATCGCCGCCATGCCCGTTTCAGTGTCGGGATAGAAACCGACGACGGGCAGCGCTGCCTCAGGGGCAGGCATCAGCTTGAGCCAGGCGCCGGTGACGATTCCGAGCGTGCCTTCAGAGCCGACAAGCAGCGATTTGAGATCGTAACCGCCCACATCCTTGCGGGCGACGCCACCGATGCTGACCAGTTCGCCCGGCGCCAGCACCACCTCCAGACCGGTGACCCAGCTTCCGGTTACGCCGTACTTGAAAGTGTGCGGGCCACCAGCGTTGGTGGCGATGTTCCCCCCAATCATCGAGGACTCTGCTGAGCCCGGGTCGGGCGGGTAGTAGAGCCCGTTCTCTCGGGCGCGACGACGCACGTCAGCGGTCGTCGCCCCGGCCGGCACCCAGGCCCGCCAATGCTCGGGCTCGATCCGAGCGGCGCCGCCAAGCCGCTCGAGACTCACGACCACCCCCGACTCCGTCGGCACCGCACCGCCGGCAAAGCCGGTGCCGCCACCGCGCGGGGTCATCGGCACGTCGTGCTCGTAACACCAGGCGACCAGCTCGGCAGCCTGCTCCGCAGTTGCCGGCATTGCAACCGCTTCGGCCTCACCGCTGATCGACCGGGTCTCGGTTTCGTCATGCAGGTAGCGGCCAGCCCCAGGGGCGTCGCCGGCCAGCACCGCGTGCTCGCCCAGAAGTCTGCTCAGCTCAGCGACGACGCTCACATACCGAACGTTCGCACAAGCGCGGGCGTTCAGGGCTGCCGCCCGCGGCACGCGACCGATAGCCTTATCCGTCGCAGGGCTTAGGCTGCGCTTAGAGGACCGTCGGCCGGCCACCGACAACCGTGTTCGCCTGTTCCGGCCACCATCGTGAGCAAGGACTGAGAGTGGCCGACCGTTCGGTGCCAGATGCTGAGGGCACGCTTCATGACCTGATCATCGCGGCGAGTTCGCTGCTCGATCCGTCAGCGCTCTCCAAGCTCGCCGTCGCCGAGGTTCGCCGCGTGCTGCAGGTAGACGGCGCGAGCCTCGCCTTCTGGGACTACGAGCAACGACTGCTCGTGCCACTCGCGTTTGATGACGTCCACGTCGGCGGGCCCGACCCCGTGTTCCACCCAGGCCAGGGGCTGATCGGCGAAGCGTTCTCCCGTGAGGCACCGGTCATCGTCGCCGACTACAGAACCGACCTTGACCATCCGGCAACCTGGGCGGAAGTGGTCAGCGGCATCGCGGTCCCGCTGTACGCGGACGGACGGCTCGTCGGCTCGATATCGGGGCAGACCTACGAACGACGGGAGTTCACCACCGAGGAGGTGGGGCTGCTCGAGTTCGTGGCCGCGCAGGTCGGTCCGGCGCTGGGGACGATGCGAACGCTGGCTCGGGCCCAGCGACAGACCGCCGAGGCCAACGCGCTGGCGGCCCTGATGCGACACGGCTCGATGCTGAGCGACATGGACGATCTCTTCACGCTGGTGTCGAACACGGCCGTGCGACTGCTCGGCGCCGACGTAGCCGGTGTGCTGCTCGGCGACCGGGAGCGGCGGGGGTTGGCCTGGCGGGGCGTCGTCGGCAACCGGACCGATGATTGGCAGGACCCGCGTTACAGCCACACCCACCCGAACGCGACCAGGATCTTTGGCGGCACGACGCTGATCCATCGTCCGGAGAACGGGCCACTCGATCCCGAGCGCTACCCGTTCTTCGCTGGAGAGGAGATCACTGTCGGCGTCTCGCTGCCGCTTGACCCGACCGACGGAACTCTCGGCGCGCTCTGTCTTGGCTGGCGCTTCGACGCCGCACTCTCCCCCGCCAACCTGAAATTGGCGGAGGCGCTCGCGACCTTCTCGGGCACGCTGGTTTCGTCTGCAGGAAGTCACGCGGAGCGCGACGCGATCATCGCCGGCGCCCCCGTGATCTTCGTGGCGCTGCGTTCTGACGGGGTTGTGACGATGTGTGAGGGAGCCGCGGCCACCGCCCTTGGCATCGGGCCGGCGGCCGTCGGCAAGCACATCAACGATCTGTTTCCGGACGAACCGCAGATCCGCGCGGCACTGGCTACAGCGGCCGCAGGCAAGATTCCTGAGCGGGTGCAGATCGACATTCAGGGGCACTCGCTCGACATCGCGGTGGCGCTGCGCGACGGCGGCGTGTTCCTGGTCGGTACCGACATCACCGAGCGGACCGTGGCCGAGCGCGAACTCGTACGTCGCGCGACCGTTGACGAGCTGACCGGCCTGCCCAACCACGCGGAGTGCGTCAGCCGCATTACCGCCGTGCTCGAGTCGCAGGACGTCTGTGTGGCCGTGGCCGACATCCGCAGCTTTGACTTTGTCAACGACGCGATCGGCTATGAGGCCGGCGATGAGCTGTTGCGCCGGCTCGGCAACCGCCTCGCCGGCGAGATCAGCGATGCGATTGTGGTCGGCCGCACCGGCGGCGACGAATTCACGGTCGCGGTCACCGGCAAGGACTCTGAGGCACTCGCCGGGCGTGTGCGGGAGAGCCTCGAGGCGTTCGTGGCCGACGACACGGAGGAGGCGATCGCCGTTGATGTTCGCTGCGGGACGGCGACGATGACAGCCGGTGGCGATGCCGGGTCGCTCTTCCGTCACGCTGACTCGGCACTGCAGGTGGCCCGGCGAGGGACGCGCTCGGTTGTGGTCTGGGACGCGCAGGAGGCCGAGCTGCGCAGGCCGCAGCACACCGTCACGCAGCATCTGCGCCAGGCGCTGGGCGACCGCACGTTCACCGTCGTCTATCAGCCGATCGTTGACCTCAGGAGCGGGGAGGTCCGCCGCGTCGAGGCGCTAGCCCGCTGGCCGGCAGGTGCCGATCCGTACGTGACGCCCGATGTCTTCGTGCCACTGGCCGAGCGGTTGGGCAGGATCGGCCAGCTGACCGAGCACGTCTTGGGTCTCGCGCTGGGCGACGTGGCGGCGCGCTACGGCGTGTCGGTCAGCGTCAACATCTCACCGCTCGACGTGATGCACGGTGACTTGCCGGAGCTGGTCGCGAGATCGCTGGCCGCCCACGACCTCGAACCGAGTGCCTTGATGCTGGAGCTGACCGAGCACGCCGCGCTGGAGGCCGGGGACAGCGGACTTGACGATCTCGCAGCACTCGGGGTGACGCTCTCGATCGATGATTTCGGACGCGGGTGGTCCTCGCTTGAGATGCTCAAGCGGCTGCCGGCACTCGATCTCAAGCTTGACCGCTCCTTCGTCTCCCGGACGCCGGAAAGCGCCACCGACGCGGCGATAGTGCGGGCGGCCGTGACAGTCGGACACGCACTGGGCATGCAGGTGGTCGCCGAAGGCATTGAGGACGAGACCGTGCTCGAGGCAGTCAGGCAGTTCGGCTGCGACCTGGGCCAGGGCTACCACATCGCCCGACCGATGGACGCCGACGCGCTGGGCGAGTGGCTCAAGCAGGAGCGGCCGAAGCAGGGCTAGCGGGACCCTCGCCGGTGCTCTCGGGAGGCGGAATGTCGGCGCGCCGCCGGCTGCTGCTTCCATAGGACTGTGACCTCCTCGTATCGTCCAGTGTTCGCCCGTCCCGGGGCCTCCCGGTTGCTCGGCACCGCCGTGGTCGCGCGCCTGCCGCAGGGCATGACCTCGCTCGCGATCCTGCTGCTGGTGCATGGCGTCACCGGCTCCTACGCCGCGGCCGGAATCGCAGTGGGAATGAGTGCGTTCACCGGGGCGGTATCGATCCCGCTACAAGGGCGGCTCGTTGACCGCCTTGGCATCGCTCGCGTGATCGGGCCGGCGGCCGTCGGCCAGGCGCTTGCGTATGTCCTGCTCGGCGTCTTGGGCCACGCGCGCGCGGGCGCGCCGGAACTGATCGGCGCCGCGGCGCTCGTGGGTGCCTCTCAGCCCCCGATCGCGCCGGTCGTCAGAGCGGCGCTGCGCGAGATGTTCGACGACCACGCGGTCCGCGAATCGGCGTTCGCGCTGGAGGCCGTGCTACAGGAGATCATCTGGGTGTCAGGGCCGCTCGTGATCACGCTGCTGATCACGCTTACCTCGCCGGGTACTTCGGTGTTCGCGCTGGCTGCCATCGGTCTTTTGGGAACCGTGGCATTTTTGACTTCGCCGCTGCTCAGAACGGCGCCGGACGAGCACGCCGACGACACGCCTCGCCGTTCCGCGCTAGGCAGCGCCGATCTGCGCTGGCTGCTGATGCCGGTGGCGCTGATGGGCTTCGGCCTCGGCTGCCTGGACGTTGGGATCCCCTCGATCGCGCTGCACCTCGGCTCGCGACCGGCCTCCGGGATCCTGCTCGCGATCTGCAGCTTTGGCTCGATGGTCGGGGGGCTGCGTTACGGGATGCTGAAGTCAAGATCCTCCGCCGGGACCCGGTACGTGCGGCTGCTGTTCGCCAATGCGATTTTCCTGCTGCCTTATCTGCTTGCCCGTTCGATCCCCGGGTGTGCGGTCTGCAGCTTCATCGCCGGCT
>PLES01000168.1 GCA_003137075.1 Solirubrobacterales bacterium
CCCCTCCTGCGCCAGGTACAGCAGAACGCCCTCGCCCTCGTCCTCGATCTGCGTCAGCGCCGAGGACAGCTGCTCACCGCAGTCGCAGCGCTCGGAATGGAATACGTCGCCGGTCAGGCACTCCGAATGGACACGCACGAGCACGTCGGTGTGGCCGGCGACGTCACCCTTGACCAGCGCGATGTGGTGCTTGTCGTCCACCAGCGAGCGGTAGCCGACGGCCTGGAAGACGCCGAAAGCGGTCGGCAGGCGTGTTGAGACGACGCGCTCGACGAGCCGGTCGCGCCTGCGCCGGTAGGCGATCAGATCCTTGATCGTGACCATCTTCAGCCCGTGATGTGCGCAGTAGCCGACGAGATCGGACAGCCTGGCCATCGAGCCGTCGTCGTTCATCACCTCGCAGATGACGCCGGCCGGATACAGGCCCGCCAGCCGCGCGAGATCGACGCTGGCCTCGGTGTGGCCGGTGCGCTCCAGCACGCCTCCCGACTTTGCCTTGAGCGGGCGCACGTGGCCCGGCTTGACGATGTCCTTGGCGCCCTTGGTCGGGTCGACGGCCACCTGCATGGTCCGCGCCTGGTCGTGCACGGAGATGCCGGTTGTGACCCCTTCACGGGCCTCGATCGTGACTGTGAACGGGGTTTCATGAGCTGACTCGTTCTTGAGCGTCATCAGCTCCAGGTCGAGCTCGTCGCAGCGGCCGGGCGTCAGCGTCAAGCAGATCCAACCGCCGGCCTGGCGGGTCATGAAGTTGATCGCGTCGGGCGTCACGAACTGAGCGGCCATCACCAGATCGCCCTCGTTCTCACGCTCTTCGTCGTCGACGACGACGATCATCTTGCCATCAGCGATTTCTTCGATTGCCGCCTCAATGGTGGCGAAAGCTGTCCGGACGGTGCTCATCGGTTGATCAGCCTTTCGACGTATTTAGCGACCACATCCACTTCCAAGTTCACGGTTGTTCCGGGCTCGGCCGCACCGAGGTTGGTACGTTCGAGCGTTTCGGGGATCAGTGAAACGGTAAAGGATCGGTCGTCTGTCTCAGCCACGGTCAGCGAAATGCCGTCGACCGTGATCGATCCCTTGTGCACGATGTAACGCATAACCTGCTCCGGCGCCGCGATCGTCACCCGGCTGCTGAAACCGTCCGGAGTGACCCCGGTTATCCGGCCAACACCGTCGACATGGCCCTGCACGATGTGGCCGCCGAAGCGGTCTGTCGCGCTCATCGCGAGCTCGAGATTGACCGGCGCGCCCTCAGCGATCTCGGCCAGTGAGGTGAGCCGCAGTGTCTCATTCATGACGTCCGTGCTGAAGCGTGAGCCGCTGATCGCGGTTGCCGTCAGGCAGACGCCGTTGACCGAGACCGAGTCGCCCTCACCGATCTGCGGCGAAAGCTGCGTGGCGACATGGAGCCTGACGCCATCAGGCGAATGCTCGATCTCAACGATCTCTCCGAGGTCTGCGACTAGTCCCGTGAACACGTGCCTACCACTCCTTGATCCGGGCGCTGACGAGCAGATCGTCACCGATCGATTGACAGCCGAGTGTGAGTGAGCGGACGGCGTCGGCGACGACCTCGGCGCCTTCACTTTCGATCGGGTCGCGGGCCGAGCGCCCGCCGAGCACGAGCGGCGCGATGAACAACCGGATCTCATCGATCTCGCCGGCATCGAGAAAGGCGCCGGCGAGCTTGGGTCCGCCCTCGAGCAAGACCGAAGTGATCCCGTACTGGCCGAGCTGGTCGAGCGCCGAGCAGATCCGGGCCGGTCCGTTCTCGCCGGTGGCGACGATCACGTCGACGCCGTGCGCCGCCAGCGCGTCGGTGGCGGCCCGCTGGGCGGCGCGCGAGACAACGACGCTCAGCGGGATCGTCTCGATGTCGGCGAGCAGCCTGGCGCTGAGCGGCAGCTGCGCCATCGAGTCGAAGACCACGCGGCGAGGCTGGCGACCCGCGAGCTCGTGCGAATCGGAGCCGCCGGTGCGCGCGGTCAAAATCGGATCGTCGGCCAGCGCGGTTCCGATCCCTACGGCGATCGCGTCGACTTCGGCCCGCCACTTATGGACCAGCAGACGGCTTTCGTTGCCCGAGATCCACTTCGAGTCACCGCCGCGGGTCGCGACCTTGCCGTCGAGTGACATCGCAGACTTGAACAGCACCCAGGGGCGGCCGGTGCGCGCGTACTTGCGGAACGGCTGGTTCATCAGCCGTGCCTGGTCGGCTATCTCACCCTCGGCGATCACGACGTCAACGCCGTCGTCGCGCAAAATCCCGAGGCCGCGGCCGGCGGCGTGCGCGGACGGATCTTCGGAAGCGACCACCACGCGCTTAATGCCCGCGTCGACGATCGCGTCGGTGCAGGGCGGCGTGCGTCCCTGATGACAGCACGGCTCAAGCGAGACGTAGATGGTCGCGCCACTGAGGTCGCGTCCGGCCGCGTCACGGATCGCTTCGACCTCAGCGTGCGGTCCCCCGACCTCACGGTGGAAGCCCTCACCGAGCGTCTCGCCATCCTTGACGATCACCGCACCGACCCGCGGATTCGGGTTCACGCTGGCGCCGCCGAGCTGCGCGAGCTCAATCGCACGGAGCAGGTGGCGGGCGTCGGTGTCCGTAGTGGTCGGCACGTTAAACAGGATAGGTGGCCGAGCTCCGCGCGCCGCGAAAGCCGGTGCTGGCGTTTTGCAGCCTGATTACGTGGGCCACGCGGCCACGGTAACCGCTGCGAAAGCGGCCGCGGGGTCGGCTGCCCCGAACACGGCGCTGCCGGCCACCAACAGGTTCGCACCCGATTCAGCCACCGTGCGGGCGCTCTGCTCGTTGACGCCGCCGTCGACCTCAACGGCGATGCCAGCGGGCATCGCCGCGCGCAACACCTGAAGTTTTGCGAAAGAATGGGGGATCAGCGACTGGTTGCCCCAGCCAGGGTTCACGCTCATGCAAAGTGCGAGGTCGAGCACGCCCGCGGCGGCGACATCGGCGAGCACCGAGACCGCTGTGGCCGGGCAGATCGCGGCGCCGGCGCTGGCCCCGCCCTGGCGGATCACGTCAAGCGTGTAGTGCAGGTGCTGCGTCGCCTCGACGTGGACCGTGATCCCGTCCGCCCCGGCCTTGACGAAGTCCTCGACGTGACGCTCTGGCCGCTCGATCATCAGGTGCACGTCCAGGACCCCACCGGCGCTGTGAACCTGGTCGGCAAGTGCGGCGACGATGTTCGGGCCGAACGTGATCGGCGGTACGAAGTGACCGTCCATCACGTCAACGTGGATCACGCGCGCGCCGGCATCCATGACCTCGGCGACCTGTGCGCCAAGCCGCGTGAAGTCAGCGGCGAGGATCGACGGGGCTACGTTGTTTGCTTGAAACTGATGGGTGTCTGACATCGTTCCTGCGAATCAGAGTTGTTGGAGCATGCTGCCTTGGCAGTGGTTGCACTGGACCATAGCTGTGCTTTCCATGCGAACGATCGTCGAATGCTCACCGCAGTTCGGACAGACCGACAACAGCTCGAAGCGGCCCATGCAGTACAGGCAGCGATAGCGACCGGGTGTGGCGGTGGGGCGCAGCCACGGCTCGCCGCAGCCGGGGCAATCGGGGCCGAGCAACCGCTCTGTTTCGTTCACCGGTTAAGCGTAACGGTCAGCGGGAAAATCAGATAAGCGGAGCGTTAGGAGTATGCCGCAGCTTCGAAAGAAAAAACCCGTCGGTGCCGTCCCGGCTCGGTAACAGTTGCCAGCGCCCGTCACTGACGAAGTCCCCACGGCGCTCGGCCAGAAAGGCGTCAACCACGTGCTCTCCTTCGGCCTTGGAGACCGTGCAGACCGAGTACACGAGGCTGCCGCCCGGCTTCAGCTGCGACGCCGCGGCGCGTAACAGCTCCGCCTGTTTGACGGCGAGCTCTCCGACATCAGCACGGCGCGGCTGCCAGCGCAGGTCTGGGCGCGATTGCAGCGTGCCGAGGCCGCTGCAGGGCGGGTCCACCAAAACGCGGTCAAACAGCTGCTCTGAGCTAAAACTGCGGGCATCGGCGTTGACGACCTGGACCGCCTGCGCTCCCATCAGCTCGCAGGTCTCCTGCAGCGCGCGTGCGCGGCCGGGATGAACTTCAACCGCGGTGAGCTCGCCCTCGCCGCCCATTAGCGCGAACAGATGCGTTGTCTTGCCTCCAGGTGCCGCGCAGAGATCGAGCACGCGTTCCCCCGGCTGCGGGTCGAGCACCCGCGCGACCAGCATCGAGGCGCGCGACTGGGGCATGATCCGCCCCTGCTGCCAGAGCTCGGAGCCGTAAGCGTCAAAGGCGCCCGACAGCACCAGCCCCTCCGCGAGTTCGGGCAGCCCGTCCGCGCGTCCCCAGGCTGGAGCCGGTTGGGCCTGGGACGCCGGTGGCAGCGCCTCAAGCGTCGTGGCCAGATCGCCCCTGAGCGTGTTCACCCGCAACGCGTTCTCAGCGGGACGATTGACGCAGCTGAGCAGCGCCCGGGCCTCATCGGGACCGAGCTCCTCCCACCACAGCTCGGCGAGCCAGTCAGGCACCGAATGCAGCACGGCGGCGTGGGTCGCGGTCTTGTCGTCAAGCCTGTCGAGCAGCTTCTGGCCATCCCGGGTCGCGCGCCTAAGCACGGCGTTTACCAGCTGTGCGCCGCCCGGACTGGACGCCTTGGCAAGCTCGACGCTCTCGTTCACAGCGGCGTAGTCACTGACGCCGCCGAGTAGCACGATCTGGAAGAGCCCGAGCCGGAGCGCGGCCAGCACCGGTGGGTCGAGCCCCTCGAGATCCCGCGTCACGAACTTGCTCAAGATGTAGTCGAGCGTGCGCTTGCGCTGCACCGTTCCATAGACCAGAACTGTCGCCAGCGCGCGGTCGCGCTGGCTGAGGTCGGCGGCGGCCGTGTGCAAGGCCCGGTCGGCAAACGAGCCGTCCTCGAACACGCGCCGCAGCACCGTGAAGGCCGCGCGCCGTGACGGCGCCACGCTCATCGCTTCAAGCCTCTTAGGTAGTCAGCGCCCGACATCGGCTTCTTTCCGGGGGGCTGGACAGTTGTGAGTTCGAGCGTTCCGTTGGCTGTACGCAGACGGGGCCAAGTCCCGTTGACGTCAAGTGCTGGCGCTGCGGCGCTCCCGTCGTCCGCCACGGAGGCTTTGAGCACGCCGAGACGGCTTCCGTCCGCGAGCTCTACGTAGCTGCCGATGTGCGGGCTGAGGGCTCTTACTCGTAGCGCTAGCTGCGCGGCGGGCTGGTTGGGGTCGAGGCGGCGGTCTTCGGCGGTGAGCTTTTCGGCGTAGGTGACGCCGGCCTCGTCCTGCGCTTCGAAGTTCTGGGCGAGCGTGCCGGCTTGAAGTTCGTCGAACGCTTGAACGATTAGGCGGCCGCTGATCTGCTCAAGCCGGGCGGCCAGGGTCGCGTAGTCGTCCTGCGGCCCGATCGGCGTCTCCGCGCGGAGCGCGACCGGGCCGCTGTCGAGGCCGGCGGTCAGCTCCATTATTGAGACGCCCGTGCGGCTATCTCCCGCGAGCATCGAGCGCTCGATCGGGGCGGCGCCACGCCACCTTGGCAGCAGCGACGGGTGCACGTTGAGGATCAGGCGGTCGCTGAGCAGCGGCTCCTTGATCAGCGCACCGAAGGCGCAGACGCAAAGCGCCTCAGGCTCCGCTTGCGCGATTCGGGCCCGCGCCTCATCGGTGTTGACCGACTCCGGCTGGTAGACGTCGATGCCAAGCTCTCGCGCGATCGTCACAGTCGGCGGTGGGGTCAGCTTGCGACCCCGGCCCTGGGGGCTATCGGGACGGCTGATCACGAGCGCCGGCCGATGCGGCGAGCCGGCGAGACTTCTGAGAACGGCACCGGCGAACTCCGAGGTGCCGAGGTATACGGTCCTCACCCGTCAGACCGCAGCTGCCACTCACGCAAGGACTTCATAGCCTCCTTGCGTTGGTCGCGCGGCGTGCGGTCAAGGATCAGGACCCCGTCAAGGTGATCCATCTCGTGCTGGATCACGCGGGCCTCAAAGCCGGACGCCTCGACCACGATCTGCTCGCCGTAGGCGTCCTGGGCGCTGACGCGGACGTGGACCGCACGCTCGACCTCAACGTGCACGGTCTGCAGGCTCAGGCAGCCCTCCTCGGCGATCTCCTCTTCCTTCGAGGACCACTCGAGCTGGGGGTTGACGAGCACGCCGAGCGGACCACCGGATTGAACTCGGTAGACCAAGAGGCGATGCAGAACCCCAACCTGGGTCGCGGCGAGACCGACGCCTAGAGCATCGTCCATCAGCGCGCCCATACGCCCGACCTCACTGCGCAGCGCGTCGTCAAAGACCTCGATCGTGCGCGCCTTGGTCTTCAGGATCGGGTCGCCGAACTGGCGGACATAAACCAGTGCCGCGTCGCGCCGCGCGGCGATCTCAGGGTCGAGCTGGGACTCGACGGCTTCCTCAGCCTCGGCCTCTTCCAGCTCAAGCTCTTGGGCCTGCGCGTGGTCCTCCAGCTTGTCGAGCGTCTCTGACACAGGCGGCAGTTTAGTTGGCGGCCCAGAGGGACAGGGGCGTTACTACTGCGGGTCGACGTCGACGCTGATGCTGACTTCGCGATGGGGCTTGGTGCCGGCTATCGCATCGACGGCGGAGCGGACGGCCGCGATCGCGGCCGTCCGCTCCGCCGTCTTGACGACAAGTTGGGAGCGATGCTTGCCGCGCAACATGAACAGCGGCGCCGGTCCGAGCACGCGACCACCGGGCGGTTCGATCAGCTGACGCAGCGCCGTGGTCGCAGCGTGGGCGCCCTCGTCGTCCTGCGAGGAGCAGACAACCCGGATCAGCGTCGCGAACGGTGGGTATGCGAGCGCTCGACGGCGCTGCAGTTCACCGTTGAGGAAGCCGTCGGAGTCGTGCTGGGCGGCGAGCTGGATCGGTCTCGCCTGCGGCTCCATCGTCTGGACCAGCACGCGTCCGTGGCCCCCGCGACCGGTGCGGCCGGCCAGCTGGGTGACCAGCGCGAAGGTGCGCTCCTCGGCGCGGAAGTCAGGGAAGCGCATCGTCTGGTCGGCGTCGACCACGACACCGAGCCCGACGTCGGCGAAATCGTGGCCCTTGGCGATCATCTGCGTGCCGACCAGGACGCCGGCGCTGGCGGCGTGGAAGCGCTCGAGTATGCGGGCGCGAGCATCGAGCCCGGACGCGTCAGCATCGAGCCGGAAGACCGGGAACTCCGGGGTTGCTAGCGCCGTGACCAGCTCGTGCTCAAGCCGCTCGGTGCCGGCGCCGTGGCGCGCGACCGAGACCGAGCCGCAGTCCGGGCACTTGCCGGGTACCGGCTCCCGGTGTCCGCAGTGGTGGCAGGCGACGTGGGCGCCGGAGCGATGCAGTACCAGCGTCACCTCGCAGTTCGGGCACATCCAGACACGGCCGCAGGAGCCGCAGGAGAGGAAGTTCGACCAGCCGCGACGGTTGAGCAGCACGATCGCCTTGCCGCCGTCGCGCCGGCAGTCAGCCAGTGCCAGCCACGTCTGCGGATGCAGCGGGTTGTGAAGCCCGCGCATGTCGAGGACCTCAACCGAGGGAAGCGCACCGCCGTCGACACGCTGCTCGAGTCGCAGACGCGCCGAGCTGTGCACGCTCTCCGGCCGCGGCGTGGCGCTCCCGTAGAGCAGCACAGCGCCGTGATCGGCAGCGCGACGCTCCGCCACCGTGCGAGCGTCGTAGCGCGGGTCACCCTCGTGTTTGTAAGAGCTCTCGTGCTCCTCGTCGACGACGATCAGGCCGATCTCGTCCATCGGAGCGAAGATCGCCGAGCGCGGACCGACGCAGACTCGTGCCTCTCCCCTGGCCAGCCGCAGCCACTCGTCGTGGCGCTTGCCCTCGCTCATGCCCGAGTGCAGCACCGCCACAACGTCACCGAAGCGGGCCTCGAACCGCGCCAGTGCCTGCGGCGTCAAGCCGATCTCGGGCACCAGGATGATCACCCCGAGCCCGGCCTCAAGCGCCGCGGCGGCGGCTTGCAGATAGACCTCGGTCTTGCCGGAGCCTGTTACTCCGTGCAGCAGGAAGGTGCTTGCGGCTCGCTCGGGCGCTGGTACAGCCTCTGTGCCCATCATGAGCGCATTCGCTGGGTTCGCGAATGCGCTCATGATGGGCACGAGTGCTGCCTTTTGCTCCGCTGTGAGCCTCGGAGCTGAGGCGCTGATTGAGGAGACCGCGTGGCGGTCGGGGCGGCGGGAGCTGACGGCATGCTCGAGGTTCACGAGACCGCGTCCTTCCAAGCGTCGGAGCGTTGCGGTGCCCAGTTGCGAGGCAGGCACGCTGCCAGCGTCGGCCAGAGCCGCGAGCGCCGCTTCCTGGCCGGCGGTGAGCCGAACGCTGACGCCGTCTGCAAGCGCAGCGTTGCCAGCTTCCGTGAGCGTCGCGGTCAGCACCAGTTTCTCTGTGAGGCCGCGGGTTGCGCCCGGGGGCAGCATCACGTTGAGCGCGCGGGCAGCGGTGGAGCAGTACTCGTCACCGATCCACTGAGCGAGCTTGACGAGGTCTGCCGGCAGACGCGCGGGCAGCACCGCGGCGACGCTCGCAAGCCGCTCGTCCGGCAGTTCAGAGGTTGGCGTCAGCTCGGCCACAACCGCCTGCACGGCGCGCCCCGCGAACGGGACGCGCAGCAGCGACCCGACTTCCGCCTGATCAGCCAGCTCCTGCGGCAGGATGTAGTCGAACAGGCCTTTGATCGCGCGCGTCTGCGTCAGCGGCAAGACCCGCGCGATCAAGCGGCGACCTTAGGCAGAGACGAGGTCACCGAGGCCCGCCGCCGCGCGTAGCGCCGGTGCCTTGTCGGTGGCCTCCCAGGTGAAATCAGGCTCGTCACGGCCGAAGTGGCCGTATGCCGCGGTCTGCTGGTAGATCGGCCGGTGCAGGTTCAGGTATTCGCGGAAAGCACCTGGGCGCAGGTCGAAGAACTCATTCACGAGACCGAGGATTGTGCCGCGGCCTACCTTTTCGGTCCCGAAGGTCTCGACCATCACGGAGACGGGATGCGCGACCCCGATCGCGTAGGCGACCTGGACCTCGGCGCGGTCCGCAAGGCCGGCGGCAACGAGATTCTTGGCCACGTAGCGGGCAGCGTAAGCAGCCGAGCGGTCGACCTTCGACGGGTCCTTACCCGAGAAGGCACCGCCGCCGTGGCGGGCAAAACCGCCATACGTGTCGACGATGATCTTGCGACCGGTCAAGCCGGCGTCACCGACCGGTCCGCCGATCACGAAGCGCCCGGTCGGGTTGACCAGGAACTCCTTGCGCAGCCTGTTGACGTCGTAAAGCTCGCCAGGCAGCACCGGCAACACCACCTGCTCCCAGAGGTCATCCTTGATCAGGGCCTCTGAGCCGGGCGCGTGCTGGCTGGAGATCAGCAGCTTCTCAATCTCAACCGGCTTGCCGTCCACGTAGCGGACGCTGACCTGCGTCTTGCCGTCAGGACGCAGGTAGGTGAGGGATCCGTCCTTACGGACCTTCGCGAGCTGCTTCGCGAGCTTGTGGGCGAGTGAGATCGGCAGCGGCATCAGCTCCGGCGTCTCGTTGCTCGCGTACCCGAACATCATCCCCTGGTCACCGGCGCCGGCGAAATCCAGCTCGTCCTCTGAGTTCTCGCCGGTCCGCGTCTCATAGGCCTTGTCGACGCCCTGAGCAATGTCGGGAGACTGCTTGTCGAGCGCGTTCAGCACAGCCACAGAATCGGCGGCGAAACCGAGCTCCGGATCGACGTAGCCGATCTTGCGAATCGTCTCGCGCGCGACTTCTTGAATGTCCACATAGGTCGTGGTGCTGATCTCGCCCGAGACGACCACCAGACCGGTGTTGACGAGGGTCTCGCAGGCGACGCGGCCGGTCGGATCATCGGTCAACACCGCATCCAGGACACCGTCGGAGATCTGGTCGGCAACCTTGTCCGGGTGGCCCTCCGTTACGGACTCTGAGGTGAAGAGAAACTCGTTGTCTGACATAGGGTTCGTGCTCCGGTTCTAAACGACTGCTGACAAAAGGCGTACACAACTGTGTTGAGGCCGAAGATAACGAGTCCGGCGGCTCGCAAGCCTAATCGAGCTTTGCGTCCTCAACCAGCTCGACGTCCTCAACGATCTCGAGGTCAATCTCTTCCTGTGGCGCGAACTCGAACTCCGGCACCTCTTCCGCTTCAAAGTCCTCGGACTCGACCGCTTCCAACTCATCGGCAACTTCGAGCTCTGTTTCACCCGCGGCATCGCGTGCTTGGGTGCGGGTGAAATCACGATCGGAGCGCGCGCTGCGGCCGCGTCGTTCGTTGCGCTCGACGAAATCAATCATCAGCGGGATCCCCTCCATGCGGTAACGCTCACGCATGCGGTTCTCAAGATAGTAGGCGTAATCACGCGTGATCAGTCCGTGCGAGTTGACCTGAATTGAGAAGCGCGGGGGCCGCTCGGCCGTCTGGGTCATATAGATCAGTTTGAGGCGCTTGTTGCCGCGGCGACCGCTGCTCGAAGGCGGCTGGCGTGCGGCGACGATGTCTGAGATGAAGCGGTTGAGCTGTGGCGTCGGGATCCGCCCGCGGCTGCGATCTGCAAGGCCGACGGCCTCCTGCAGGATCCGCTCGATGTTGCGCCCGGTCTTGGCGCTGGCAGTCAGAACGCGCGGACGCAGGCGCAGCTTGCGGTTCACGCGGATGCGCTCTTTGTCGAGCTGGTCCGGACCGATCGCGGCGCCCTGTTCGGCACCGACGTCCCACTTGTTGAGCACCAGAGCCGTGGCGCAGCCCGACTTCATCGCCATCTCGGCGACGCGGAAGTCCTGGGAGGTGACGCCGTCGGTCGCATCACAGATGACCAGCGCTACGTCCGCACGCTCGGCGGCGCGCTGTGAACGCAACACGGTGTAGTACTCGAGCGACTCGTCGACCTTGGACTGGCGGCGGATGCCGGCCGTGTCGACCAGCGTGATCGCTCGTCCCTCGAAGATCAGCGGCATGTCGATCGCGTCACGAGTGGTGCCGGCGATGTCTGAGACGATCACTCGGTCTGATCCGAGAAAGCGGTTCACGAGTGAGGACTTGCCGACGTTCGGTCGGCCGATCAGGGCCAGGCGGATCGGGTCGTCGGTCGACGGCTCGGGGTCGCGTTCAGGGCCGACCTCAACGATCCGGTCAAGCAGGTCGCCGGTGCCGAGCCCCTGTGCGGCAGAGACGGCGACCGGGTCACCGAGCCCGAACTGATGGAACTCGGCGGTCAGCGCTATGTCCTTGACCGAGTCGATCTTGTTGGCCGCGACGATCACCGGGATCGTCGCGTGACGCAGCAGGTCGGCCATATCGAGGTCACCCGGCCGGACGCCCGCCTTGGCGTCGACGACCAGCACCGCGACGTCGGCTTCGGCCATCGCCTCGCGCGCCTGCTGCTGAATCTGACGAGCCAGATCATCGCGTTCGTCGAGATCGACACCGCCGGTGTCGATCAGCGTCAGCGCGCGCCCGTTCCACTCGGTGTGAAGCTCTTTGCGGTCACGCGTAACACCCGACGTCTCGTGGACAACAGCCTCCCGGGATTCGGTGAGGCGGTTGACGAGTGATGACTTCCCGACGTTCGGATATCCGACGATTGCGACTTTCATGGCGCTCCGAGCCTAGTGCATCGTCCGGAATTCGCTGGAAAGCCGGGGTCCGCTGGAGACTCAGCTATGTTGGCCCGGAATCAACGCCACGACACGGGCCACCACCTGATCGAGCGTGAGACCGGTCGTGTCGAGCTGAACAGCGCCCTCGGCCGCCCGCAGCGGCGAGTCCGCGCGAGTGATGTCACGCTGATCGCGCAGCGTCTGCTCAGCCAGCACCGTCTGGGCACTCACCCCCAGCTCCTCGGCGCGGCGCCGAGCCCGTTCCTGCGGTGACGCGGTCAGATACACCTTGACCTCGGCGTTGGGCATAACAACCGTTCCAATATCGCGGCCTTCGGCAACCCAATCCCCGCTCGACATCAGACGGCGCTGCTCGGCGACCATCGCCACGCGCACGGCGGGGTCGGCGGCGACTTTGGACGCGGCCTCGGAGACCTCCGCGGTGCGGATCGCTTCGGTCACGTCGCTGCCGTCAAGCAGCACCCTCTCGCCAAGCGAGATCTGCACTTCGGCGGCGACCAGCGCCGGCTCGGCGTGGCGTTCGATCGACGCCAGTGCCACGCAGCGGTACATCGCGCCGCTGTCCAAATACGTAAATGAGAGCGCGCCGGCGACCGCACGGGCCACGGTCGACTTGCCGGCTCCGGCCGGTCCGTCGATCGCGACCACCATCACTGCTCGCCCATGATCACCTGGGCGCCGCTGGCTTCCCACAGCTCGAAGAACTGCGGGCAGGTCTTGCCCACCACGTCGGGGTCCTCAAGCATCACTGCGTCGTGCGTACCGATCAGTGAGAAGGCCATCGCGATGCGATGGTCCTCGTAGGTCGGCAGCGAGGTGCCCTGCGGCCTGCCGGGATGGATCCGCATCCAGTCAGGCCCCTGCTCGACCTTGATCCCAAGCCGCTCCAGATTCTCAGCGCAGGCCGCGATCCGGTCCGACTCCTTGACGCGAGCGTGACCGATGCCTTCGATCGTGGTCGGGCCTTCGGCGAACGGCGCGACGCAGGCGAGCGTCATGAAGACGTCGGAGCTGTTGACCATGTTGACCTGCACCCCGCGCAGCTGCTTGGGCCCGGTCAGCTCGAGCGCGGGCCCGTCGGTCACGCTGCAGCCCATCTGTTCCAGAAACCCGACCAGCTCGATGTCGCCCTGGGCGGTGACGCGTCGGTCGAGCCCCGGCAGCCTTACGGTGGTGCCGGTGAGGGCCGCGCTCGCGAGGAAATACGAGGCGGTTGAGACGTCGGGCTCGATCGCGAGGTTGGTGGCCCGGTAGGCGCCGCGTGAGACCGACAGCGCGCTCGGTGCGACGTCGACGGGGACCCCGAACGCGCGCATCGCGCTCAGCGTGAGCTCGAGATATGGCTTGCTGACGAGCGCGTCGAAGTGCAGGCGCGTGTCGGCGCGGGCGAAGGGCGCCGCCATCAGCAGGCCCGAGAGGAATTGACTTGAGATCGAACCGTCAACCTCGACGTCTCCGCCGGCAAGACCACAGGCGCCCAGCACCAGCGGGAAGGCCTCGCCCTCGATTGACGCGCCCTGCGCCCGCAGCGCGGTTAGGACCGGCCCGAGCGGACGCCGGCGCAGCTGTGCGTGCGAGTCAATCGCGAAGCGGCCGCCGCCGGCGGCGAGCATCGGAACCATGAAACGGCCAACCGTCGCGCCCATGCCGACGTGCACCTCCTCGTGCCCGTTGGGCGGACCACCGAGGCCCTCGACGATCCATGAGAAGCTGCCGTCGTCCTCGGGGCGCTCGTCGATCGCGACTCCCAAGCCACGCAGCGCCGAGACCATCGCGTTGGTGTCGTCCGCGACCAGCGGGCTTCTCAGCGTTGACTTGCCGGAGGCGACTCCGGCCAGCAACAGGACACGGTTGGTGATGCTCTTTGAGCCTGGGACCCGCACCTGCCACTTGGCGGGCGGCGTCCCCGGGGCGATGTGCACGTACTTGCTCATGGCCTGAACACCGGGAAGCCAAGGTCACCGATCAGTCGCTCCGCTCGCGACGCATCGTCCTCACCAGAGATCCACAGTGCGACCACCCCCTCAGTCATATCTGCTGCCGGATATAGCGCCAAGTCCGCGATGTTGACACCTAGACGCCCGAGTTCGAGCGCAAGTTGTGCAACAACCCCCGGCTGGTTGGGCACCGGCACCCGCAGCTCGTGCCATTCGCCGCCCGCCAGCTGGTGCGCGATCAGCCGGCGATGATCGTCACCTGCAGCCTCGTTCCAAGATGTGAGCGCTGCGGCATCGCCGCTGTCGAGCGTCTCACGGACCGCTGCCAGGTGCGCGATCGCCTCGTCGATCACCGGTATCAGCGCGTCGCGGTTGCTCATGTAGATGTCGGTCCAGATCCCGCTGTTGGCGCCGGCCACCCGGGTCGCGTCTCTAAAACTTGGGCCGACCACCGGGAGCCGGTCGGCGTCGCTCGCGGACCCGGTCGCGGCCATCGCCACCAGGACGTTTGCGAACACGTGCGGCAGATGCGAGACCAGCGCCAGCAAGCGGTCGTGCGTATCGGCGTCAAGCGCGGCCGGGCGCGCCCCGAGGCCGCTGATGATCCGGTGCAGCCGCTCGTAGAGGATTCCCTCGGTCGTCTGGGTCGGGGTCAGGTACCACGTGGCGCCCTCAAAGAGGTCAGCCCGCGCGTGCTCGATGCCGGCGGTCTCAGCGCCGGCAAGCGGGTGCCCACCGACGAAGCGCTCGTCGCCGTGGGCGGCGACTATGGCGCGCTTAGTCGAGCCTACGTCACTGACCACACAGTCGGCCGGAGCCGCCGCCAGGACCTCGCTGATCAGCTCGGGCAGCGAACCGACCGGGGCAGCTACGAAGACCGCATCGGCCGCGGCGACCGCGTCGGCAAGCGAGCCGACGCGGGAAGCGATTGCTCCACGTGTCAGTGCGATCTCAAGCACATTCGGATCGGGGTCCCAGCCGAGCGTCTGCGCCTGCAGCCGCTCACGCGCGGCCAGCGCTATCGAGCCGCCGATCAGGCCAAGGCCGATGACCGCTATCCGCATCCGCAGTGACCGCTCGGGCTCAGGCCGTGTGCTCGCGACGGGCCCTGACCGCTGCGGCGAGTCCGTCGAGGACCTCAACCGTGGTGTCCCAGCCGATGCAGCCGTCGGTGATCGATTGGCCGTAGGTCAGCGTCTCCATCGGCCCTGGCGCCTGGTTGCCCTCGACGAGGAACGATTCGAGCATCACGCCGGTGATCGCGCGGTTGCCGTCAGCGAGCTGCTGGCCGACCGCGGCGGCGACCTGCGGCTGACGCAGCGGATCCTTGGAGCTGTTGCCGTGCGAGAGATCGATCATCAGACGCTCGGGCAGGTTCGAGGCGCGCAACTGCTCAACGGCCGCGGCCACCGACTCGGCATCAAAGTTGGTGGCGTCCTTGCCGCCACGCAGGATGATGTGGCAGTCACGGTTTCCGCGCGTATGCAGGATCGCGGCGCGGCCGTCGGCGTCGACGCCGGCGAAGGCGTGACGAGCAGCGGCTGCACGGACCGCGTCGACCGCGACCTGCACGTTGCCGTCGGTGCGGTTCTTGTAGCCGACCGGCATCGACAGGCCTGACCCGAGCTGGCGGTGGATCTGGCTCTCCGTCGTACGGGCGCCGATCGCGCCCCACGAGACCATGTCCGAGATGTACTGCGGCGTGATCGGGTCGAGAAACTCGCAGCCGATCGGCAGACCGGCGCCGAGGATCTCGAGCATCAGCTGGCGCGCGATCCGCAGGCCGGCGTTGACGTCGAAGGAACCGTCCAGATGCGGGTCGTTGATCAGACCCTTCCAACCGATCGTCGTTCGCGGCTTCTCGAAGTAGACCCGCATCGCGATCATCAGGTCCTGCTGGAGTCGCTGGGACTCACCGGCCAGACGGCCGGCGTACTCCCTGACGGCGTCGACGTCGTGCACGCTGCAAGGGCCGACCACCACCAGCAGGCGATCGTCGACGCGGTCCAATACCGAGTGCGCCTGCGCGCGACCCTCAAGCAGGGTCTCGGTCCGCTGCTCGTCGAGCGGCAACTCGTCGAACAGTTCCTGTGGCGTGATCAGCGGTACCAGACGCTCAATCCGCTGGTCACGGACGGCGTCATGCTGCACTGATCGGGTCACGGTCATCATCGTCTCGTACGGGGGTCGGGGCTCATCTCGGTGTCCTCTCGCTGCTCAGACTGTAGTGGTCTACGGCGCACGTCGTGCGGGCGCACGAGTGCTGCGTGGCGCGGGTTTCTGACTGGCGCTCGACCCCTATTTCGCTGCCCGAGCGCCAAGACGGGCAGAAAGGCGTGTTGGCCGAGCGCCTAGCTAAATCGCCAGGCGTAGTAGCGCGCGTAGAAGGACCAGCCGAGGGTGTTGGGGCGAAGGTCGTTCATGCGCGTCTATCCGAAAAGCTACCAGTTAGCGCGTTGAGCGCAAGCGCCGCGGTTCACGGCAGCAGTTCGGCGAGCGCGTCGAGGAACTGCTGGTTCTCAACCGGAGTCCCGAGCGTGACCCGCACGTGGCCCGGTCCGCCGAGCGCCGTACCGCCACGCACGACCACCCCGCGCTCCCGCAGGCCGGTGACGATCGGTACGTCGTCACCGTCGTCCGCGACCCGCACCCAGAGGAAGTTCGCGTCGCTCTCCGCCACCCACAGACCGCGGTTACGCAGCGCCTCGGTGACTGCCGTGCGCGCCGCGACCGTGGCGACGACTCGGCGCTCGACCTCGTCCTGATATTTGAGTGCCTCGACCGCCGCTGACTGCGCGGCTGCCGTCAGGTAGAACGGCTGGCGCACCTGGTCGACCGCGACGCGGAAGCTGTCACTGCCGCAGAGCCCGTAACCGACCCGCAGCGCGGCGAGGCCGTAGACCTTTGAGAAGGTCCGCAGGATCACGAGGTTCGGGTATTTGTCGAGCAGCGGCAACGACGCGTAGGGATCGCCGACGGTCAGCGAGAACTCGACGTAGGCCTCGTCGAGAATCACGCAGACCTGCGCTGGGACCTTCTCCAGGAAGGCCGTGATCGCCTCGAGCGGCAATGCCGTGCTGGTGGGGTTGTTGGGGTTGCAGATCAGCACCAGTCGCGTGGCGACGGTGATCTCGGCGGCGATCGCGTCAAGGTCGTGCTCCGCATCGCCGTTCAGCGGCACCTCGATCGCGCGCGCGCCGGAGGCCGCTGCCAGGTGCGGGTAGACGCTGAACGCCGGCCAGCCGTAGATGACCTCCGCGCCGGGCTCGAGCAGCGCGTCACCGGCACTGAGGATCAGGTCACACGAGCCGGCGCCCAGCGCGATCCGCTCGACCGGAATCCGGTAACGGTCGCAGAGCGCCTGCCGCAGCGGCATGTAGGCCGGGTCCGGGTACCGATTGGAGCCGAGCAGCGCGTGCTTGGCCGCCTCGACCACCGGCTCAAGCGGCGTGAACGGCGTCTCATTCGAGGCCAGCATCGCCACGTCCGCCCCAAGGTCGTAGCCGGCCGCCACCGGGTAAACGGGGATCCGCTTGGTCTTCTGCGCGAACTCAAGGCTCATCTCACTTGCCCCTCACTGAGCCGAATCGAGATCGGCGCGCAGCGCGCGCGCCGCACCCAGGTAGACGTGCTGCGGGTCGTGGCCTTCCTCAGCGTAGTAGTGCGCCAGCACGCGCACAACCCGCGGCAACGAGCCAGGCACCGGAATCTCACGGCTGCAGAGCAGCGGCACGCGACTCAGTCCGAGCGCGCGGGCGGCGACTGCCGGAAACTCTGCATCGAGGTCCGCAGTCAGCGTGAAGATGCAGCTGACGATCACCTCCGGGGTGAGCTGATTGCGGGAGATCAGCTCGCGCATCAGCACATCGGTGGCCGTCAGGATTGATTCCGCGTCGTTGCGCTCGACGCTATTTGCGCCTCGAAGCGCGAACAACCTTTGCATGGGTCGCCGATGATGGCAGACCGCCCGCAGGCCCGGCGTTCAATGCGGCTGGACTCTCCAAGTGTGGAGTCCAGGCGCATCGAACGCGTCGGCCGGCCCCTGGGCTCCGTGCCAGCCCCGGCATGGCTTCGAGCGCATACGTTTCTTTATCGAGGGCTGACATGCTGCCGCGTTCGTGTTGCTACTGATCATCGTTCTACTCGGCGCCGCACTGCGCTTCTACGGCATCGGCCACCAGGGGATCTGGTACGACGAGTCCTACACCTTCTCGCTCGTTCACCTGCATCTCGGCGTGATGTTCAATCGAATCCCGCACAGCGAGTCAACGCCGCCGCTCTACTACTGCTGCGTCTGGGTCTGGGCGCGGATCTTCGGCTTCGGCGCTGCCGGTGTGCGGACCTTCTCAGCGCTCTGCGGAACGCTCACGATCCCGGTCGCCTTTGCGACTGCGCGCAAGCTTTTGCATGGCAAGCGCCCGGCGCTGATCGCAGCGGCGTTGACCGCCTGCAACCCGCTGTTGATCTGGTACTCGCAGGAGGCCCGCTCCTACGAGCTCCTGGTGCTGACCAGTGCTTGCACGCTGCTGACCTTTGCCTACGCACGCGAGCGGCCGCGGCCACTCGCACTCGCGCTCTGGGCGTTCGCCTGCTGCTGCGCGGTCACCACGCACTACTACGCGATCCTGCTGATCGTCCCTGAGGCGGCATGGCTGATCTACGAGCACCGCTACCGGCGGCTCGTATACGCGGCGATCGGGGTGATCGCGCTGGTCTGCCTCGCGCTGCTGCCGCTGATCCACGCGCAGGACGGCAACCGCATGAACCACTGGATCGGGCGCTCACCGCTGGGCGAGCGGCTGACCCAGGTGATCCCGCTGTTCCTGATCGGCCCAGAAACGCCGATTCGAGTCGCGCTCAAGTTGCTGGCGTTCGCAGCGGCCCTGACCGCGCTGGCGTTGCTGTTCTTCGGCTCGCGCCGGCGTGAACGTCAGGGGGCGTTCCTGCCCGCCGGGCTGGCGATCACCGGCCTCGTCATCAGTCTCCTGATCATCCCCTTCAGCGACACATTCCTGACCCGCAACCTGCTGCCGCTCTGGCTGCCGGCAGCGCTGGTGATCGCCGCCGGCCTGGGCGTGTCCCGCGCGCGCCTACTCGGTGCCGCCATGACGCTGGTGCTCTGCGGGATCGGGATCACGTCGACGATCGCGGTTGCCTCCAACTACTACATGCAGCGGCCCGACTGGCAACGGGTCGCCGAGCTGCTGGGGCCGCTGCCCGCGCAGACACACCGAGTCATCCTGATCTTCCGCAATGAGGGCGGTCCTCCGCTTGCGTTGTTCTTGCCGCAGCTTCGCTACTTCAAGCAGGGCGAAGTCAACGATGTCAGCGAGATAGACATCATCTCGGTCAGCGACATCCACCACCTCGGTGGCTTCTGCTGGTGGGGATCGGCGTGCAACCTGATCCCCTCGAAGCTCTCACGGAGCTACCAAATCCCGGGATTCCACATGACCTCGCGCGGCCGTTTTGAACAGTTCCACGTGCTCAAGCTAGTCTCCGAGCAGCCGACGACGGTCACACGCGAATCAATTGCACGGGCCGTCCACCATCCGCGGCTGCTTCACGACTCCCTTCTGCTCCAGAACTAAGCATTAATGCCGTCAACACCAACCACGGACCAAAGCTGGTCCGCGCGGCTTTGGTGGACGCTGGTCGGGATGATGTTGCTGGGGCGCGCGTTCCAGATCATCAACTACGCCCCCAACTACGGCTGGGCCGCGTGGGCTGCGATCGGCTCTGGCTTCTGGGGTCTTGCCACGGTCATCGTCAGCTGGGTCCCGCAGGCGGCGACTCTGCGCGCGCGTTCTCGCGCAAATGTCTTCGCCTGGATCACAGCGATCGTGACCCTGCTCGGGTTTGCCGCCTGGGCAGCGATCTTCGTGCACACCGCCCCGGCCTACGGCACGGACGAGCTCGCATTTGACCAGTACGCGGCGACGCTCGTTCGGCACGGCCTGAACCCCTACACCCACTCGATGGCGAACGCCTTCCCGATGTTCAGTGTCTCGCCCGGTGGTTACACGTTCACTCTGACCGGCGCCAAGGTAACGCAGCTGTCCTACCCGTCGCTCTCGTTCCTGTTGTATGTCCCGTTCCTGCTGCTCGGTTGGTCGCGCCAGCTAGGGGTCGGCATGGACGTGCTCGGCTGGTCGATGGCGACACTGCTGATCTTCAAGTTCCTGCCGCGTCCGCTGCGGCCGGCGACGCTGCTGCTGAGCAGCGCGATCACGTATACGCAGCTCTCGGTGATCGGCCTGACGGACATGCTGTTCATGCCCATGCTGGTGATCGCCGCCTACCGCTGGGATCGCTTCGGTCGCGACTGGCGCTCATACATCGGGCCGGTCGCGTTTGGCCTGGCGATGGCGGTCAAGCAGACTCCCTGGCCGATCCTGCCGTTCCTGCTGCTGGCGCTGACGCTGGATGAGCGCACGCGCACGAACCTGACCGAAGGCGCGCGCCGCGCCGGGCGCTACCTGCTCGCCGTGGTGATCGCGTTTCTGATCCCGAACCTCCCATACATCGTGGCGGCGCCGTCAGCCTGGGTGCGGGGCACCTTCACGCCGATCTTCAAGAGCCTGGTTCCGGCCGGTCAGGGAGCGATCGGCTTCAGCCTCTTCCTGCACGCAGGTGGCGGCTCTCTGCAGGCCTACACGTTGTTGTTCGCGCTGGTCTTTGTGCTGCTTCTGGTCTCGTACGTGGGGATGTATCCACTGCTGCGCGCCGCCACTTTCGCGCTGCCCGCAATCGCTTACTTCTTCGCGGTCCGCTCGTATGCCGCCTACCTGGTGGCCTTGATCCCCCCCGGCATGGTTGCGGCGGTTACGGCTGATGCGTTTCCGGTGCGCCCGCGCGGCAGCGTGTTCAAGTCGCGCGGCTGGAAGCTTGCGATTTCTGGCGTTGCCGCAGCCTGCGTGCTCGCTGCCCTGTACGCGGGAACCGCAGGATCTCCGCTCTCGGTTCAGATCAGTCAGGTTGATGCCAACGGCGCCGACAACGTCGGTGGAGAGGTCACGCTGCGCGTGACCAACAACACGGGTTCGACGCAGCGCCCGTATTTCACGATTGAGACGTCTTCAGGCGTCTCGAGCTTCTGGCACATATCGGGCTCCAAGCTCATAAAACCGGGCGTTACCAGGTACTTCGTGATCAGCTCACCGGACCAGGCTTCACAGTTCTCGGTGAACAATGGCCTGACCGTGCTCGCCTTTCTGACGCATCCCGCCTCGGTCAGCGTCAGCAATCACTATCAGCCTGCGCTCTGGCACGTCGGCTTCGAGCCGGAGTCAGAGGACGCGCTGATACCGCTCTGCAAGCCGCTCAGGATCCGGGTGCAGCTGCTGAATGACTGGGACGTGCCGATCAAGAGGACCGACGTGCCGATCTGGATATCACAGTCGGTATTCGGCAGCGACAGCCGCCTCGCCTCGATCGACGCTGAGCCGATCGGGGATGGAGCGGAGATCTTCACCAACTCGAACGGGGTCGCCAGCTTCATGCTCGTCGGTGAGCAGAGCGACTTCTATTCGCTGAGTCTGAACGCATCCGTCGACGCCCCGGCCGGGACCGACGGCTACGACTCCGACTCCTCGCAACCGCTGCTGCTCAGGTTCGGTTCGCCGAAGATCCCCGGCCAGCAGTGCGTAACAAACTGATCTCACGCTCGTTCAGGCGCCGGTAGCCGCCGGGCTTCAGCTCACCAAGTTGCAGCGGCCCAAAGCGGATCCGCTGCAGGCTTACGACCCGGTGCCCGACGTGCTCGCACATGCGCTTGACCTGACGCTTGCGACCCTCGTGGATCGTGATTTCAAGCGTGTCCTGCTTGACGCGCACGACCCGCGCGGGCGCCGTCTTGCCGTCATCGAGCTGCACCCCGGCGCGGAGCATGTCGAGCGTCGGTCCCTTGACCGGTCCGTTGCGAACGACCGCGCGGTAGGTCTTGTCGACCTCGAACTTCGGGTGCGTCAGCCGGTGAGCCAGATCTCCGTCATTGGTCAGCAAAATCAGCCCGGTTGTGTCGGCGTCGAGCCGGCCAACCGGGTAGAGCCGCAGCGGTCCGCCGATCAAGGCGACAACCGTCGGGCGCCCCTGCGGGTCCTTGGCCGTTGAGACGACACCGGCGGGCTTGTTGAGCGCGTAGACAACCAGCTGGGTGCTGTGCTCGCCGACAGGCTTCCCGTCTACCGTCACGGCGCGCGTTTCATCGACGTCGTGGGCGGGGTCGTAGACGACCTCGCCGTCGACGCTCACGCGTCCGTCGCGGATGATCTCCTCGGACGCGCGCCGTGACGCTACCCCTGCTCCTGCGAGAAATTTGGCAAGTCTCAAAGTCCTGCCACCATAGACACCCATGGGCCTGTCAGAAAATCACGTTAACCTAATTTCCGGACGACAGCCATGAACCTTGACCTCGTGGCACAGACACTGACCGAGCTGGGCGAGCCGTCGTATCGGCTGGACCAGGTTTGGAAGTGGGCAGCTGAGGGCGCCTCGTCGTACGAGCAGATGACCAACCTGCCCAAGCGCCTACGTGACGCGCTCACCGAGCAGGTCCCGTTCTCAACCTTGACGGTCGACCATGAGGCACGTGCCAGTGACGGCACGATCAAGGTGCTGCTGCGTACCGAAGATGACCGCGTACTCGAGGCCGTGCTGATGCGCTACCGCGACGGTCGCCGTTCCCTGTGTGTCTCTTCCCAGTCCGGCTGCCCGCTGACTTGCAGCTTCTGCGCGACCGGCAAGATGAAGTTCGGGCGCAACCTAAGCGCCTGGGAGATCCTTGACCAGGCGCTCTACTTCCGCCGGATCGAGCAGGTCGACCACTGCGTGTTCATGGGCATGGGCGAGCCGATGATGAACCTCGACAATGTGCTGGCCGCGTGCCGGCGCTTCCCCGACATCGGCATCACCCACCGGCGCACGGCGATCTCGACCGTCGGCTGGATCCCGGGGATTGAGCAGATGACCGCCGACCCGATGCCGTTGCGCCTCGCGCTCTCCCTGCACGCCGCCGACGGGGCATTGCGCTCAGACCTGATGCCGGTCAACGACCGCTATCCGCTCGCCGACGTGCTCAAGGCCTGCGAGGCCTTCTACGAGCAGAAGCGGCGCATGGTCTTCATCGAGTACGTGATGCTCGCCGGCATCAACGACTCGGTCGGGCAGGCCCGCCAGCTCGCACGCGTGCTCGATCCGAAGATGTACAAGATCAACCTGATCCCCTACAACCCGACAGATGTCGGCATCGCGGGCTCAAGCCCGAAGGCGATCGAGGCCTTCCGCGATGAGCTCGAAGCCCGCGGGCTGAACGCGACCATCCGGCTTACGCGCGGCCGTGACATCGCTGCTGCCTGCGGCCAGCTGGCCGCAGGTGCGCTCACGGAGCAGGCGGCGGTCGCCGTCGGCGCCGGCAGTTCCTAGCCCGCCCGCAGCTGAGTCCTAGGCGCCTGGCACGCGGGCTTCGCCGGCTCGCAGCAGCCGCTCGCGCAGCTCCTCCTCGAGCTCAGGCGAAGGGTCGAAGGCGCTGATCGGTGGCAGCTGCTCGATCGAGTCCAGGCCGAAGAGGCGCAGGAACAGGTCTGTCGTGCGATAGAGCACGGCACCGAACTGTGAGCGGCCCGACTCTTCGATGATTCCCCGCTCGAGCAGCGTCGCCGCCGCTGATTCGGCATTGACACCCCGGATCCGGGCTATCTCCGGGCGCGACACCGGTTGCAGGTAGGCGATGATCGCAAGCGTCTCGGCCTGAGCGGCGGTGAGCGGCGGCGTGCGCGGCCGCGCAAGCAGGTTGCGAGCGGCCTCCTCGGCGTCCGGGTGCGAGGCCAGCGACCAGCCCCCAGCGGCGCGTTTGAGCACGAGGCCGCGGTTGCCCGCCCCGTAGCTCTGCTCGAGCTGCGTCAGGGCCGCACGGATCTCATGGATTTCAGCCTCGGCGGCGCCGGCCAGCGCGTCAGCGCTGACCGGATCCGGCGAGAGAAAGAGCAGGGCCTCAACTACGCGCTCGAGCGCGTCGACCCGCTGCGGGTCGAGCTCGGGTTCGAGCAGTGCCTCATCCTCCGCCGACGGCTCCGCTTCGGGGCCTTGCTGCTCACTCACGCGACGCGCCCCACGCTTCGCAACCGGGCCGATACCTGGATGGCCGCAAACGGTGCGTCCTGCTCCCAGGTCAGCTCGCCCTGCTTGTAGAGCTCGAGCAGCGAGAACAGTGTCACCGCGACCGTGACGCGATCGGCACCGTCGACGGCGTCATCGAAGTTGAATGACCCGCGACGCAACAGCGTGCGCAGGTGGGCGAGGCGCTCTGCGACCGAGACCTTCGGAACCGGGATGTGGCGAATGTCGACCTCTGGTGGCAGCACCAGCAGCGCTCCGATCGCCCGTGAGAGGCGATCGGGCTTGTAGACCGCACGTGCCTCCGGCAGCGCGGCTCGACGCAGCTCGGGCGGCAGCGGCGCCGAGCGGAAGCGGAAGCCCGACTCGGCGCGCAGCAGCTCACCCAGGTGCTGCGCGGCGGCGCGATAGCGGTGGGCGTCGAGCAGCCGTGCCAGCAGCTCGGTGGCGGCCTCCCCGGGCTCGAGCTCGATCTCTTCGATCTCCTCACCCGGCAGCATCAGACGCGACTTCAACTCAAGCAGCGCGGTGATCAGGACCAGGAACTCAGTAGCCGCCTCGAGGTCGAGCTCGCCGCGCGAATCGAGGTAGTCGATGTACGAGATCACCACGTCAGCGAGGTCAACCTCGAGCAGGTCCACCTCCTCCCGCAAGATCAGCGTGAGCAACAGGTCAAAGGGGCCGGCGAAGACCTCGAGGTCGAGTTCCAGATCGACCAGCCGTAGCGGCGGGCGCCTATTCCGTTGAGTTGTAGCGAGCGACACTCGCCACGACTCTAGCTCGCGCTTCGGACCGGTCCGACGCCCATTTTGGCCTGAACTTCGGCCACGGTCTGGGCGGCAATCTGACGAGCCTTGTCGGCGCCCGCGGCGAGAATTGCCTCAAGTTGAGCTTCGTCGGCCCGCAGTTCCTTGTAGCGGGCCTGAACCGGGGCGATGTAGTCGACCACGGCCTCACCGACCGTCTGCTTGAACTGGCCGTACATGCTGCCCTCGAACTCCCGCTCCACCTCTTCAACGGAGACGCCCCGCACGACCGCGAGGATGTCCAGCAGATTGTTGATCCCCGGCTTGTCGGGGCCACGCACAACCTCGCGCCCTGAGTCGGTCACGGCCGACTTGAACTTTTTGAGGATCGCGCTCGGCTCGTCCGAGAAGTAGATCGCGCCCTGCGGGTTGGCGCCGGTCGTAGACATCTTGCTGGTCGGGTCCTGCAGATCCATGATCCGCGCCCCGACCGTCCGATAGACGCCCGCCGGCACAACCAGCGTCTCGCCGAAGCGCGAGTTGAAACGCTCGGCGATGTTGCGCGTGAGTTCGACGTGCTGGCGCTGATCGTCGCCGACCGGAACCTCGTCGGTCTTGTACGCGAGGATGTCGGCGGCCATCAGCACCGGGTATGAGAAGAGACCGGCCGAGACAAAGTCCTTCTGCTTGTCGGACTTGTCCTTGAACTGGGTCATCCGCAGGAGCTCGCCGTAGGAGCTGACGCCCATCAGCAGCCATTGCAGTACCGAGTGCTCGTGCACGTCGCTCTGGCGAAAGAGGATGCAACGCGCGGGATCGAGGCCGGCCGCGAGTAGCAGTGCCGCCAGGTCGTAGCTGCCGGTGCGTAGCGCCGCCGGCTCGTAGGCGACGGTCGTCGCGTGCAGATCGACGATGCAGTAGATGCCCTCGCCGCGCTCCTGCCCTTCGATGTACGGGACGATCGCGCCGATGTAGTTGCCGAGGTGCTTGACGCCGGTCGGCTGGATGCCGGAGAAGATTCGCATGGGTTCCGCAGGCTAGTACATCGTTCCCAAATTCCGTTGGGAACGGGTACCGTCGGGACACGCGCTCAGACCACTGAGACGGCTCCAGGCTGGTCGTCGGCGCCGCTGTGGTCCGCGTGCGAGAGCCGCCAGGCCACGATCAGGCCCGCGACCCCGCCACAGGCGTGCGCCTGCCAGGAGATGCCGCTGTGCGGCACCAGGCTTGAGAGCAGCGCCGCTCCCCAGACGACACCGACGATCACGCCTACCAGCAGCTCCCAGAGGTTGCGGTCGAACAGCCCCCGCGACAGCAGATAGGAGGCGTAGCCGAAGACGACGCCGCTGCAGCCGATCGTGTCGACCGCATGGCCACCCGAACGCGAAGGTGAGATCAACCAGGTGCCGAGGCCGCCGATCAGGATGATGAAGCCGGTCACGAGCGCCAGTCGCTGGGCGCCGCGGAAGGCGATGATCACCCCGAGGAACACGAACGGGATCGTGTTGTCGATCAGGTGCTGGAAGCTCGCGTGGATGAACGGAGAGCTCAGGATGCCCCAGAAACGGCTGATACTGCGGGCGTAGATGCCGTCGGTATCGAGCTCGTTGCCGCTGATCGTGTTGATGATCTCGACTACCCACATCAGCGCGACCATCGCTGCGAGCAGCGCCAACCCTTCGATGTGACGGTCGCGGGTCTGTTTCAGACCAACGCGCTGCTCATCGGTCAGCCAGGAACTCATGGAGCAAGGATCGCACTCGCGACGGCCAGCGCAACCGCGATGCGGTCCCCGAACGACTGGTCGAAGACGAACTCTTCCGGTGTGTGCGCGCCACCGCCGAGCGGCCCGAGCCCATCGATCGTCAGCGGGATCTTTGCCGCGAAATAACAGGCGTCGCTGGCGCCACCGCGATGCCGGGCGATCACGTCACGACCGAGCAGCTCCGAGGCGCGGGCGAGCACCGGCGCCGTCGCGGCCTCGGTGTTCATCGCCGGCCAGACGCGATCGAACCTGGCGTCGAGCCGGGCGCCGCCGACCTCCGCCGGAACGGCGGCGAGCACACGCTTGAAGGCCGCGGTGTTGTTGGAGCGTGCGTCGAAGATAAGCTCGCCGGCTGACGGCACGACGTTGAAAACCTCGCCTGAGCGGATCACGGTCGGCACGACGGTCAGCTGATCAGGCCCGGTCGGGTCGGCTGAGCGCGCGACCTCGATCGCGGCGTGCGCGAGTGCCAGCAGCGCGTTGCGACCGTTCTGGGGAGCGGCCCCCGAGTGAGCCGCCCTACCGGTGGCGCGGACGCGCAGCGTGCCGGCCCCCTTGCGCCGCACGATCACGCCGTCCTCGCCCTCCGCCGTGCGCTCCCCGGCCTCAAAGCAGAGGCAGGCGTCATAAGCGCTGAAGCGGGCGACATGGGCAAGCGGCGCCGTACGCCACTCCTCGTCGCAGACCAGCAGCACCGACAGCTCAGCGAACCGTGTCGGATCGCTCGCGAGCTGCCTAGCGACCGCCAGGGCGAGCGCGTCGCCGCCCTTCATGTCGGCAGTACCGGTTCCGTAGAGCCGATCGCCGTCACGGCGCACCGGCTGGTGCTCGGCGTGGGCCACGACCGTGTCCAGATGGCCGAGCAGCAGAATCCGTTGTGAGCCGGTCCCCTGCAGATGTGCCAGCAGATCGGGGGAGCAGCTCTCGGTCGAGCAGGCTACGCGTTCGACCCGTGCGTCCGCCGGCAGGAACTTGATGCACAGCTCGATCGCGCGCTCCGCACCGTCATGGTCGCCGGAGGGCGATGAGACGGCCACCAGCTGCTCCATCTCATCTAAGGCTCGTGCGGCGAGTGTGGCGCCGAGCGCTGCCCAATCTTGACCCATCAGCCGAAGTTAGCGCTCGGCTCGCGCCGGTGCAGTCGCGCCCTGCCTGGAACGCCTTTTAAAAATATTGGCACGCCGGTGTCCACGGCCGCACCCGGGCGCACGCTCATTTCGAATGGCCTTCTCAGCGCGCGCGCTGGCGCTCCGGCCGGCGAGCCGTCTGGCCGCGTGCGTCTAGCACGAACTCGAGCGCCGTTACCGCGGCCGGCGCGAACTGGCTGCCGCTATGCCTCCAGCACTCCTCGAGCGCCTCTCGAGGGCTGAACAGCCGGCCGTACCAATAGCCGGAGGTCATCGCGTCATAGGCGTTGGCGATCGAGATCAGAGCGCCACCGCCGGGGATCTGATCCCCACACAACCCGTGCGGATAGCCGCTGCCGTCGTGACGCTCGTGGTGCGAGCCGATCCAATCGAGCTGCTCCTCGGTGAGCACGCCGGTCGCGATCCTGACCGAGAGCTCGACGTGCTGACTCATCTGCAGCCGCTCGCCTTCGGTCAGCTCACCCTGCTTGGCCAAGAGCGCATCCGGGATCGCGAGCTTGCCGACGTCGTGCACCAGTGCCGCATCGCGCAGCAACCCGATCCGCGTCTCTGTCCACCCGTTTGCGCGAGCGAGGCGCGCGGCGAGGTCCGCGACCCGTTCGGAGTGCTGGCTGGTGACCGCGTCCTTGGCGTCTATCGCGCGGGCCAGAGCCCGCAACCCGACCAGCGTCTGGACCTGTGCGAGCCGTTCGGCCCGCTCGCTCTCCGAGAGGTCGTCGACCGCCTGGGGGTCGTATATCCGGGTCTGCGCGCGGCCGTGTGCCTTGCACCAGTAGAGCGCGCCGTCGGCCAAGCGTGTGAGGTCGGCGGGCAGCGTCGCAAAGGTGAGGTCGGAGATCCCGACCGAGATGGTCACCATGTGGTCGCCAGGAGCACTCTGGAAGAGCTCGCGTGCGTACTCGACCCGCTCGAAGGCCGCTTCGGCCGCGATTCCCGGCATCAGCCAGACAAATTCGTCGCCGCCGACGCGGCTGATCGTGTCCCGCGGGTCGGCGGCCGCGCAAAGCGAACGAGCGAGCCGGATCAGGGTCGCGTCACCAAACTCATGACCGGCGACGTCGTTGACCTGCTTGAACTCGTCGATGTCCATCACCGCAACGGAGAGCGGGCACTGGCGCTCAACCGCCTCGAAGACTTCGGTGTCGAGCTTGGCGGTGAGCACGCGATGGTTCGCAACCCCTGTCAGCGAGTCACTCAAGGCCTGCTCGGCGAGCTTGTCGCGGTCGCGAAGGCTCTTGATCGCGGCCGCTATCGCCTCTCCTACGACGATCAGTTCCTCACGATCGTCACGCAACTGGCGGCCGAGCGCAGCCGTGACGGTGATCACAAACGCGCTGTCATCCTTGGTCAGGACCGGCGCCACGAGCCCCGAGGTGAAGCCTGCCTGTTGCCCGAAGCGGGTGCCGCTGAGGTCCGCCAGAGAAGCCGGCAGCCGCGTCTTCAGCGCCAGCCGGATCGGGCTGTCGGCCATCAGCGGGATCGTCGTGCCGGCAGGGTCCACCCCCTGCGTGTCCGGCGGCCAGGCACCCATCAGCGTCAGGGTCTCGCCGCCGTTGACACGCAGGATCGCAGCCCAGCCGCCGTCGCTCAGGGCCAGCACCTCACGCGCCACGATCCGGTACATCGAATCGGCGTCAACGCCCTCCACCACTGCGGACGCGATCGCTCGCATCGCCCTGTGGCGAATCGCCAAACGGTCGGCCCGTTCGCGGTGTAGCCAGGTCAGCGCCCGGCCGACCAAGACCCCGCCGGCGACCAGCGCGAGTACTGAACTGCTGAACAGCACCCGCAGCCAATCATTGGCGTTGCCGGTGTCGTGGTCGTAGAACACCGGCGCGGCGCTCACAACTATGTCGAGCAGCAGGAAGCCGAGCGCTACCCGAGCCGGGTAGAACCAGGCAGTGAAGAGGATTGAGATCGTCAGGTAGCTCGAAACCGGGGAGTGCACGCCGCCGGTGCCCCAGATCACGGCCCCAATCGCCGCGACCGCGAACAGGCTGATGGTGATGAAGCACCACTGCGGTGCGCGCCGCCAGTCGATCACCGTGAACGAGGCGACCCCGATCGCGAGTCCAATCCCGGCGAGCACGAACAGGAAGGTCCTATGCATGATCGACACCGAGCCGATGAACAGCAGCGGCAACAGTGAGACCGTCGCCCCGACCCAGAGCGCCCCGTTCAGAACCCCGGCGTGGGTGCGATCCTCGTCCTCGCTCACCGAGCACTGGCGCCCGGCGCCGGAAATGAGCGCGCGCAGCGAGGCTCCCACCCGCACCGACCGTTGGTCGTGTTCAGGCGGCTTATCGAGACCGGGTACATCCGTGGAACCGGGCATCTCCCTCACTGATGGTTGCTGTTGATCGCTTCCGGGGCCAAACCAGCGCGGCCTCCCGGTCCTACCCCCTCCGACTGCGGTTACTCGGTCGCTCCGACCGCCACCTTCACTTCTCCGATGGAGTCAGGTCCGGTCTCAAGTTCGAGCCAGCCCGCCTCACGCAAAGCCCTGAGCGCGTCGACCGCGAGCGGCATGAACTGCTTGTCCTGGAGGGCCATGCACTCACCGAACGCCTCTTCAGGCGACTTGCGGCGGTTGTATGAACGTCCCACGACCATCACGTCCCATGCGTCGGCCAGCGCCATCAGCGCCGCGCCGTCACAGATCTTGTCGGCGGCCAAGCCCTGCGGATAGCCACCACCGTCCGGGCGTTCGTGGTGCCCGCGGATCCATCTCACCTGCTCGTCATTGAGGATGTTGCCGACGATCCGGACCGACAGATCGACGTGCTCATTGATCAGCAGCCGCTCGCTGTCGGTCAGCCTGCCGGGCTTGGTCAGGATCGCGTCAGGTACGCCGAGCTTGCCGACATCGTGCACAAGCGCAGCCTCTCGCAGGCGGGCGACGCGGTCGTCGGGCCAGCCCGCGACCTGCGCGAGGCGCCCGGCGAAGGTCGCTACCCGCTCCGAGTGTTCACTGGTAGCCGGATCGCGCGCGTCGACGGCGCGCGCAAGCGCGCGCAGACCGGCGAGCGACTGGGCACGTTCCACCCAGGCCTCGCGCGCCTGGGGCTCGAGCGCGGCGGCGACCTGCGCGTCGTAGAGCGTCGCCTGGTCACGTCCCGAAGCCTTGCTCGCGTAGAGCGCGATGTCCGCGCGCCGCACGAGCTCGGCCGGGTCCGACGTGGAGCTCGTGTCGCAGATCCCCGCGGAACTCGTGGGCTGACGACCGTCGGCCTCTACGTGCCCGATCTGCTCACGTACTCGCTCGACCGCGTTGAGCGCCTGGTGGCTATTGGCACCGGGCATGATCCACATGAACTCGTCGCCGCCCAAACGCCCGACGATGTCCCCGGAGCGGCGACCCTCAAGTAGGCACTTCGCCACCAGCCTCAGCGCCTCGTCGCCGCTCGCGTGACCGCCGGCGTCATTGATCTCCTTGAAGTTATCGACGTCGAGCATCACCACGGCGAGCTGACGCCCATGGCGCCTGGAGCTCGCCAGCTCGGCTGCGAGCCGCTGGTGCAGGGCACGATGGTTCGGCAATCCTGTGAGCTGGTCGGTCAGCGCCTGTGACTCGAGGCGGGCGCGCTCCTGAAGGCTTTTGACGATGCTCCCGAGCAGCTCTGTGAACGCCCGCACGCGTTGCTCATCGTGGCGGTCAAATCCGGTGTCGTCGTAGGACCCGAGCCCGATCAAACCCCAGACCTCGTCACCGATTACCACCGGGGCGGCGATCGACGAGACGACGCCGAGCATGTAGCCGATAGTTCCCGGACGCTGATCGAGACCGGTTACCCGTGCCGGCGCCTGACGCTCGATCGCGACCGCAAACGGGGCGCCGGGGACGATCGGCATCAGCGTCCCCAGCGGCGGCATCTTCTCATCGCGCTGCGCCCACGCGGCGAGCACCTTGACGCGTTCGGAGTCGACGCACTCGAAGATCCCCGCCATGTCGCAGTCGACCAACTTGGCGAGCTCGGCCGCGACCAGCGCGAAAACATCGTCCGGTGCCTCGCCCGCCATCACGGCGCTGGCTGCGCGGCGCAACGCTTCCTGCTCGGCCAAGAGCATGTCTGAGCGCAAGCGCAGACGCTCTTTGTACTCGCGACCGACAAGCACGCACCAGCCGGTCACCACGTATCCGGCGGAAGCCATCAGCAGCAGCGCAAGGTACCCGTTGTCGTGCGCGTGCTTGTCATAGACCAGCGGTAGTGCCTGGGTCACGATCGCCATCACCACCATCGTGATCCCGAGCCGGCGCGGGTAGAAGTAGCAACCGATCAGCACCAGCCAGTAGAGGCTTATCCAGATCGACGAGCGCGAGCCGCCGGTGAAGGAGACCGCGTAGCCGATCACGAAGAACGCGCAGACAGCAGAGACCGGGGAGATCAGTCCGTTAGCGGTTCGCCACGGGATCATGAAGGCCCCGACCAGCCCCCAGACGAGAGCAGAACCCGCGAACAGTTCGGTGAGCAGCACGTTCTGGTCGGGGTAGCCCGGGATCACTGGGAAGAGGGCGAACGCCGCGCCCGCCACGAGCCACAGCAACGAACCCGCGCGGCCACCGAGGGCCCGGTCCTCGGGGCTCATAGCCATGTTGTGGTCGAGCCAACCGAGCAACGCGGAAGCCTCACGTCTCATGCGTGCCATTAGTAACTACATCGGCGTCACAGCGCCAGGCTTTAGGCGGCGGGCAATTACCTAGAGCGGCTGTCGCAAGACCGGGTTGCGGGCGGCTCCCGCCTCGTCAAGCCGGCGCACAGGAGCGCTGTACGGAGCGTTGCGCGCGATCTCAGGGTCTTCCTTGGCCTCGCGCAGCACCTCGGCCACGGTCGCGGCGAAGCCATCGAGCGTCTCACGAGTCTCGGTTTCGGTCGGCTCGACCAACAGCGCCTCATCGACGATCAGCGGGAAATACACGGTCGGCGGATGCACACCGTGGTCGAGCAGTCGCTTCGCCAGGTCCAGCGTCTTGATCTCAAGCTCGCGCTTCATCGGCGCCCCTGACAGCACAAACTCGTGCATACAGATGCGGTCGTAGGCGGCCGGCAGATACTCGAGCACGCCCTCCTGCCGCAGCTTGGCCAGCAGGTAGTTGGCGTTCAACACCGCCACCTCCGAGGCCTCCTTGAGCCCCGAAGCGCCGAGCGAGCGGATGTAGGCGTACGAACGTACGAACACGCCGTAATTGCCCTGGAAACCACGCAGACGCCCGATCGACTTGGGTCGGTCGTAGTCGAGGTCGTACCACCACGCTTCTCCGTCACTGGGATCAGATCCCGCCCGCCCACCCCCAGCCGCACGAGCGACGTCCTCATCAGCCTCTGCGGGCCGGCGCACCACCTGCGGACGCGGTATGTACGGCTCGATCCGGTCCGAGACGGCGATCGGTCCCGACCCGGGGCCGCCGCCGCCGTGCGGCTGCGTGAACGACTTGTGCAGGTTGAAGTGCACGATGTCAAAACCCATGTCACCCGGGCGCGAAATCCCCATCACGGCGTTGAGATTCGCGCCGTCGTAGTAGAGCGTCGCCCCGACCGAGTGCACAATCTTGGCGATCTCCTCGATGTTCGAATCAAACAGGCCCAGCGTCGAGGGGTTCGTCAGCATCAGGCAGGCGACGTCGTCGGTCGCCTTGGCGCGCAGGTCGGCGAGGTCGACGTTGCCGTGGCGGTCGGTCCCGACCTTGACGACCTCGTAGCCGGCCATCGTCACGGTCGCGGGGTTGGTGCCGTGGGCGGTGTCCGGC
>PLES01000165.1 GCA_003137075.1 Solirubrobacterales bacterium
CATGCTGGGTACGTTCCCGACATCACTGGCGTTCCCGCTTACGCTGACGTTCGACGGAGTCGACGCGGCCGCCCTGGGTCTGTCGGCGACGGAGGCACTCCCGTTCCAGAGCGTGTCGCTGAACTTCCCCGCAGCGAGTTCACCGGTTGAGCCGACGAGTTGTTCAAACCTCGGGGCCGTGACCGGCACCGCGACAGACGAGGTCGCCGCGCTCGCTGCTTCGTTGAGCGCAGACACGACTGATGGTTACGCCGCTACTGGCAACACCGCTGTTGCGATCACCGGCACCAACACTGTCGTTACCGACCAGTGCGCCGCCGTCGGATCGAAGGGCACATTGGCTGTTGCCAAGCTGAGCAAGAAGAACAAGAAGGCCACGCCGAAGGGCACGCTCTCGCTCAAGATCGCCGGTAACGGCGGGACCGAGTTCACGTCAGCCACGATCAAGCTCCCGAGTGGCGTGACCTACAAGGGCAAGAAGAGTGCAACGGTCAAGTTCGGAGCCACCNNACTAAAGAAGTAGAGCCAGCGGACCAGCATCGGAGGCTGCCGTCCTTCTGAGGACGGCAGCCTCCGCGTTTGCCGAACCGCATGACTCACATCGGTGGCCGGCAAACAACGCAGTTTCCCCAGCTAAAGCCCCACCGCAAGACTTCGAGGCGGCGGCGGTTGTCGGAATATTCGATGTTGAGGTGACGTCCGATGACTGCAGCTGCCACGTAGGAGGCACCTGCAGCGCGCAACACCGCAGCGGCGCTCTGGGCGCTTGCCCCGGTTGTCCACATGTCGTCGATGAGCAGCACGCGCTGCCCATGGAGGGAGGCCAGTGCCTGGTAGCGGCCGGGGCAGAACGCCCGCCGGCCCGCGGCCACGCCTGAAGGAGCCAGTAGTCGCCCATGGCGAGCGCCCACGGTCGGCACGAGTTCCGCGACCACGCGCCGCAACTGGTTGTGCCGGTCACGCTGCCGATCGCTCGACGGCACGGTAGTGACGAGATCAAAAGGCTGACCAGCACCCAAACAAAGCTCATGCACGGCCAGAAAGCGCTCGAGAATTGCCGCCAAGTCTCTGATGGCGTACGCGACGAACGGCTCTGCATGCCGCTTGTAAGCCACGATTTTTCTGTGCAGACCACTTCCGTTGACGCTGTAGGAAATTGGGACCACAACGTCGAGGTGGTGCTCACTAGCCAGGCAAGCTCGGCAGAGCGTAGAAGCTGAGCCGATTAGGTTGAAGCAAATCCGACAGACGCCCGGCCCACTCAGCGGGGCGACTAGTCCGTCAACCCCGGAACCGACGCCAGTTATCTGCAGGTTGCTCACATGAAAGTCCGGTGCGGCATCCGCGCCGTTACCTATGGAATGCCGCCAAGACATCGTCAGCCGTCTGGGCGACCGACACCCCAGGCGTTCCCACCAATTCCTTTGCCCAGTCCTGCCCCAACACCCGGTCCATCAGGACCAGTTTCCGCCCCTGCGATAGCGCGTGCCGGGCTTGGACGCGAGTTCCGCTGGTCGGCGAGGCCTCGACTATCACGCTTCCCAACGTCAGCCCTGACATAAGTGCGTTACGCGCTGGAAAACTCTGGCGAGTTGGCTGGGCGTCGGGCCAGCACTGTGAAACGACCGCGCTCTCAAGAGCGATTCGCTCCTGCAGGTGGGCGTTCTCGCGCGGGTAGGCATGATCAAGACCGGTACCGATCACCGCTACCGTGCGTCCGCCGCACTGCAGGACCGCCGTATGCACGCGCGCGTCGATTCCGCAGGCCAGGCCAGAAAAAACGGAATAACCGGCGGCGCTTAGCCCCTCCGCGACTGATGCCGCCGTCTGGCAGCCACATTCGCTGGGCGATCGAGTTCCGATGACAGAGACCGACCGACTGTCCGAGGCGCACAGCTCACCGGCGATGAACAGCAAAGGGGGGCGGTTCTCGACCGATCGCAGATTGTCCGGGTAACCGGCGTCGAGCACGCTGAACAGTCTGTAGCCGCGGGTCTTCCACATCTTCAACTCGGAAACGGCATCGTCCATCGCCGCATAGGCGAGCAGCCCGAACTCTTGGGCGAGCACTGCTGGCGCGAGCCCGGCTTGGACGCCTCCAGCCCTACGAGCCGCAACGATGTATGCGGCCCACGAGCGTCCCCCCGCGCGGAGCAGTGCCACCAGCGCTGGGGTGTCCTCGTCTGAGTCCATGCGGCGAAGGTACCCGAGCCCTTCGACGATCAGTCGGCGTACTCGCTGGCCTCCGGCTCGGGTACTACCGCGACCTGAGCGGTCGGCACCGGAGCGAACGTTGCCCCTGGCTGGAGAGGACTTGCGGGCACACTGCTCGAGCTTTCGGGTTCGTCTTTCAGCAACCCGGAGGCCTGCTCCTCGATCCCTGCCATCGCGCTTCGGAAGTCCCTGATCCCTTTGCCGAGCGAGCGGCCGACCTCGGGAAGCCGCCTCGGTCCCAGGACTATCAACGCCACCGCCAAGACGAACAGCAAGTGGGTCGGCTGGATAATGTCGCCGAACATACAAAGCAAGCATAGTGGCCGGGCAACCAGCTGTCTTGCGAACCACCATGCTCAGGCCACTTTTAGGGAGGCTGGTCTGCTGATCGCTCCCGTGTAGGGCCACCCACCCTGTGCGGCGACGACAGCCTTGAATACGTATTCACGACCGCGAGCAGCACCACTAGCCGGAAACGTCAGCGCCCACGCACCTCTGTGGTTGGCACGCACCGCATGGTCAAATGGCTGCCAGCCGCCCCGGCCACCGACGGCTGAATACCACAGCTGGACAAGCAGCCCGCCGGGTGGCACGTAGCCGCCAGCCACGAGTCCACGCATCGTCACACGTTTGCCGGGGACAACCAACCGAGGCATCGTCAGCTCAACCTCTCCGGTCACGTGTTCGTTTGTGGCCGCAGTCGCCGAGCGCAACGACGGGCTGCCCTTGTAAGTAACTAGCAATGTGCGGCTAGGGCCAGGACTAAGAGTCCGTCTGAAGTCACCATCGTCGGTCGTAGTGACTTCTGCGAGCTTCCGGATGACGCGAGCACCAGAGAGTCGCTCGGAAATAACAACGTCCGCACGTCCCACCGGGATCCCACTTGCTGTCAACAGCCGACCAACCACTCGAACCTTTTGACCGTACTCAACAGACAGAGACCGGGTCCCTGAGGAAGAGGTGGCGGCCACATAGGTGTGCCCAGCGCTCAAGACGGCGGTGAGATTAGCCATCTCACGCAGCGGCAGTGCGGTTGATTCGGCCGCGCCGCTGATATTTTCGGTGATGTAGTCGCTATTTCCCGCGTTGTCCCAGGCCTTAGCTCGCAACGCGTAGATCCCGTTCCGGATCGATCCGTTGTCGGGGATCTCAGCGTTTGCCACCCCTTGGGCCGCATGAAACCTTGTTGGGAGGGAGCGCCACGCGCCATCAATCTTGATCTGGATCCGCGCTCCGGCGACCCCGGAACCACCGTCCGACAATGAGACCTCGACGCGTGTTGGTTTGGCGGAGTCCGCAGCGATGAAATAGCCCGCCGGAGGGGTGTCATCGATGAGGAAGGACCAGGACTCGGTTCTCGAGACATTCGCAGCGCTGTCCTGTGCATCGCAATTGAGATCGCCGCCAGGTGACAGGACTGGAATCACGACGGACTCCGTGCTGGCATTGCTGGTGTTTGGATAGCTGAGCTCAGTGCCTGCGAGCGTGCAATTGATGGCGCTGATCTGATCACCTCCAACCGCTGTGGCATCTGCAGTAATGGTCTGGCCGGTGGTGTGCCAAGCCGCCTGGGTCGGCCCTCCACTAAGAGTCAGGGTCGGAGCGTCGGAGTCGATCTGGACAGATTCTGACGCCGTGGGACTGCTAAGTCCGGCTGCCGTCGTCGTGTAGCAGCTCAGTCCGTGTTTGCCGTCGCCTACAACCGAGACGTGAGCAGTGGTCCCCGACGTGGTTGTCCACGTCCCGCCGTCGACCTGGCACGAGACGCTGGCGATCCCCGATGCGTGGGCCGCCTCCGAGCCTGTAGCGATGATGGTTTGATTGCCACCGTCCCATGCAGGGGCGAACGCTGCGCCAGTGAACGAAATCGTCGGGATCTGTGCGTCGACGTCAAAGTCGGCCGTTGCGACCATTGAGGTGTTGCCAGCTGCTGAAGTCGCATCGCAGCTGACCGAGTCTGATCCCGGAGTGCTGATGTCAACCGCAACTGACGCCTGATCGCCGGACACTTGGTACGTGGTTGTCCCGCTTGGTGTTGTGCAGGTGATCTGTGCGAGACCAGAACTGCCTGCAGCGTCTGCCGCGGCGACCGTCAGCGACTCAGCAGTCGCCGACCAGCTTAGAGCCGATCCACCGCTCGTCCCGCCGGAGCCTGAAGGCGCGATCGTAACCGAAGGGATCGAGTTGTCAACGTTGATCGCAGCGCCGGCGGCGAGCGCGTCACCCGCGGCGTACGTGTAGTCGCCCGCCTGGTACTCCCCCGGGTTCTGCGCGGCGATGTTGAGGTGGTAAGTACCCGTTGGAAGCGCGCTGAGATCGGGAGCGAACGTGGTAACCGCCGTGCTCGGTCCGCCGCATGGTTGAGAACTGACGAACGGAGCAGGGACGCCGTCCGCCAGTGCAGCGGAAGAACTTGGATCGGTCACTGGGGCATCTTTGACCGGGGTGGACGACGCCACGACGTTGCCACTGGCATCGGTTAGGACGGCCTCGAGCGTGCACACACCGCCGGGATCGGTAGCCTGGAAACCCAGCGACATATCCGCACCGGCTTTGATGCCGCTAATCCAGCCGTCTGTCAGGCCGAGTCCTTCTCCGGCGCCCCAGAGGCTCCCCGAGACCTCTGGTGAGGCGTTGCCTGGGTCCTGGATCTGGACTACAGCGTCGTTGAATGCTGCAAGGCTATTTGTGTAGTCGGATTGGACCGAGCAGCTGCTACTTGGGACCGCCGCCGCATCGCAGTAAGTGACTAACTGCACGCTGTTGGCGTCGGCGATCGGAAACCATCCAGTGCCGCTCGCGTAGCAGGGGCTCGCGCTGTAGCCGAGGCAGTCATCCCCCGACGGGGTCGCGTCCTGGTCGATGTCGCCGTTCAGCGTCCACCCTGAAAGCCAGCCGCCCGTATCTACGTAGTAGCCACCGACAACTCCTAGGCCAGCGATCGACTCACCCGCCGGGGCCTCCACGCCCCACGACCCTTGATCGCCTTGCGTGTAGGTGTTGGACGCCAGGTAGCTCAAGCTGGCGTAGGTCGGATCACTTGAGCCGTCGCACTGATCATCGGAGAGCGTGAAGGCGTTTGTTGGGGTTGATGAGAACGCGAGCGCGCCGGCACCGTTGACACCGCAGCCTTCCACCGTATAGGTGTTTGCTCGCGCCATGCCCGGTGCGAGTAGAGATAGGGCGATGACTAGGACTGTGGGAAGTAGATGTGTGGTTTTCATTTCGGGCTTCCGTACCCAGGGGTTGAGACTCTCTTCAGTCGATTGATCAGGGATTAGCTTGCGTGGCGCTCGGGGGCGGAGTGACGACCCCAGTGGGCGAGTCGATATCTCCAGTCGTGGCGGTCGCCGTGATCCGTGGCGTGCCCGCCCCAACGACCGTCCGTGTCGGGCGCCGAGCACTTGAAGGGACCAGCGAGAGGCGCCGAGAAGCACGAGATGCGGGACGGTCATCTAGTGCTTTGTCACGATGACGGGGGTCTAGGCCGGCGGGACTCTTTCGGCCTACCCGGATCTTGACTTCGGGTGTTACCGCTGGCTTGACGGTCGCATGACGCGCAGGGTGGCGATACGAAGTTTGGGCAGGCTGAGTCGCGTTCGCCCCGGCGCTGAGAAAAGCGACAACAGCGACGAAGGCACAACCGATTGGCGTTGCCCACTGCCACCTCGACGAGCGCCGATTAGCAGCGAGTTTTGGGGTGTGAGCCGCTTCCTCCGGCGAGCGGACGCCCTGCGTCGCCTTCCCGACTTCCTGATCATCCGCGGCATCCTCGCCCCAAAACGCGCCCGCAGCATTGTCAGCCGGTTCGCGCACAAATCGATCGTCGTCGTCCCGCACGTCGTCGGCGTCAGTGCCCACGGTGACCAGGTCACTCAGCGGACCGAACCAGTCGCCCGGAAAACGAACGACATTGACGGCGTCGGGTGGGTGGGGCCCGATCAACCCATCAGCATTCCGACCTTGGCCTGCCATATGGTGTGTCCTCCAAACTGGCCCGATCTAGTCCGTAGGGCCAGACGATGTTGTGATGCCGTAGATAGTAACCAATTAGACTCAATTAGACAATGGGATCGCAACCGAGATGATCGAGCATGCCTGAGTACGAGAGGGACGAGTCGTTTCTGACGGTCGCTGAAGTGGCGGAACTTCTGAAACTCAACCAACAGACCGTTCGCAATTGGATAGATGCCGGCACTCTCCCGGCGTTTCGCGTCGGACGCAGAGTGCGCATTCTGCGAGCTGATCTTGATCAAATCCTCGCCCGCGGCCGGCGGGGAAGCGGCGAAGCCTCGTTCCGAGAAGACGGACCAGATGCCCGAGACTTCTGGGGCGGCGAACCCGTCGGCTCAGCTGAAGTCGACCCGGACTTTGGGAAGCGAATTTAGTGCTCAGACTTGAGATCCGACACGAGTCCGAAGCCACTCATAATGAGCTTTAGCGACGAACTTGAAAGGGAGCGCGAGCGCGTGACGCGGCTCGTGCGTCACGCGAGTGCTAGCTGGGCCGACGCAATGCGGACTCACAAGATCGCACCACCGGACGCCGGCTTTGCCCAGCGACTCCGGGGCCTTTCAGAGGCTGCTGGCACCGAGCAGGTTGCGTGGGAGCAGGCCCATGCAGCCGGCCTGCATTGGCGCCCGGTGGCCGGAGCGGATCGCTCGGCGCCGCCCTACGAACTTCGTCCGGGGACCGGCAGGCGCGGACCAGAGGAGTTGTGGCTGAGGTTCGACTCGGCAGTCAAAGAACTCAACCGGGCAATCGGGGGCGCTAGCGCACTCGTGGTTGCGAGCGCCTTTGGCGCGATGAGCGAAGCTTCAGCCGATCTAGCGGATGCAATTGAGGCCGAAGACGCGGTCGCGCGCGAGGCACTCGCCCGGAGTCGCTCCCGCAACATCGCTTAAGCATGGCCGGCAAGGTTCGAGGCGACCTCTCGACGTGGAGCCGTCTAGCCTCAACCCCCAGCCA
>PLES01000098.1 GCA_003137075.1 Solirubrobacterales bacterium
GGACCTGCTGCGCACCCGCATGGTCGTTAGCGACGGTTCTTGGCGGAGTCTGCGATCAGCGCGTCCGTGATCGCGTGCAGAACTTCCGCGAGCCCGCGGTAGGCCCACGCGACGCTGTACATCGCGGAGCCTTCCAATGCGATCCCCAACCGCTGCACAGCACGGTCGAACTCGACCCACAGTTCGGCCGGTCCCGGGCGGGTGGCGCCGGGTCGCAGCTCGTGCGAGATGACCATGCCGCGGCGATTCTGAAGTGGCGTCCATTCAAAGCCTGTGGTTTGGGCGGCGGAGAGCAGCCATTGCCCCTGCTCGTCACATGCCTGCGCGAGCGCGAGCAGCCGATTACGGAAGCCAGGATCTGGAGGCGCGTTCTCACTCGCCGCCTGAGCCTTCGTCCACGCCTCATCCGCCTGCTGGATCCCGGCGATGATCTGCTCCATCTCGCCGGGCTCCGCCTCACGGCCATGAATATCCGCGGTTGAGATCTGAGCACGGGAGAGCGGCGGCGGGCGACCGCCGCGGTACCCACCCGGGACCTGGGGGAGATACCCGCCGGGAGGGCTCTCACTCTGAGACTGCCCGAGCATCCGATCAAGATCGGACCTCAGGATCAGAAGCTTGCGTCGACCGGCGCGCTTGGCAGGCAGCGTGCCTTTGGAGATCCAGAGCCGGACTGTCGCGGGATTGACCCGCAGTTCACTAGCGATCTCATTGACGGTTAGCCATAGATCCTCATCCTCTAGTTGAGGGCCAGACTCACTCATATTTCCGGCGATCTGGTCTCAATCGAGCTGATCGCCCGTATCACAATTAGCACAATTACGATATCGTACCTCACCTCGAACATGCCACGGGAACGCAGCCATATCAATCGCCCGGAGACGGGACGCCCACTAGATATAGAGACGGGTCGGCGATTGATGACTGCGGTTGAGGTTGCTGATCTGCTCGCCGTTCCGACGACGCGGGTGTGGTCGATGAGCAGGCGTGGTGAGATCCCCACCGTGCGGCTCGGGCCGCGTGAGGTTCGTTACCGCCCGCAGGACATCGAAGCCTGGATCGCCCGGCGCACGACGTCACGCCCTCGCGGCACGCAGTCCTGAGCGTTCGTGGCCGGTCCGCCTCCTCGCTTCATACGCTGACTCTGTGCCTGGGCGAACGCAAGCGGTTTACTACCGAGATAACGCTGGCCGCGAGCCGGTGAACGCCTTCTTGGACGAGCTCGCGCTCTCCAACCCGCAGGCGGCCGCGAAGATCGACGACTACGTCGAGCAATATCTGAATGGCAACGACGGGTCTGCCCCGCCGCCCGAGCATCCGATCAGCTCCCAGGTCGACGGCGAGCTTCGAGAGTTGCGGGTTCGGTTCGCCAAGACGCGGTACCGCATCCTCTATCGGCGCTCCGGACTGCTTGTGGTTCTGCTCCACATCTTCGAGAAGAACACTGACAAGCTTTCGGCCCGGGACCGCGAGCTGGCGGTCAGGCGCTGGGTGGACTTCAAAGCACGGATGGGGGCTGAGCCGCGGCGCCCACCGCGGGCGGCCGGACGGGACGCGCCGCCAAGATCGCGCGAACTATGACTTACCAGAACTGATAAGCTGGTCGCACGATGGCCAGAGAAAGACACAGCGCGGTTGGACGAAATGCGGCAGATGCCGCAGCCGGTCGCGCTGCACGTAGCGAGGAGTACCGGGCGGCGCGTGACGAGTACGCGCGGATCCGCGACCTGCGCGAGTCCAATCCAATCGCTGCGCACCTCCGCGAGCGACGCTTCGAGCTGGGCCTAACCCAGCAGGAAGTCGCTACCGCTGCCGGTACATCGCACACGGCGATCTCGCGTCTTGAGAGCGGAACACACACGCCCAACCTTGAGACGCTGCGCAAGATCGCGTCGGTTCTCGACGAGGAGTTGTTCGTCTGCTTTCAGCGAGATGTCGACGGTGAGATCGAGCGAGACTTCGCGGCGGTCGGGTAGGTCGTCGACGGCGACGCGATGGCGGTCGGGGCGGCGGGGCGGAACGCCAGCTCTACCCACTCCGCCTCGCGCTCACTGGGCGCATAGTCGGCGTAGATCAGCGTCGTCTTGAAATCCCGATGACCCAACATCTCCTGGAGCGCGCGCATCGGCACGCCCTGAGCAGCCATGCGCGTGCCGAACGTGTGTCGCAGGTCGTGGAAGCGAACCTCGCGGACTCCGGCTGCGCGCAGCGCGGCCTTGAAACGCTTGAGCAGCTTGGAGCGGTCGATCGGTTTGCCGGTCTCCGGGTGCGCAAAGACCAGGTCGTCGTCGCTCCTTCGCGCGGAGTCCTTGAACAGCAGGTCCAGTTCACCGGCGACACGGCTGGCCAGGGGAACGCTGCGCGAGGAGCGTTTTGACTTGGGCGTCCCGAACTCGCCTCGTACGAAGTTTTGGCGCACGCGGATCCGCTGCGCGCTCCAATCGACATCCCGCCAGCGCAGCGCGAAGAGCTCTCCTTGGCGCATCCCCGTCATTGCCGCAGTCAGGTACATCACACGCTCGACGCGTCCGAGCCGATCATCCGGAACCGCGCGCAGCAGCGCCTCGACCTCCTCGGGCTCGAGGAAGTGGATGTCAGGGTCGGTGGCCGCGACTGCCGGTCGAGGGACGCGCTTGACGGGGTTCTCGCCTGTGGCCCACTCCTCGGCTATCGCGAACTCAATCAGCGAGTGCAGCGTTCCAAGCGCGTTGGCACGGGATTTCGGCGCAAGTCCTTTGCGTTCAAGCGCAGCCGCGAACCCACGAACATCCTCACGCGTGATCTCACTGACCGGAGTCGGACCGAAGTAATCGATGATGTGGACCCGCAGCCAATACGAGTAGGCCTCGATCGTTGACGGCTTGCGGCCGGCCGCGCGCTTGGCGGCGATCAGCGCCTCACCGACCGACGCGAGCGGTCGGCGCTGCTCATCCCTGACGCGCTTGCTCTCGGCTTCGCGTTCTGCTGCGCGCTCGACCGCGACCCGTTCACGGAGTCTGACGAGCGCCGCCTCAGCCTCAGCTCGTGTGAGTCCCTCCGGATGGGTACGGGAATGGACGAAGCCGAGCCCGCGCTGCACCTGGCGGCCGCCGTCGCGCCACTTCGCGATCCACGTGTCGCCCTTCGGGCCGGTGCGGCAGATCAACGTCCCAGCGCCATAGCGAGCGCCGCGCCGGCTGCGCTCGACCGCCGTTCTCTTTGCGTCAGGTCCGCTCACGACGGCTCCGATTCTAACGCCGCCGTTGTACCACTCGTTGTACCACTTTGGCCAAAACTCGGGTCAACTCTGAGAAACTCAGAGAGACTCAAAAAGTACGTTTTTGCTGCGCAAATGCAGGAAAAACACGCGACCACCGAGGACCCTCAGATTCTATTTGTGGTCCAGGCGGTCGCCGGTTCGAATCCGGTCGC
>PLES01000159.1 GCA_003137075.1 Solirubrobacterales bacterium
CGCTTGACAAGAACGAGGGTTGGGCCAAGGACATCGAGAAGACCCAGGGCTTCGCGCCCAACTATCCGATCATCGCCGACGACGACTTCGAGGTCGCCAAGGCCTACGGAATGCTGGCTGCGGCGACCGAGGGTGACTCCGGTGCCCGTACCGCCGCTGACAACCAGACGGTGCGCAACGTCTTCGTGATCGGGCCTGACAAGAAGCTCAAGCTGATCCTCGTCTACCCGATGACGACCGGCCGCAACTTCGACGAGGTCCTGCGCGTGATCGACTCGCTGCAGCTGACCGCGAAGCACAAGGTCGCGACCCCGGCGCAGTGGCAGCAGGGCGACAAGGTCGTGATCGCCGGCTCGGTCAACAACGAGCAGGCGAAGGAACTGTTTGGCGAGTGGGAGGAGCCGGTGCCGTACATCCGGATCGTCCCGCAGCCTTCCTGAGCTGAAACAGGCGTGAACGTCCGGGGTTGTGGTCCGCTGACCACAACCCCGGGTGAGCCTGAGCTCACTCCCGGCGAACGCCGGAGACCCGCGGTAACCCAGGGCGCAACCGGCGCTGAAAACCCGCCGCAGATGTCAAGCCGTGCTGGGGATCAGCCGATAACCGGAGTAATGCCCACAGGCAAAACACGCTGGGCACTCACGGTCTGCGCCTGCGCGGCGCTTTACGTCGGTGCCTCAAGGATCGGGTTCGCGCTCGCGTACGTCGACGGCACCGTTTCGACGGTCTGGATACCGGCCGGCCTTGGCCTGGTCATGATCGTGCTGGGCGGCCGCAAGATCTGGCCGGCGATCCTGATCGGCGAGTTCGTCGCGAACCTGATTCACGGCAGCTCGGCCTCGGCCTCGCTCGGCATGGGGGTCGGCGACGCGCTCGAGGCACTGGCCGGGCAAGCGCTGCTGACCCGCGTTCACTTCCGGCCCGCGATGGACCGGGTCCGTGACGTTTTCGCGTTGTTGATCCTTGCCGCGCTGATCTCCACGCTGGTCGGCGCGATCTTCGGAACCGCGTCGCTGCTCTTGTGGGGCGGATTGCCGTGGTCGGGCGCCTGGAACACCTGGTACACGTGGTGGCTCGGGGACGCGATGGGCGTGATCGTGGTCGCGCCTTTGCTGTTCTCACAGATCGGCCGCAGCTTCCGCATCCCTCAAGGCATTCAGACGCTCGAGCTGATCGCCTTCTTGGCGGTGCTGGTGCCGGTCGTCCTGATTGCCCTCGGGGCGCCGCCGGCGATCGGTTTCCTGACGCTGCCAACGCTGGTCTGGGGAACGCTGCGCTTCGGGCAACGCGGCGCGACCATCGCCAACGCTGTGATCGCCTGCGCGCTGGTGCTGGTCGCGCGACGGGCCGGCTCGCCGCTCGGCGACCTCAGCCTCTCAAACCGGCTGCTTTTGATCCAGGACTTCGCCGCCGTAGCCACGATGACGACGCTGGTGCTGGCGGTTGAGATCGCCGAGCGACGCCGCGACGCCAACGAGCTGGCGGCGATCACGGTCATCGCCACCGCCACCGCCAAGGACACACCGATCGACGAGCTGCTGCCGCTGAGCGCGCGGCTCGCGGGCGAGTTCCTCGGGCTCGACCAGCTGCTGGTCGTCAGGGCCTCCGCAGGCGACCGATCGATCCTGCAGGACAGCTGGTCAGCCGGCCCGCCAAGCAGCGACGCGCAGCCGCCAGAGCATTGCTTGCGAGTTCCGATTCTTGTGCACGGCGTCGAGTGGGGCCAGTTGCTGATCCCCGAGGGTGCGGCGAGCTCGAGCTCCCGGCCGGACGAGGAGCTGCTGAGCTCGCTGACCCGCTTCGCGCGACAGATTGGCCTCGGCATCGCAAGCGCCGACGCGCGCGACGGCCTGATTGAGCGCGCCTCGACGGACCCGCTGACAGGGCTCGCCAACCATCGCCGCTTCCATGAGCGGCTGTATCACGAGCTCGCCCGCGCCTCCCGCCACGGGCGGCCGCTGGCGGTGGCGATGATCGACATCGACGGCTTCAAGACGATCAATGACGCGGTTGGGCATCTCGCCGGTGACGAGGTGCTGAAGACCGTCGCCAACCGGATCCGCGAAGTGATGCGCACGGAAGCGACCGTCGCACGACTCGGCGGCGACGAGATCGGGGTGCTGCTGCCCGAGTGCGACATTGAGGCCGCCTACGCGGTGATCGAACGCGCGCGCAAGATGGTCTGCGCCAGGCCGATCGGCAGCGCCGGAATCGTCAGGATCTCAGCCGGCATCTGCGACAACACGCAGGCCGACAGCGTCGAGCAGCTGCGTGAGTTCGCAGACGCGGCGCTGTATTGGGTTAAGGCCCACGGACGCAACCAGGTGATGGCGTACGCGCCGGGCGCGATCCACGAACTCTCAGATGACGAACGGGCCGCGCGCGTTGCCCGTTCGCAGGCCGTGATCGGGGTACGCGCGCTGGCGCGCGCGATCGACGCCAAGGATCCGCTCACCGGCAGCCATTCCGAGCAGGTCGCGGTGATCGCCAGCGCCCTGGCGCAAGCACGCGACTGGAGTCCGGAGCGCGTGGCGCTGCTGCGCGACGCCGCCTACGTTCACGACGTCGGCAAGCTTGCGATGCCGGACGGGGTGCTCGGCCACGGCGAGAATTTCAGCGACGAAGAGTTCGAGTACATCAAGCGCCACCCCGAGATCGGCGCCCAGATTGCCGCCGAGATCCTTGAGAGCGAGCAGCTTGACTGGATCCGCTGGCATCACGAATGCGCTGACGGAACCGGGTTCCCTGACGGGCTCACCGCCGGCGAGATGCCGGACGGCGCGAACTTGCTGGCACTCGCTGACGCCTTCTCCAAGCTGGTGAGCGGCAGCGCTCACCGCGAGCCGAAAACGGTCGATGAGGCGGTGGCTGAATGCGTCGAGCAGGCGGGCACCAAGTTCGCCCCCGAGGCCGTAGCGGCGTTGCTCGCCGCACATGATTCAGGTGCCTTTGACGGCGACCTGACTCAAGTCGCGCCGCACGCCTACCGGTGACCGGGAACTGAACTTGAAACACGACCGGGTCGCGCCGGCGATCGGCGACAGCGAGCGGCGCTGGCCCTCTAGCTGCGCGGCGCCGAGCCGCCGAGGTCAAGAACCGCCAGGAATGCCTCCTGGGGCACCTCGATGCGGCCGACCTGCTTCATCCGCTTCTTGCCCTTCTTCTGCTGCTCGAGCAGCTTGCGCTTACGGCTGATGTCGCCGCCGTAGCACTTGGCGATCACGTCCTTGCGGTAGGCCTTGATCGTCTCGCGGGCGATGATGCGGGCGCCGATCGCTGCCTGGATCGGGACGTCGTACTGCTGGCGGGGAATCTTCTCCTTGAGCTTCTCCACCATGTTGCGCCCGAACGCCTCGGCCTTGCTGCGGTGCACGAGCATCGCCAAAGCGTCAACCTGATCACCGCCGAGCAAGATGTCGAGTTTGACCAGGTCAGACTCCTTCATCCCGGTGATCTCGTAGTCAAACGAGGCGTAGCCCTTGGAGCGCGACTTGAGCTGGTCAAAGAAGTCGAGCACGATCTCAGCGAGCGGCAGGTCGTAGGTGAGCTGCACGCGCTCGGCCGAGAGGTAGTGCATGCCCGCGTGCTCGCCGCGACGCTCCTGGCAGAGCTCCATGATCGTGCCGACGTAATCCTTCGGGGTCAGGATCGACGCTCTGATGTAGGGCTCGCGAACCTCGCTGACGCTGCTCGGCTCCGGCATGTCGGCGGGGCTGTGAACTCGCAGTTCCGTGCCGTCGGTCATCGTCAACTCATACTCGACGCTCGGCATCGTCATCATCAGGTCAAGGTCGTACTCGCGCTCCAGGCGTTCACGCACGATGTCCATGTGCAGCAGGCCGAGGAANNAGCCGCAGCGGAAGCCGAAGCCGAGCGCATCGCTGGTCTCCGGTTCCCAGACGAGCGCGGCGTCGTTGAGCGTCAGCTTCTCAAGCGCGTCGCGTAGGTCAGGGTAGTCGTCGGAGTCGATCGGGAAGAGGCCACAGAAGACCATCGGCTGGACGTCGCGGTAGCCGGGCAGCGGCTCGGTCGCGCCGTGGCGGGCGCGCGTGAGCGTGTCGCCGACTCGCAGGGCGGTGACCTCCTTGAGGCCCGTGATCACGTAGCCCACCTCTCCCGGACCGAGATATTTGACCGAGGTCATCTCAGGGTTGAAGAAGCCGATGTCATCGATCTCAGCGGTCGTCTGGTTCTGCATCGCGACGATCGCGTCGCCCTTGGTGAAAGTGCCGTCGACGACGCGGATGTAGGCGATCACGCCGCGGTACTGATCGAACTCGGAGTCGAAGATCAACGCGCGCGGCGGCGCCTGCGGATCACCGGAGGGCGGCGGCACGCGAGCGATCAACTCGTCGAGCACGTCGGTCACGCCTTCACCGGTCTTGGCGCTGATCTTGCGGACCAGATCAGGGTCCTCGCCGATCAGGTCAGAGATCTCCTCGGCGACGCGCTCGGGCTCGGCGCCGGGCAGGTCGAGCTTGTTCATGCAGGGGATCAGCTCGAGTCCGGCGTCGATCGCCAGATAGGCGTTCGCGACCGTCTGGGCCTCCACGCCCTGGCTGGCGTCAACCACCAACAGAGCTCCCTCGCATGCGGCGAGGGAGCGTGAGACCTCGTAGGTGAAGTCGACATGCCCGGGGGTGTCGATCAGGTGCAGCTGGTAGGTCTCGCCGTCGAGCGCCGAGGTGTAGAAGATCCGGACGGCGCGGGATTTGATCGTGATTCCGCGCTCGCGTTCGAGCTCCATCGAGTCGAGCAGCTGGGCGCGCATCGCCCGCGGGTCGACGGTGTGGGTCAGCTCGAGGATGCGATCTGCCAGCGTCGACTTGCCGTGGTCGATGTGGGCGATGATCGAGAAGTTGCGGATGTGCGCCTGGTCGGTGATGCGGTCTAGCTTACGAAAGCATCGACTCGATCAAGACGTAGAGGCCCTGGCGGCGCTGTTCGACGCTGAACCGCTCGAGCACACGGGTTCGCGCGGCGTCACCGGGAGCGAGGGTCAGCGCCTCACGGATGCCGGCCGCGATCGTCTGTGGTCGCGGATCGCTGAGCATCACCCCGGTGTCGCCCACGACCTCCGGAAGTGCGCCCGCCGACGTCACCACCGGCACGCAGCGAGCGAGCATCGCCTCGGCCACCGAGACACCGAAGCCCTCGTGCCTTGAGGGCTGCACGTAGACGGCGGCGTGCGCGTAGAGGTCCTGAAGATCCTTGTCCTCGAGCCAGCCGCTGATCTTGAGATTGGCCGGGGCGTTGGCGGCCAGCTGCTCGCCGGCCGCGTCAGCCAGCCGTCCGGCGAGCACGAACTCGATCTCTGGCAGCAGTGCGGCGGCCTCTGCGAACGGACGCAGGCCTTTGCGGTCGAGGTTGGTCGTATCGACGATCCCGGCGGTGATCGCCAGCGGCTGCTTCTCAACCGCCGGCGGCGCCGCGTCTGGCACGCCGTGGTAGACGACCGTGACGCGCTCCGCCGGAATGCCGCAGTTGCGCTCTACCTCGCCACGCGAGTACTCGGAGTTGGTCATCAGCGTGCGGGCACGGCGCATCGTGAAGCGGCTCAGGTACTTGCGCGGACCGCCGAGCTGGAAGCCGTAGCCGTACTCAGGTTCGGCGGCGGTGTCGAAGCCGCCGACGATCAGCAGCGACGGCTTGCGTAGCAGCCAGGCGATGGTGAACGGCAGGAACGTGTGCCATGAGGCCCACCAGCCGACGACGACATCCGTGCCGCGGACGGCACGAAGCGTGCTCAGCGGGCTCGCGTAGTGGCCCGGTTGGTAGATCACGGTGACCTCGTACTGCTCGGCGAGTAGCTGCTGATCTAGCTCGATGAAGCTCGCCTTGCGGCTTTTGACGAACAGCAGCTTTTTGCGAGCGGGCGCCGGCTCGGCCATCCCTCAGACTCCGACGCGAAGCCGGCCGCCGCGACCGCTGTCAGGCGCCGCTTCGGCGTTGGCCGGCCGCGCCGCAGTCGCCAGGGCGCCACCGATGCCCAGCAGCGTCCAGGTGACCGGGTCCTCAAGGAAGGCCGCGTAGAGCATCGTGTGCAGCAGCAGCGCCAGGAAGGTCGCGGCGATGCCGACGCGGAAGGGATCACCGCGCACGTTGCGGATCAGGGTCGCGATCGCCGCCAAGACCAGCGCCACGTAGAGCGCCAGGCCGATCAGACCCTGCTCGCTGGCGACGGTGACCGGGATGTTGTGCGAGTCCGAAACGGAACGCGCGGCGATCGGGAACTTGAGCGTGTACTCAGTGGAGAAGGAACCCGAGCCCCAGCCCTGAAGCGGGCGCTCGCCGAACAACTTGATGCCGTTTGTGACCAGGTTGCCGCGGCCGTCCGAAGCGTTGTTCACGCCTTGGTTGAGCCCGAACCTCGCAGGGTGCGTCGCCACCGCAACGGCGCCGGCGATGATCACAGCGACCGCCAGATAGAGCACTGGTCGTGCGCGCCAGCGCAGCGCCGCGAGCACCGCCATGCCGAGTGAGAGTGCCGCCAGGCTCGAGCGTGAGAGCGTGAAGATCAGGCAACCCCAGAGGACTGCCAGCGTGACGATCGACGCGATCTGGGCGCGGACGCGCTGGTCGTAGAGCAGGACGGTCACCAGCAGGACCATCACCAGTGCGAGGTATCGACCGAAGATGTTCGGGTCAAAGAAGATCGAGTTGACCGTGAAGTACTCGTGCAGCTGGTTCTGCAGGGCCAGCTTTGAGTTGAGCCAGAGCGTCTGCGTGATCTCCTCACCGAATCCGATCAGAGCTGAGATCACTGCGACGACGGCAGTCAGGGTCAGGCATTTGACCAGGAGATCGCGGGTCCACTCGATGTCACGCAGGAGCGCCAGCAGAACCGCAAACGGGAGGTAGAAGAAGACCTCGTTCTGCAGCGCCTTCTCAAAATCCGGCGAGTACAGCCCCTGGATCGCATACAGCACGATGAAGGCGCTCAAAAGCTTCTCAAAGAGGTGTCGCGGCGGGCGCTCCCGCCGCACGTTCGCGACGGCGCCGCCGCCGTGGTAGGCGCGCAACGTAGGCACGATCCAGGCCAAGGCCGCGGCCGTGACCACGAGGTACAGCGGCAGCAGCAGGTCAGAGCTGTTGGCACCGGTAGAAGCCACGCCGCCGGTGTTAATCGGGATCCGGAACGGCAACGCCAGCATCGTCAGCAGTGGCACCAGCATCGGCCGACGGTGCATCGCGTAGGCGGCGACGCCGAGCACCACCAACCCCGCGAGAGCCGCGGCGGCGGCCTCGGCCGGATGACGGTGCGCGTAGGAGAGCTGCGAGGAGTGCCAGACGTCGTCAAGCAGCAGACCCGGACCCAGCAGCATCGCTCCCAACATCGCCCAGGCGCGACGGATGTCGCTGCGCGAAAGGATCCCGGCGCCCGCCAGCAGCGCGGCCACGATCACTCCCAGACGGGGCCACGGACCTGACAGTACGGCGAGCGTCAGCACGGCGCAGAGGCTAATGGTTGAGCGCTGACGACTACGGTCTCAGACGGCTACCGAGCATCGCGGAGATCTGCTGCCACTCGGGGACGCGCATGTGCGAGATCGTCCAGACGTAGAAGCCGGCGCCGGCGATGACCGCAGCGCCGACCGAGATCAGCTGGCCGAACAGTGACAGGCCGAGCACGCTGTTAAAGAGCGCCCAGACACCACGCGCGACCGCGGCCGTGAGGATCGAGGCGACAAGGATCCGCATGGCGATCATCAACGTCTCATCCTCTTCGAGGTAGTCGTTGAAGCCGATCCGCAGACGCCGGAACTGGAGGAACGCCATGACGACGTTTGCCGCTGCCGTGCCGATGATCAGACCGGCGATGCCGAAGGGCTTGTAGAGGCCGATGCTGACGACGACATCGACGGTCATATTGATCGCGGCGAGCTTCGTGGGAATCCAGGGGCGCTGCAGCGCGAAGAATGTGCGCGTCATCAGCAGGTTGAGCCCAGCGAACGGGAGACTCCACGCGAACCAAAAGAGCGCTTCAGAGGTCAGGTGCAACGACAGCGGCGTGAACTTCGCGCTGTGCATGAACAACAGGCGCACGATCGGTCGAGCCAGCAGCATCATTCCCGCCGCCGCCGGCAGCAGAAGCAGCAGGATCTGGCGCATTCCGTTAGCCAGCGTGTGACGCATGTCGCCCGCAGCGCGGCGTGCCGCCTGGCGGCTGAGGGTCGGGAAAAGCACCGTAGAAACGGCAACACTGAAGATGCCCTGGGGCATCATGTAGAGCAGGAAGGCGAGCTGGATCGAACGCGGGCCGTTGCCCTGGGTCCAAGCCGGCAAGAGGGCACCCATGGTCGAGTTGATCAGCGCGTCGAGGTTGACGATGCCCAAGCCGATCGTCACCGGCAGCATCAGCGTGAACACTTGACGGATGCGTGGATCGTGCCAGTCGATCTGGAACGACAATCGATAGTCAATCCGGCGCAGCGCAGAGGCGATCAGCAGCATCTGCACGGCCGTGCCGACCAGCCAGGCGACCGCGTAGGCATAGACACCGTTGCCATGCCCAAAGTTGTTGTGCAGTAGGACCAGCAGCGCGAGGATGACGGCGTTCCAGACGACGGGAGCGAGGGCCGGGATTGAGAACTCGTCGTATGACTGCAGGATCCCGGTGAGCACGCCGGTCATGCCCAGCAGCAGCACCACCGGGAACATGATCTGCGTCAGGGAGGCGGCCACATCGCCGTCAAAGTGGTTGTGGAAGTTGAACAGCGGCAGGATCAGCCCCGCCCCGACCACCCCGATCGCCGTGATCGCCCCGAGCACCAGCATCACGATCCAGAAGAGCGTGGTGGCGAGTCGGAACGCCTCCTTCTTCTTGCCCTGCTGGAGCAGGTCCGTGAAGACCGGGACAAACGCGGCGGAGAGTGCGGCCTGCGCGAACAGGTTCGACATCAGGTTCGGGATCTGCGAGGCGAACGTGAACGCGGACGCTTTGATCCCGGTCCCGATATACGCCGTCGCGACGACCTCACGAACCAGCCCGGCCACGCGAGACAGCGCGGTGGCGATCGCAAAGATGGCCGTGTTCACGGAAACACGGCGGTTAACGTTCTGCGGGCTCTCGCGCCCCTCGAAGGTCAGGGGCTTCGGCTCGGCCCCGTACGGATCATCGGCGTTTGGCAACGGCTCGCTATAGTACGGACCGCGTGGCAGGCGAACGCCTCCGCTTCCGCCTGTCCAATCCGCTCACAGAAACTTTTATGGCCAACATCCATTCACAGAAGAAGCGCATCGAGCGCGCGCTGCGTGAGCGCGACGAGAACCGTCGCTACACGTCAGCCATCAAGACTTACTTCCGCCGCCTTGAGGCTGCGGTCGCCGAGGGCGACGCCGAGAAGATCGACACGGAGCACCGTACGCTCGTCGGGACGATCGACAAGGCTGTCAAGCGCGGGTCGATCCACCGTAACAACGGTGCTCGTAAGAAGTCACGTGCGGCTCGCACGATCGATCGCGCCACCAAGGCTGAGTAACCTCGCGCTTCGCGCGACGGCTGGCTGACGCCTGCCAGAGCTTCGCGAAGTGGTTCGTCCGACCAAAACTTCTAGATCTAGAAGTTTTGGTCGGACGAACGTCATGCCCTTGGTTGCGACCGGCGATCAGCCGGCTATAGCTTGAATTGCAAGTAGGGCGACAGTGTCTTCACTGCCGCCCTTTTTGCTGCCCCCACGCGAGGCGAGCTCCAAGTCGGCGATGATCTCGATCGCCTGGCGCAGGCGATCGGCACCCATCCGCCGTGCGTCGCTGATCAGCTGGTCGGCGGCCTTGGGCGGCATTCGCAGGCCGCCGCGCACGGTGGCCTGCGACTGACCGGCCTCAAGTGCCCGCGCCGCCTGATGGGCCTGGCGCACTCTTGAGCTCATCCAGTAGATGAGTCCTGGCAGGCGCTCGCCCTGGGCGCGGATCTGGAGGTAGGCGCGGGTGGCTCTGGCCGGATCGCCGCAGAGCAGCGCGTCGGCCAGCGTCCAAGCCTTGTGTTCCGCCGAGGAGGCGGTCAGGTCCTGGATCTGCTCGGCATCGAGGTCGGTTCCCGGCCCGAATTCGAGCACCAGCTTCTCGAGCTCCCGGAGCAGGCGTTCCTGGCGCTCACCGACCTGGTTGACGAGCGCCCGTGCGGCCTCTGCGGTGAGCCCCAGGCCGTAGGCGCGCGCCTGTTGGGTGACCCACTTGGGAAGCTCCCACGGCTTGAGGTTCTCCTGGACCGAGATCTCGCCGCCGGCACGCTTGATGGCATCGTGGAGGCGCTTGGGAGCCTTCGAGCGGCCATCCTCGCGCGCAAAGAAGGAGATTGTCGTATCCGGGTCGATCTGAGCCATCGCAGCCTCGAGCGCGTCGAGATCCTTCTCCTTCCAGCGCTCGACGCCGTCAACGATGATGAAGCGGCGCCCGATCGCGAAGGTCATCGCGTTGAGCGCCGCCGCAACCGTCTCAGGGCTGGAGGCATCGCCCTCGAAGAGCTCGAAGCCCTGTGCCCCGCTCTGCGCCTCGGCCAGCTCACGCAGCTTCGCGCGCCGCTGGGCGATGCGGCCGTGGTCGTCCCCATGGATCAGGTAGGCGGATTTGAAGGCTGGCGGCACGGGCGGCCGAGTCTAGGGGCGGCGGCTGACGGCGGGTCCGGCTGCCGTGAGCCGTCGCGAGCCGTGGGCCGTCGCGAGCCGTCGCGAGCCGTCGTGAGCCGTCGCGAAGCCGTCGCAGGCGGCCACTTCGCGACTCTGGGGGACTTCCTCGGCCGTACGCCGAGTTTCTCCCCCAGAGTCGAAGTGAAGGCTCGGATCGCCTCAGCCCAGCAGCGACGCGAGCGCCTGGTTGACCGCCGCACCTGGGCTATCGACGGCAGTGATGCCGTCGATAGCCCAGGTGTGCAAACCGAAGACCTTGAGTCCTGCCTGGAGTCCGAGGGCGACCTCGGAGAGCGTTCCGTAGGAGCCGCCGACGGCGATCATCACATCGGCGGTTCGCACGATCAACCCGTTGCGCAGCTCACCGAGCCCGGTTGGGATAGCCACCGAGACCCACTCGTTGGCGTCGCTGCGGTCGTCACCGGGCAGCATGCCGATGACCGTGCCACCGGCTTCCGCACAGCCCTTTGACGCGGCCGCCATGACGCCGCCGCGACCGCCACAGACGATGAAAGCGCCGCGCTCGCCGAGGAACCGTCCCACCGCCTCGGCGTCCTGCGTGTCCTGATCAGTCGCCTTGCTCGCACCGACCACTGCGACGTAAGCGGGCATCTCAGCGAACTACGACGTTGACCAGCTTGCCGGGCACGACCACGACCTTCACGACTTCGTGGCCGTCGACGTACTGCTGCACGCCGGCGGTGGCGAGCGCCAGCTGCTCGAGCGCAGCGCGATCGGCATCTGCCGCGGCCTGCACGCGGTCACGGACCTTGCCGTTGACCTGACAGACCAGCTCAAAGGTGTCGGCGACCAGCATCTGCGGATCGGCAGCGGGCCACGGGTCCTCCCAGGCACGGCGGCCGGTCAGCAGCTCGTACGCCTCGGAGCCGAGATGCGGCGCGAACGGGAAGACCAGCGAGACCGCGGTGGTCGCAGCGAAACGGCGGGCCTCGAGTTCGGCGTCCGGGTAGCGGTAGAGGTCGTTGACCAGCTCCGTCACGGCCGCTATCGCGTTGTGGAAGCCGAAGCGCCCGCCGAACTCGGCGGTCACCCGGTCGATCGCCCAGTTGGCTTTGCGGATCAGGGTCAGCGCGTCACCGCTTGCGCCGGCGGGCTGCCGCGACGGATCCTGCGCGGGGGTGGCCGGCGAGCCTCCCCCGGCCGCCGCGAGCTCTTCGGCAACGGTCCAGATCCGTGAGAGCAGGCGGTGGGCGCCGGCCAGGGCGTTGTCGTTCCAGGCGGCGTCCTGGTCGGGCGGACCCATGTTGAGGATGTAGGTCCGAACGGTGTCGGCGCCGAACTTCTCGATCAGCGGCGTCGGCGGAATCACGTTGCCGCGGGACTTCGACATCTTGTGGCCGTCGGGGCCGAGGATCATGCCCTGCGTGAAGAGAGCGTTGAACGGCTCCTGCACGTCGACCAGCCCCATATCGGCGAGTGCCTTGACGAAGAAGCGCGCGTACAGCAGGTGCAGGATCGCGTGCTCGACACCGCCGATGTACTGGTCGACCGCCATCCACTGCTTGAGAACCTCTGGGTTCCAGGCGGCCTGGTCGTTGGTGGCGTCGCAGTAGCGCAGGAAGTACCAGCTCGAATCCACGAACGTGTCCATCGTGTCGGTCTCGCGCAGCGCGTGGCCGCCGCATGACGGGCAGCTGGTGTTGACCCAGTCCTCGGCCGCGGCAAGCGGTGATTTGCCCTTGGGCTTGTAGTCCTCGATGTCAGGCAGCGTCACCGGCAGCTGGTCCTCGGGGACCTCGACCATGCCGCAGGCGTCGCAATAGATGATCGGGATCGGGCAGCCCCAGTAGCGTTGACGGGAGAGCAGCCAGTCGCGCAAGCGGAAGTTGACCGACCCGTGACCGATGCCCTCGGACTCGAGCCAGCCGACGATCCGTTCGAAGCCCTGCTTCGGGGTGAGCCCATCGAACTCACCGGAGTTGACCAGCACGGCGTCGTCGGCCTTGGTGACGTAGGCCTCGTCAGCGGGTGGCGTTGAGCCGTCGGCCGGAGCGACCACCTGACGGATCGGCAGGTCGTAGGCCTTGGCGAACGCGAAGTCCCGCTCGTCGTGGCCCGGTACAGCCATGATCGCGCCGGTGCCGTACTCCATCAGCACGTAGTCAGCGACGTACATAGGAATCTGCTCACCGGTCACCGGGTTGGTGACCGTGCGTCCCAGGAAGACGCCGGTCTTGGGCTTCTCGGCCGAGCCGCGGTCCTCGTCGGATTCGGTCAGCGAGTGGTTTACGTAGGCGTGGACCTCAGCCTCGCCGGGGGTCCCGGCGGCGAGCTTGAAGACGTCGGGGTGCTCGGGCGCCATCACGAAGAATGTCGCTCCGAAGAGCGTGTCCGGCCGGGTCGTGAAGACCGGGTAGTCAGTGGCGATCGCCTCGCAGCGGAAGTTGACTTCGGCACCGACGCTGCGCCCGATCCAGTTGCGCTGCATCAGCTTGACGTGCTCGGGCCAGCGGATCCCGTCGAGGTCGTCCAGCAGCCGGTCGGCGTAGTCGGTGATCTTGAAGAACCACTGCTCCAACTGGCGCAGTTCGACCTCGAAGCCGCAGCGCTCGCACCGGCCGTCGACAACCTGCTCGTTGGCCAGCACCGTCTGATCGTTGGGGCACCAGTTGACAGCCGCAGACTTGCGGTAGGCCAGCCCGCGCTTGTAGAGCTGCAGGAAGATCCACTGCGTCCAGCGGTAGTACTCAGGGGTGTGGCTCGCGAGCTCACGCGACCAGTCGATCGAGATGCCCCAGGAGCGGAAGGCCTTCTGGAATGAGGCGATCGACGCTTCGGTCGCGTCACGCGGCGGCACACCGGTCTTGATTGCGTTGTTCTCGGCCGGCAGGCCGAACG
>PLES01000083.1:0-46765 GCA_003137075.1 Solirubrobacterales bacterium
GCTGATCACCGCCGCCTGCGTCGCCTCGGGCGCGCCCGGTGGTCTGTTCACGCCGACGTTCTCAGTCGGCGTCTTGCTGGCGGGGGTCGGCGGGGCGCTGTGGACGCACGTCTGGCATGGGGCCCATCCCGGCAGCTACGCGCTGATCGGTGGTGGCGCCTTCCTTGCCGCAGCCATGCAGGGGCCGCTCTCCGGGGTGGTGATCGTGCTTGAACTGACGCGTCACCTCGACCAGCTGATGGTCCCGACGATCATCGCCGTGGTTGAGGCGACCGTCGTCTCACGCCGCCTCAACGCCGCCTCGATCTACTCGGCGCGGCTCAAGTCAGGCGAGGTGATGACGACCAGCCCGACCGCCAATGCCGCATCGATAGCGACGATCTTCGCGCTCGATGAGACGCTGCCGCCTGACTTCAGCGAGCGGCCCGGAGCCGGCGCGGGTTGAGGCCGAGCTCGAGCTCGTCGGTCGGCACCGGGTGACCGGCGTCGCAACGTAGCTCGGTATGAACCTGGGCGCCGCAATCCGCGTGGGTCAGCTCGACCCTGGCGCCGTTCGTGAACAGCCAACGGTCGCCCCAGCGCATCATCGCGACGAGCACAGGCAGCAGGTCAGAGCCTTTCTCGGTGAGCTCGTAAGCGCTGCGAGTGCGCTGACCCGGCTCGCGGTAGGGGACCTTCTCCAGCAGCCCCTCGGCGGTCAGCTCACGCAGACGCGCGGCGGCGACGGGCTCACTGATCCCGGTGCGCTCGACGAACTCCTCGAAGCGCGTGGCTCCGTAGAACGCCTCGCGCATGATCAGGTATGAGGTCTTGGTCCCGAGAATCTCGAACATGCTGGCCATCGGGCACTCGATCGCCTTGCCCCAGCCGGAGCGGGGGCCAAGTTCCTCGGACATCTGGATGGTTGTGCTCATGCGCCGTATTGTAGCTGGCATATAGACAGCTAAGCTAGCTCTGATACAGTTCTGGCTATGCAAACTCTAAGCCAGCTTCGTAGGCGTGACGCTTCGGCCACACGCGTCTTGATCATCGTCTGCGCGGGCGTGGTGCTCGCGAGCATCGATCTCTTCATCGTCAACGTCGCGATGCCGAGCATCGCCCGCGACCTGCACCAGAAGGACCTGAGCACGCTCTCCTGGGTGCTGAACGCCTACGCGATCGTCTACGCGTCGCTGCTGGTGATACTCGGCCGACTCTCAGAGAGCCGCTCCCGCGAGAACGGCTTCCTGATCGGGGCGCTGCTGTTCACGCTCGCTTCGGCGGCCTGCGGGGCCGCCTCCAGCTTGGGCATGTTGATCGCCTTCCGCATCGTGCAGGCCGTCGGCGCGGCGCTCTTGACCCCGACCTCGCTGAGTCTGATCCTCGCGACCACCGCGCCTGAGAAGCGACACAGTGCCGTGCGCGCCTGGACCGCTGTCGGCGGCGCCGCGGCGGCGCTCGGGCCGGTCGTCGGCGGGGTACTGGTCGCGCTGAGCTGGCGCTGGGTCTTCTTCGTGAACGTCCCGATCGGCCTGTTCGCGGTGGCTTACGGCTGGCGGCACCTGCCTGACGTCCCCGGTCATCCGGTCAAGCGTCCTGACGCACTCGGCGCCGGCCTGATCACCGCGGGCATCGCGCTGCTGAGCCTCGCGCTCGTGCAGGGCAACAGCTGGGGCTGGGGTTCGTTGCGAGTGATCGGTGCCCTGGCTGTGGCGCTGCTGATGCTGGCCGCGTTCATCGCGAGGATGCAGACGCATCACAACCCCCTGATCGATCCGAGCCTCTTCAAGGTCAGGGTTTTCAGCGGCGCCTCAGTCGTGGCGATCACCTTCTCAACCGCCTTCGGAGCGATGTTGCTGTCGATCGTGCTCTGGATGCAGAACGTGTGGGGCTGGTCGGCGCTGCACACCGGCCTGGCATTTGCGCCAGGGCCGCTGATGGTGCCGCTGTTCGGCTTTCTGCTGACAGGCAAGCTGATCAGGCGCTTTGGGCCGGGTCGCGTGATCGGCGCCGGAGCGACGATCTACGCAGCCGGCATCGCCTGGTGGGCGCTGCGCGCCGGTCTGAATCCGAACTACCTGGGGCAGGTCCTGCCCGGCACGTTGTTGACCGGCATCGGCGTCGGATTGACGCTGCCGACCTTCATGGCGACCGGGGCGGCGTCATTGCCACCGCAGTCGTTCGCGACCGGCTCAGCCGTGGTCAACATGCTGCGCCAAGTTGGCCTGGCCATTGGCGTCTCGGTGTTCGTCGCGGTGGTCGGGTCACCCGCGACACCGCACGCATCGCTGGTCGCATTTGAGCGCGGTTGGACTGTGATTGCCGTGATCGGCTTCTCTGCGGCGGTCGTGGGCATGGTCGCGCTGAAGCGCCCGCGGCCTGAGACCGCCGGGCCGCGCATCTCCGCGGTTCCGGCTACGGTTGCCGACTGAATGGAGACCGAGGCCGCCGAGACCTGGGGAGAGCCCAGTACCAAGACGGTCAGCTGGTGGTGGGCACCGGAGAGCATGCGGCCGCACTTGGCCGGGCTCTCCGGGCTTGACTACGTTCAGGGCATGATCGACGGGCACTTCCCGCCGCCGCCGTTCGCATCGATCCTCGGACTGCGGCTCAGCCATGTCTCACCTGGAGAGGCCGTGTTCCACTGCACGCCGGACGAGTCGCAGTTCAACCCGATCGGGCTCGTGCACGGCGGCGTGCTCTGCACGCTGCTCGACTCGGCGATGGGGGTCGCGGTACAGACCCAGCTCGATGCGGGCGTCGCCTACGCATCGATTGAGATGAAGGTCAGCTTTCTGCGGCCACTGCCGGCCGACGGCAGTGAGATTGAGGTACGTGGGCGCGCGCTCAAGATCGGCCGCAAGGTTGCCTTCGCCGAGGGTCACGCCTACGACAGCCAAGGGCGACTGCTTGGTCACGGGACCCAGTCGATGTCGCGCGTCATCTGACGCGTCCGCTGCGGCTCCCGTTGTAACCTTTTTCGAGCTTCAGGCGAATCGCCCACTCGGCCAGGGTCGCAGACCCAGCTGGGCCACGCGCCTCCCTTGAGGAGGCGGCCAGTCCCGGTGGTCGGGAGTGTCACGCCGCCCAGGCATGACACTCGAGCCTGACCTTTTGGCCTCGGCCAGGGGTTGGGTGTGAGGGGCTCCTCACGGGGCCCGTCTTAGTCCTGGGACGTTTGTAGTTAGCGGTGATTGAGTTCTGAAGTAAAGGGTGGCCCCCTCAAGAATGCCGGTAAACGGCAGCTTTTGAGTGACGGCCACCCTTTTCAGTTAACTACGCGCTGCGCAACAGATCGTCGCGTCTGCTCTCGTGAACGGGGTTGCGGCTATGCGGCGAGCATGACCGCCGGGGCGGTCCGCTGGAGGGCTTGCAGGGCGGTGCTGCCGGGGGACGCGTCAGTGATGATGGCGGTGATCGCATCGAGCGTGAGGACGAGATAGGGGGAGACGGCACCGATCTTCTCGGCGCTCGCGAGAACGTAGGTGTCGGCGGCCTGGGCGGCGAGGGTGCGCTTCATGGCGGCCTCTTCGGCGTCTCCGGTGGTGAGCCCCTGCTCGGCGTGGACGCCGGTGACCCCGAGCAGGAAGAGGTCGCCCGTTATCGCGCGGGCGGCTTCGGCGGCGGCGGCTCCGCAGGCGACGGCGGAGTGCTTGTAGATCCGGCCGCCGAGTAGCAGGATCTCGACGCTGGGGTGCTCTATGAGCGCGGCGGCGATCGTCGGGCTGTGGGTGATGATCGTCGCTTCGAGATCGGCCGGGAGCGCGTGGACGACCGCGAGGGTCGTTGTGCCGCCGTCAAGGATCACGCGATCCCCGGGTTTGATCAGTTGGACCGCTCGAGCAGCGATGCGGCGTTTGCTCTCCGGTTCAACGCTCGCGCGTGACCGGTAATCGACCAGGGCGCGGGAGACCGGGACGGCGCCGCCGTAGACCCGCTGGCAGTGGCCCGCGGCCGCGAGATCTCGCAGGTCGCGACGGATGCTGTCCTCGGAGATCCCGAGCTCCCGCGCGACGTCGGCGGCGATGATCTTGCCTTCGCTGCTCAGACGGGTGAGCAGCAGTTCTCGACGTTCGGCGACAAGCATGCACGATCCATCCTACCGTGCGTACGTGTTTCTGCACGTTTCTGCCGTATTGTGCAGACCCGTGGCGGCATCATCGCCGTCTGCGAGCAGGCGAGTAGCGCTTCCAGACGCTCTCACCTTTGAATCCATAAGCCGCTTACTAGAGCACGTACGGGTGATGGCCAGGGAGAAGGGTCATGCCAGGCTGATAGCCCAGATCTTCGCCGAGGCTGCCGTGTCACCAGCGCTGGCAGAGATCGTCGAACGGCAGCTGGCCACGATGCGGGCCCGAGTCGCGGACCTGATTCCGGGTGCACCGAGCGACGAGGCCGAATCCATCGCCGAGGCGTTCGTGGCCATCGGTAGTGGATACAACCAGCCACTCGCCGTGCGCGGCGACCTCGATCCAGCCCCCTTTACAAAGGCTCTGATGGCAGTTCTTCAGGAGCAAGGCATCAAAACTGAGCACCGCACTTAAACGGATTCTGCCTGCCGCCACACGATCGCTTCTGGCTCCACGAGCTGAGGACACCGGCCGCCAGAATCGGTGATCAAGTGGCGGCGCGCTCGCGAGCGCCTTGCCGCAAATCCGTCCGTGACAAATCAACCGTTCTGCACACGCATGTGGCGATTTGCTCCGACTCGGGAGTACAGGCGGTGCACTCTGGGATAAGCTCGAACCGCTGTAGCGACAGGGTGGGATTAGACTCGCATCGCATGCATCGTGCGAGGCTTGGATGGGTCGTGCTGTTAGCCGCGGTGGCTGCGGCGCTCGCACTCGTGGGTGCGAGCGGTAGTGCAGCGCAGATCGGAACGTATCTGTCGTCGCTGCACTCGATCACGACGATCGCTTCGACAGTCCCGCGCAACGGGGATGTCAACCCGTACGGGGTTGTCATCGTCCCGCACACGACTGGTGCCTTGACCGCAGGCGATTTTCTCGTCAGCAACTTCAACGCCAAGTCAAACAACCAGGGAACAGGATCGACGATCGTGCAGATATCGCCGGCAGGGAAGCTGTCCGTGTTTGCGCGGCTCACTGCGCGCTCGCTCCCTGGCGCCTGCCCTGGAGGCGTCGGGCTCACCAATGCGCTGGCCGTCCTTCCTCACGGATATGTCGTGGTCGGCAGCCTGCCGACCACCAACGGGCAGGCCATCACGGCGAAGCACGGCTGCCTGATCGTGCTCAACAGAGCCGGCCATGCCGTCGAAACGATCAAAGGTCCCGATGTCGAGGGACCGTGGGGCATGGCGACCGTCACAAGGGGCGCTACGACAACGCTGTTCGTCACCAACACGCTTAACGGCGGCGCTGACGCCGGTCTCTGGATTGTGCCCACCGCAACGGTCTCGCGCATACGGTTGACGACATCCCGTGGCGTTCCGCGTGTCACAAGCCAACAGATCATCGTCGCTGCGATCCCGTGGATCGACGACAAGGCGGCGCTTGTGATCGGGCCGACCGGCGTGGCGCTCGCGGCGAACGGCACCCTTTACGTAGCCGACACGCTCGGCAATCGCATCATCGCGGTTCCGCATGCGATGACCCGCAAGCGAGCGGTACCGGATAGCGGCATCACGCTCACGTCTGGACGCGATCTGAACGAACCACTCGGACTGACAATCGCCCCGAACGGCGACATCATCACCACCAACGCCGGCAACGGCAACATCGTCGAGACGACCCCATCAGGCAAGCAGGTCGCAACCGTTGCCGCCGATGCACAATCAGGCGCGGGCTCACTGTTCGGGCTGGCGATCACACCGAACAACGCCCTCGTCTACGTTGACGACGCGCTCAACACCCTGCGAATGCTCAGCTGACAAACACACCCGACGGTTCGGATGCTCAAACGCTGATCAGCGACCTCACACGACCACGCACCCTTGAGCCGGCCCGGCACCCTAGGCAGGATCCCGACCACCGCACCGACCACAACCGCATCGCGTGACGGGGGCCTCGGGATCAATTGTGCTCGTTACGATGACGAGTCGATGCCTGGGCTCGCGTCCACACCCGATCCGCCCTATACCGCCGTCATCTTCACATCCGTGCGTGCCGACAATGATGCTGCCGGTTACTCGACGATGGCTGAGCGGATGGAAACCCTCGCCTCAGACCAGCCCGGGTACCTAGGTATTGAGAGCGCCCGAGAGGAGATCGGAATTACGGTGTCCTATTGGCAGACCCCGGCGGCTGCGCGCGCATGGAAGGCGGTTGCAGAGCACCAACTCGCTCAGAAGCTTGGACGGGATCAGTGGTATCGCACCTATCGCGTCCGCATCGCGACCGTCGAGCGCGACTACGGCTTTCCCAACCCCACCTGACACACCTACCTGTGCTTTCGACCGCGTAGCCGCCGCTCGGTCCAACGACGATCGCTTCCACATCCCGGACCCAAAACTTCCCGGGATTCCCATGGCGACCACTCGCATCTGTTCGAGATGCTCCGCTTTGGCGAGGAGCAGGGCGCTCTTAGACCCGCCAGCGAGACTTGCCTTCGTTCTATCACGCGTATCGATTGCCTTCCGCTGCTAGCTCCGAGGAGGCGTTGTTGGCTAAGCGTTCCTTGGAACCGCTACGTAAGCGATTACGTAGGACCGGTTGAAGGCGGACGACCGGCAAGCTACTTTGGCGCTCCCGACCGGGGAAGCGGTAACCACCTCAGACTCAGGGGACCCAGATGAGCAAGACAGTCCTGTCCACACGGGCGGCTCGGTTGACGCCGCGCGTATTCCTGGCCATGTTGGCCACGGGCGCTGCCGTGAGCTGCATGACTGCGTCAGCGTTTGCCGCATCTGATGCCTTGGGGATCGCTGAGACCAGCGTCGTGCACGGCAAGACCGATGGTCCGGCCAATACGGCCTACGCCGTCGCCGTCGACCCGGCAGCGAACATCGTCGCAGTCACCGGATCATCACTTGCCGGGGACGGTGGGACACAGGCGGGCTCGGGTCGAGTCTGGCTGATCAACGGGCGCACGCACAAGGTCACCGCGACTATCAAACTGCCCGGCGGCGCAAATGCCGGCGTCGCGTTCGATCCGTCCGCCGGCGTATTCGCGGTCGCAGACGATGAGCTTCCCACCAGCGCCTCCACAACCGATTCAAACGACGCGGGCGCCGTCGTGGAGATCAACCCTCACACCGGTCACATCACTAAGGAGATCTCTGTCGCCGGGGCTGGGCCGGGGATTACCGTCGATCCGCAGCATCGCGTGATGTATGTCACCGGCCCTGGTTACAGCGTCACTGTCATCAACGCGCGAACTGGTGCGATCAAGACCACTGTCCCGAACATCTACTACCCGTTCGCGATCAGTGTCGATCCGGGAACGAGAACGGTGTACGTGGGCGGCGGGCAGGGCACCATCGGCGTTTGGGAGTTCGATGGTGCGAACAACACGCCGATCGGCTTCAACGGGACCACGAAACCGGTCACGGTTGCGACGCCTGCGTCGCCGCTGGGCGTCGCCACTGATCCCGCTACCGGTCGCACGTATGTGGTTTACGGCAGTGCCACCGTCAAGGTGCGGGTCCTCGGGCCTGGCGTGCATGGGCTGAAGCTGACGGTCAAGGGCACGATCGACGCTGAGAACTTGGGGCTTGCCGTCGACCCCGTTAGGAACGATGTCTATGTCTCGGGTGAGTCGGGGATCGCGGGCTGTCCGGACGTGGTAGCTGAGATCGATGCCCGTACAGACAAGGTCGTCGGCTACGTGTACGGCGTCGCGGATGCCACCGCGCTCGCGGTCGATCCGAGAACGGATACCGTCTGGGCGGCAAATGGGACTCAGGTCGCAGCCTTCAAGGGCGGCCTCAACCAGAAGCAGCCGAAGTGTGGCACCGCCGGGATCACCATCGGGGCTTGATGCGTGGCCGGCGTCTCGGTATCACCGTGGCGGCGCTGTTTGCGCTGAGCGTGGCGCCCGCGATTGCCATCGGCGCCAGCACGCCACCACTGCCGGTAGCGGGTCGTTGGACCGCGTCATTCGGGCCTAACCCATCGCCGGGCTCGCTGACGGTTGCGATCAGCCGTACGGAAATCAGATCACTGACGTTCAGCGTGGGGGGCGCGAACGGTCCTACCGACTGTCCGACCGGGTCGGTCACGGTCGATGGCTCGGTAGTGCTCAGGCTGCTGAAAATCACTGGTCAAAAGCCCTTTTGGGAATCCGCCAAGCTTGCATACAAGGTGGTGCATCACATTCGGGAACCCGTGATCCAACCGGACCCGGTCCGCGCCACGCTGGACGGCAAAACGCTTAAGAGTGCCGCGATCGAATTGGCGGTGGGCGGCGAGCGGCGTCTGGCCGGTTTGTTCTACGAGAACGCGAAAGCAAATCTGGCCTCAAAGGCAAGCTGCGGGTTCACAATCCCAGAGTTTCGGCCGACGAGCAACACTACGTGAGGTCCGGGTCCCTCGGCCGTCAGCGTCGTGTCTGCGTGCTGAAACCGCCTGGAAAGGAGGTTCGACGGTTATCGAGACAGACAGCCGGTGGGTGCGCCTGCCACTGGTAGATTCGCGAGCGGCCATCTCACGGGCCCCGATCGATGACTTCGAGTGAAGCTCTCTCAATGCAGGACCGTCTCCTGGGGCTGATTGGGGACACGATGGGGCTGCTCGAGCTCGAGGAGTTTCGGGACGGGCTGATGGTTGCGCTGCGAAACGCCGTGCCGGCAGACTGGGTCGCGATCAGCGATGTCGGGCCTGATCCGGACACGATCATGGAGATCATCGACCCGCCGTACCCCGCCGCTGTNNGAGCAGGACTTCAGACGGCTCTATCTCCAGAATCCGCTTGTTGAGCACTTCCTCCGTACGCGCGACGGCCGGGCGATGAGATTTTCTGACGTTACGACGATGGAGCGCCTGCACGAGCTCGAGATCTACGCCGAGGTCTATCAAAAGGTCGGGATCGAACATCAGATCGCCTTTACGCTACCCAGCGCGCCCGACCGGATCCTCGGCGTCGTCCTCTGTCGGGAAAAGCTCGACTTCTCCGACACCGAGCGCGATCTGCTCAACGCCGCGAGGCCGTTCCTGATCCAGGCGTACCGGAGCGCTCTTCGCTACCGCGCGCTGCTCGTCGCCAAGCCTTCATTTCATCGCCGCGAGCCGGCGCCCGAGGTGGGGGCACTGCTAGGCCTGGGCCTGACCATGCGGCAGGCGACGGTGCTGCAACTGCTCTCGATCGGGACAGCAGACCGTGACATCGCCACACACCTGCAGATCAGTCTGCGGACCGTCCACAAGCACGTGGAGAACTGCTACCGACTGCTCGGCGTCAACAGCCGCGCCGAGGCCGCCGCGGTGGCATGGGCGGCTGCGCAAGCGCCAGCGCAGAGCAAGCGGGTCCACCGCCCAGCGCCACAGCCAGCTGACTAGAAACCCGTTGGTTGCCAAGGAGCAGCACTTCTCAGCCGACGCAGCTCACATAGGGGATGGACGCAAATTTCACGCTCTCTGCCACACACGGTGAGCTACGAGCTGAAGACGCGCAATGCGCGCGAAGCAGCGCACTCGGCGTTCGCGGTGGCATACGTGTCGTGAACGAAAAGCGGGTGCAATCGGGCTGCTGCTTACGTGGGGTCGCGCTTGTCAGCCTCGGTAAGCCGCTTGCCAATGTTGTTCACCCAAGGGATCGGACGGTTCTAGGGGCGTCGGTCGGCGGAAGCGCTAGCGGGACGACGGTGGATGTAGCATCCCGGTTGGCGTTGATCTACCGCCGAACCTTCTTCGATCTCTCCCGGCGAGGTCGCTTGGTGAAGGCAAAGGGGACTACCTCCTCGGATCGAGGTAATGACATTCGTCCTTGCCCGAGGATGCAGGAGCTGGGGACTGCTCTCGCGCGCGAGGAGGACGTCGTGACCGAACACAAGAATCTCAAGCGACTCATCCGCGAGCGTCAAACGCGCACCGGGGAGTCCTATACGACAGCACGCCGTCATCTCATCGCCGATCAGCCCAGCGGGGCAGTTCCTGACCCCGGCCCGCCGCTTCGTGCCTTGAACGCGCTGCTCGGTGAGCCCGCTCCGCGATTCCAAAGCGTCCGGGTGACCTACCGCGTCTGGCGCCACGAGGAACGTCTCCGCGAAGCGCGGCACGCTGACATCGAGGCGGCACGTGCTGGTGGCGGCTCGATCACCACCTACGGCCGGTTCGGCGGCGATCCGCAGCCGTCCGAGACCGAACATTCGGTGGACGTCTGGCGCCAGAACGACGGATTCCGCTACGAGATTCACGGTGGACCCCAAGACGGGCTTCTGGGCGTCGCGACTAACGGGTTCTGGTGGTGGTCGCAACCGGGTATGGCCACAAGAAGCAACGAAGCTGATCCGAGCAGCCCCAACCCCGTCAAGGGGCTTCCGTTCATGCTGGACCCGGAGAAACTGCTCGACTTACTCGAGTTCGAGGTCACTGGCCGCTCGGAGGTCGCTGGACGAGCGACGATCTCAGCCCGCGCCACGCGTCTGCCGCCCACCGAACTGTCTGGCATCGTGACGGCGTTGTACCCACTCGGAAGCGGCGCGGATCACTACGAACTGGAAGTCGACGCAGACCGCGGCGTGCTCCTCGAGGTCGCGGCGATCTACGAAGGAGAACGTATCCAGACCATCGAGGCGCAGATGATCCGGTTCGACGAGACGATCCCCCTCGACGTCTTCACCTCTGAGCTTCCAGAGGCCTAAGAGATGCAACCTCTGGGCCGAACGCCGCCTCACTAGCGGATGAATACTTTCGTCTATGGAATAGCGCGATATGGACTAACCCTTGGCGGCAAGCAGTCGCGCACCGCAGGCCGACCAATGCTTGGCCACCAAGGAAGCCCATGCCTCCTGTTCGCGCGAAGCACGTCTGTCGCGGCCGTTGGGTGAGATGCACGTGCGGCCATAGAAGCGGGTCTTTGGTGTCCGTGGTTGTGTATGCCACAATTCTTGGGTGAAGCCGATCAGGTTCAGCCGTAGCGCACGGCGGACCTTCCGCGCATAGCACGTCTCTCGTCCGCGGGGTCGAGATGCTCGTGCCGAGTGAGAAGCAGGTGCCGACCTGGCGATCGAGTTCGTGGCAGAGCGATCGTCATCGGCCTCTCCGCTTTGACGAGTGATTTCGATCATTGCCAACACTGAGCTTGTGTCTCGGTTGACGCGGCAAACACTTGCGGACTGGATGCCGTTCGCCGATCGTGCGATGGGTCTGCTCGCTCGCACGGTGGGTGAGTTCCCCGCTGCGTATGGCCGGCAGTGGAGCGAAGTCGAGACGGTTCCGGGACAATCACGGGGGTGTCACACGAGGGGCATATGCGTGGGGGTGCGCGGGCGGGAGGCAGCCGCGAGACGAGCAGTGCTGCCCGTGTTGTCATTGGGGCCAATCGGTTGCCTGTTCGCAGGGTCGTGCGATTCGCGGGTCTGTGCTTCGCGGTGGCGGTGTTGGCGCTGGCGAACGCGGCGGGCGCGCTGGGCTTTGGGCAGGTCCCGGGCTCGCCCTTCTTCGCGGTCGGCTTGGCCCCGGTCTCGCTTGCGTTCAGTCCGAGCGGAGGTCTGCTGGCGACCGCAAACTTTGACGACAGCGATGACGCCACCGGTGTTTCGGTGTTCTCGGTCGGTGCGGACGGTTCGCTGACCCAGGTCACCGGCTCACCGTTCAACACGGGAGGACCGTGGGCGTGGTCGATCGCGTTCAGCCCGAGCGGGATGCTGCTCGCGGTCGGAAACGCTCCAGATCCAGACGGGGGTGGCAACAGTGTCTCGGTGTTCTCGGTCGGTGCAGATGGCACGCTGACCCAGGTCACCGGCTCACCATTCGACACAGCAGGAGAGGGTTACGAATCGGTTGCGTTCAGTCCGAATGGGGCGCTGCTCGCGGCCGCGAGCTACGGGTCGAGCAACCTTTCGATGTTCTCGGTCGGCGCCGACGGCGCGTTGACCCCGGTCTCCGGCTCGCCGTTCCCCACAGGATCGCTGCCGGGCTCGGTTGCGTTCAGTCCAGACGGCGCGCTGCTCGCGACCGCAAACACCAACAGCAAAAGCGTGTCGGTGTTTTCGGTCGGTTCCGGCGGCGCGCTTACCCCGGTCACCGGTTCACCGTTCAGTACAGGATCGGCGGAGCCTGGCTCCGTTGCGTTCAGCCCGAGCGGGGCGCTGCTCGCGGCAAGCACCAGCAGCAGCGTTGTGATGTTCTCGGTCGATCCGGACGGCGCGCTGAGCCAGGTCCCCGGCTCACCGTTCGGCACAGGAGGATCGGAGACGTTATCGGCCGTGTTCAGCCCAAGCGGGGCGCTGCTCGCGACCCCAAACTACGGCTCCGACAATATGTCGGTATTCACGGTCGCTCCAAGCGGGGCGCTGACCCAGGTCAGCGGTTCACCGTTCGGCACAGGACTCGCGGCGGTGTCGGCCGCGTTTAGTCCGGACGGGACGCTGCTCGCGACCGCAAACACCGGCGTGTCTGTCTTCTCGACGGCACTCACGCCACCGGCCCCGGGCTGGGCTGGAGGCGATCAAAGTGCGAACTGGTCACTCGCGGATAACTGGAGTAGTGACACCACGCCAAGCGGGTCGCTCGGGACGTTGAGCTTCCTTGACCTCGGCAACGTTTGTGACGACGGTGCGAGCTCCACGACCTGCTACGCGAGCGAGGATGATCTCGGCGACCTAACCGCCGACCAACTCGCGATTGCCGACGACAGACCTTATGTCCTCGATCCCGAAACGGCAGGTAACGACAGCCTCACCCTCAACGGCGACAGCAGCAGTGTCGGTCTTGAAGCGGGCCCCAGTGAAGTCGGAAGCCCCGACGGCATTCCCGACGTCGCGATCCCGATTGAGCTCGGCGCCAACCAGCGTTGGGAGATTGGCGGCGAGAACGCGTGGCCGTCACCCTACGGCTTGGAGGTCGACGATGTCTCAGGGGCCAGCGACAGCGTCGGCGTTACGCTCTTGAACGCAACGCTTTACACAACCTCTATGGACACGAACGTCTCTGCAGGCGCCGCCGGTTATAACGGGACCATTGTCGTGGAACCTAACCCGAACGACCCGGGCGACCAGCCATTTCTGGAGAGCGTCTCGCTTAGCCAGGGCGCGGGTCTGCAGGTGGCGGCGGCTAATACAGGGTCAGACGGACTAGCCGCGGGAATCGAGGCAGGCAACAATAACGGCTTCGGGTACGGCGCTGATGTCTCTATCGGTGCGGGATCGGCTCCTGATGGGACGCTTGACGTCAATGGCGACGTGACGTTGGGAGGCGCCGCTAACCTGACTATGTACGTCGACCAACCGGCCAGCTTGCCGCCCACGCCGACCCCGTCGGCTGACTACGCTCAGTTGAGCGCCAGCGGCAGCATCACTTTGGGTGATGCCGGTCTCACCCTCGACCTGGGTACCGATAGTGACTCGAACTGCGACGACTTGGTTCCAGGCCAGGTGTACACGTTGATCTCCGCGGGAACGATCAGCGGCGAGTTCGACTACAACGGCTCGCCGCTCACCGACGGCGAAACGATTGCCCTCGCGAACGATTGCGACAGCGCGTCTGCGCCCACGGCGACGATCAACTACAACACCTCCTCGACCCCAGAGACCGTCACGGCGACGGTCATCGCGGGCGGCCACGCGGGCGACGTCCCGACGCTGACCGGAGCCTTCCCGACGATTTCCGGGACACCCTCAGTCGGATCGCCGCTGCAAGCGACTACGGGAGGATGGAGCGAGAGTCCGACCAGCTACGACTACGCCTGGTATTCATGCTCGGCCGCTGCCGGTCCCGATTGCGATAACGCGGTCGGTGGCGACGCCCCGACATACACGCCGACCGCTAACGATGCGGGCGACACGATCGAGGTGTGCGTCTCTGCGATCAATAGCTACGGGACGAACTCGTCCGAGTCCTGCTCAGACCCAACGGCCGTAGCGACAATCCCCTCGCCCCCCATCAACACGGGCTCACCGCCGTCGATCGAAGGCACCGATCAGCCCGGTGACACACTCACGGCCACTCCTGGAGGTTGGAGCTCGTTGCCGGCGTTCACATACCAGTGGCAACTCTGCGGAACCCAGGGGGGGAACTGCACGAACATCCAGGGCGCCACTGGTAGCTCCTACACGCTGACCAGCAGCGATGTCGGACAGTATGTTCGCCTGCAGGTAACGGCCACGAACGCCGGCGGCTCGACCGTCGGTTACTCGACCATCTACGGGCAGGTGACGACAGTACCCAGTACCCCTCCGGCAGCACCCGGGCCACCGCCCGCAGCGACTGCGTCTTCAACCCAGATCATGTCGGCGCTGAGCGCCATCGCGCACCCCTCGGACAAGAAGGCGATCGCAGCGGTAGTCCGGAACGGGTCCTTCAAGGCTAGCTTCCAAGCGCCGGCCGCTGGCTCGCTGAGCGTCACCTGGACAACCAGAGTCACCTCAGGCAAGGGCAAACATAAGAAGCACAAGACCGTCACCATTGCCAACGGCTCCGCAAGCACGAACCTCACGGGGACAATCAGCGTGACGATCCACCTCACCAAGACCGGCAAGTCGCTCCTAAAGAAGAAACCGTCTGGTCTGTCAACCACCGCCATCGCGAAGTTCAAGCCCAACGGCCTAACCTGGATCTTGGCGACGAACAAGTTCAACCTCTAATCCTGGCTCGGCCCGCAGAGAGGCGGGGCCAGCCACACTGTGATCGCGCATCAGCGCGGCGTACATCCGCAAGCTCAGCGGCTTCTGCTCTGCGCTAGAAGCGATTGCGTGGCGAACAGAAGGACGGACGATTGCTCCGCCACGGTTGCGCAAGCCGCGCATTCCAGGTGCGCCGCGAGCGTCGGCGAGATGCCCGTCGCACGGGAAGAGCAGGTGTCGCCCGCGTGATCCAGTTCGTGGCAACGCGATCGTGAACACAGGCCGGGGGGCTGGCGAGTGCTTTCGGTCAGGGGGAAGCGGCGGCGCACCTTTGAGACCGGTTTAGACGGTGCGGCTGCGTGTTCATTTACGCTACGGATTCTCCTGCCGCCTACCGGTCATCTGGAGTGATTGGTCTTCCTCCAAGTACGACCCGAATGACTTGCCGTCGCGACGCGATACTGGCCCTGTACGAACACGACAGCCATAGCGATCCACGCACCCGTGGCTACTTGGCGGGGACCAGTCACGGTCGTGATGATTGCGACCCATCCCACGATGATCTCGACTGCCCACCACACCATCGCCGTTCGTAGCCGGACGGTCCCCACCAGCCCATACTTGGCTACTTGCTCATCGATGTTTAGCGCGCGCCGAAACTGCCATTCGACGAGTCCGCCGAACAGAAGCCTCTCCAGGAGCGAGATCGATCGCAGCGCTCTCTTACCGTCCCTGGTTGAAAAAACGTCGAAACTACTGGACGAAGTCCTCATCTCACAAGAGCGCCTTGCCTATTAGCGGGTGCCCCGTAGCCTCAAAATAGGTTACTGGACTCACTCACGAATTATCGACGCTGGGGCGGGCGTAGCTTTACCGGCGTTGGCGCAGTGCCGCAAAGAGCTCAAAGCATCTGCGGGAGTTCGAGCAAGCGGACGATCGCTCCGCCACGAACTGGATCACGCGGGGCGGCACCTCCTCTTCGCCTGCGGCGGGCATCTCGCCGTCGTCCCTAAGAGCCCTGAGTTGCGCGGAAGGTAAGCATCTGATGTGCTTCTAGTCGAGATCGAAGGCCGCGTGAATCGCTTGGGTCAGGTCCGGCTCCTGATCCTCGAGTAGCAACCCGATTTGCTCGCCGAGTGCGTGTACCGGGATCGTTGTGATGTGGTCGCACGCGACGGCGCAGTCGTGGTCAAGCCCGTTGCGGGCGCCGACTGGGACTTCGGTCGATAACCCTCGGATGGTGCCTGTGATCGGTGCGATCGTCACCGAGTTGAGGTGCGGTCGAACGATCTCACGGGTGAGCACGAGAACGGGCCGTGATTTGTCGAGCGCTGCGGTGTGGATCGGTCGCATCAGTCCCCGACGGGAATGCCGGCTGCGTATACCGCGAGCCCGTCGAGTTCGAGATCCGGTCCCGCGGACGCGAGGATCTGCGCGTCACGCATAGCAACCATTCGCCGCCGCTCGCGCTCCAGTGCTCGAGTCACAACAGCAGCACGGCTTCCTCCTTGTCCGCTCCCGACAACCTGATCGACGAACTCAACAAGGTCATCAGGCAAACGAACGGCGATCTGCTTGCTCATACCAAAATGGTACCAGTTCGGGATGCGGCCCCGTCAGCCAGACCTGCTTACGCCCGCCGACGCATATGACCGCCCCGCGCACGAGAGACGTGCAACGCGCGGAACTCGGGGAGGCTAAGCGAGCGGTTCGATCAGGCGTAGGCCTGGGACGCGGTTGAACTCGCGCGTATTTCCGGTGGCGAGTCCCATTCCGTGTGCGAGCGCGGTGGCTGCGATCCAAAGGTCGTGCGCCCCGATGACCTCGCCCTTGGCTGCCAACTGAGCCCAGATGTCAGCGTGCACGCGCGCGATCTGCTCAGTGATCTCGAGCGCCCGCATGCCGGCGAGGAGGTGCTCCACGAACGCGCTACGCAGTGCGCGTTGCGCACCGCTTGCCCGGTGAACGCCATGTAGAAGCTCGCTGACAGTGATGACGCTGATCGCCCGATCCTCCTCGCCGATCGCGCCCTCGACCTCGGGATTCGAGACACCGCGCTCGAGGTCGACCAGCAGCCCAGTATCGATCAGGACCGCCACGGATCCTCGGGCGCTGTGGCGGACTCACGCGCGGCGCGGATATCGTCCGCGAACCCAGCGTCAGGACGTGGCGCGGCGGCGATCAGCTCCCGGAACCTGGCGGCTGAGATCAGCTTGGACTTGGGTGGCGAGATCACGGCGACGGACGCGCCGCTTCGGGTTATCTCGATCTCTTCCCCGTCAGCGACTCTGTTCAGCACGTCCGAAAAGCTTCGGGCGGCGTCGGTTGCAGTCATTCGAGTCACGCAACCAAGATATCGGATAAATCTGACTGATCGATGCCCGGCCCCGCTTAGCTGTCCAGACGCGTATCTCAGCGACGCGGCCGACGCACCCCCTTCGCGCGGATCTGGGGAACGGTCGCGTCGGCTCACCGCTGACTATTGCTCGCGTGGCGCAACGCGATCGTCACGGCATGCCTCCGATTTGACGGCTGCTTTTTGTCAATTGCACCGGTATGGCGAGACCGTGCGTGGCACGCTGTGGCGAAGGGGTCGGCTTCTTGGCTCTGATGATCGCGGCGCTCGCGCTTGGATGCACTCGGTGCGTAGGCTGAACCTCGATGTCGGTCAGCCCAGCCGCCCGAAGTTGCCCGCGGAATTCCGCTTCGGTGAGCGCACCAGCGATGCAGCCGGTCCAGGCCTGCATGTCGGCCTTGGTTGCGTCGTCCATGTTTTCGTCGGCAATGACGTCGGAGATCGCAAACCGTCCGCCGGGTCGCAGCACTCGCGCTGCTTCGCGCAGGACGGTAGGTTTGTCCCCCGAGAGATTGACCACGCAGTTGGAGATGATCACGTCGATGCTCGCGTCGGGCAGCGGCAGTTCTTCGAGGTAGCCCTTGACGAACTCAACGTTCGTCACTCCGGCATCGGCGGCGTTACGGCGGGCGAGGTCGAGCATTTCATCGGTCATGTCCAGACCGATGGCCTTCCCGCTAGGGCCAACACGTCGGGCGGAGATGAGGACGTCAGCTCCTGCACCGGACCCGAGATCGAGCACCGTCTCGCCTTCGTGCAGATCGGCTACCGCAGTTGGGACGCCGCAGCCGAGCGACGCTTCGACAGCCACATCAGCCCCTCCTTCGTCGCTCTCTGAGTAGAGCACCGCACCGAACGCTCCTTCGCGGTCAGCGGGGCTGGGGACAGTGCCTGGTGCCGCGACCGCGTAGGCGGCGTATTTCTCGCGAACAGCCTCACGAATATCGACGGGTTCCGTGGTCGGGGCGGCGCAGCCGCAACCGTCGCCATGTTCTGCGCCGCAGCAGTCGGCTTTATCAGACGGTTCGCAACAGGTTGCCTGTGTCTGTGGTGAACAGCAGCTCTGCTCTAGCTCAGCCACGCGGACAGCTCCTTCAATGCCTCGGGAATCACGTAGTAGTAGGCCCACAGTCCTTGACGCTCGGAGTCAACGATCCCGGCCTCACGCAGCTTCTTCAGATGATGCGAAAGCGTCGGCTGCTCAACATCAAACAAAGGGACCAGCTCACAGACACATACCTTCCCGGCGTGCTTACGCAGCACGTCCACAAGTTGCAGACGAATCGGGTCCCCAAGCGCTTTGGCGACCTCGGCCATGCGGATCGCTTGCTCACGCTGCACATCTGGATAGACGACCGGCTCGCAACACGGTTCACCGGCGGCGCGCTTCGTCTTCGGAGTTAGTTCAAGTACAGGCAGATCGACGCTCATCAATTTACAGATATCAATTGAAGTGATGATTGTCAATGCGTAGACTTCGGGCCGTGACCCAAGCTCCGCTCCGACGCCGCCTGGCCGCGGAGCTGCTCGGCTCGGCGTTTCTCGCTGCGGTCGTGATCGGCTCAGGCATCGCGGCCCAGAGACTCTCGCCCGGGAACGTCGGCCTTGAACTGCTTGAGAACGCAGCCGCGACCGCAACCGGTCTGTTCACGATCATCCTGATATTCGGGCCCGTTTCCGGCGGGCACTTCAACCCGGTCGTCTCGCTCGTTGACGCGAGCTTTGGCGGCCTGAGCTGGCGCGATGCGCTCGCCTACGTCCCCGCGCAGATCGGCGGCTGCCTGCTCGGAGCGTTGGCAGCGAACACGATGTTCGCCGAGACGCTCATCAGCATCTCCACAAAACACCGCGCCTCGAGCGCGCACCTATTCTCGGAAGTGATCGCCACACTCGGGCTGCTGCTGGTGATCTTCTCGCTCGCACGCACCAAGCGAGGCACGTCGGCCCCGGCCGCCGTCGGCGCATACATCGGCGCGGCGTACTTCTTCACAAGCTCGACGTCGTTCGCGAACCCAGCCATCGACGTCGGCCGCATGCTCTCCAACACGTTCGCCGGAATCGCAGCCGCATCAGTCCCTGGGTTCGTCGTCGCTCAGCTCGTCGGCGGAGCAGCCGCGGTAGTCGTGATCAGATACCTGTACCCCGATCTCACCTCCGACGAGGCCGCCGAGGCCGTCATGCCACACGCCGATCTACAGCCAACTCAACTCGCAACGGAGAACCAATGAGCACCGTCCTATTCGTCTGCCTACAGAACGCCGGACGCTCACAGATGAGCAGCGCACTGTTCGAGCGGGCCGCACACGGCGAACATCGCGCACTCTCGGCCGGCACCGCGCCTGCCGATCACGTGCACCCCGAGGTAGTGGAAGTCATGCGCGAACTCCACATCGACCTATCAGACCGCAAACCGCAACTACTCACCCGCGACCTCGCCGAGCAAGCAGACGTGGTCGTAACGATGGGCTGCGGCGACCAGTGCCCCTTCATCCCCGGCAAGCGCTACATCGACTGGGAGCTAGCCGATCCAAGCGGGCAGCCCGTCGAAGCCGTCAGGGCAACAAGAGACGAGATAGCCACCAGAGTCGAGGCACTGCTCAACGAACTCAAGACGGCATAGCTCAACCGCTCCGCAAGTCTCTGCGTCTCACTGGCTTCTGCCTGGGCGCAAAGCAATCGCCGACGGGCCTTCACCCCGACGAGCGTCTTGCCTGCGCAAGCAAGATCACATCAGCGTGGTCGGCCGTCTGGCGAGCATGCGCAGCGATTACATCGNNGTGAGCTGGCGATGCATTCAGCGAGAAGCTCGCGGGTCGGCGCCAAGGTCGAAGGCACGGCCACTACGACCGCGATCCGCCCGCCGATCCCTGCGGCACGCTCGGCCATGGGTCGATCGACGCGGATCACAGGAACCCCCACCGAGTCAGTCAGCTGCTCAGCGACGCCGCTTAGGGTGGAGCAGGTGCACAGGACGACCGCGGCGCCCCGTTGTCGCAGGCTGTGCAGATGTGTTTCCAATCGCTGACGGATGTCGTCGTCGACTCCTCGGGCTCGCGCGTCATCAACACAACCCGTAACGAGCGCAACGCCGGCAAGATCTGCGTCGCGGTTTGATGAAGCCCTATCGGCCGTGTGCGATGAGCTGACGCTGCAAACCGATACGCAGCAATGCGAGGGGCACACAAGCGAGCATCGTGTCCATAAAAAGGGAAAGCTCGCGGTGCGGCCAAAGCAGGACATGAGCTGCCAATGACGCGGCGAGTATCGCTACGCCTGCACCGAACGCTGGCTGGGTCGTGACCACGATGAGGAATGCAACCCCAAGCTCAATCCTGCTCGCCGCCGCGTGCGACACGAGCAGCCGCTCATACAGCGCGAAGACGGGCAGCAGTAGCAACCAAAGCGTTCGTTCCTTGCTGAGTCCTCTACGCGGACTCAGCATCATCACCGCGAACCCAACGAGCGGCAAAACCATCTGCAGCAACCCCCATTTCTCGGAAGGGAAATGGAGGAAAGCGAGATGGCCGATCCATGGGGACTGGTCGAGCCGAAAGCCAAGCCAGACAAGCCCCAGCGACCCCGCGATCCGTTCACGTCCCGCCGTGAAGCAAGCCAGCACGAGAGCAGGATCGAAGAGATCCATCCACAGGGAAGACGCCGACGATGGCCACACGACGTAGTCGCCCTGATCCAGCATCTCAAACAGCCACCAGACCACACTCACGATGCTCGCCCACTTGACCGCGTCTGCCGCCAACCACCTCAACGGGCGTGAGGCATCGCGGCGAGACCTACCCACAACCCCTGCCATCACGAGCGATACGAGCTCACGCAAAAACGAGAAGGCCGAACGGTCGCCGGCCTCAAGCAGGGTGGCGACAAGCTCTTGATCGGTGGCTGTTCTGAATGCCTGTGGATAGGCACGAACAGCCGCTCGAGCGATCTGTTCTCTGATCATGGCGCGAGAACCCCCGATGGACGCAGGCGTGTGTTGACAACCCGAGCCGCGTGCGAAAGGCGAGATGCCTCCTGCTGCAGCGCCAGCAGACCAGCGGAGGTCAGTGAGTAATCGCGTCGTTCGCGACCAGACACCACATAGGGGCTCCCAGCCGCCACCAACCCCTCAGCGAGAGCACGGTCTAGCACCGAATAAAGCGTGCCAGTCGTCACCCGAACCGCACCATCCGACAACTCTGAAGCTCGCCGCATGATCGCGTAGCCGTGGAGTGGTCCCTCAATCAACGCCGCAAGAACGAAGTAGCTCGGGGGCCGGAGTTCCATGGCAGGAGACTATAAGTCGGCTAGCGACCTGTTGTCAACGGACCTAAGGCACGGGGTCGTGATCGCACTTGTAACACACGAACAAGTAGCTAAGTCAGTCGCCTGCTCAGATCAGCTGGGTTTAGGATGCGGGCCGTGAGAGAGCGCGGAGTAATTGGGCGCCTTGCCCTTTTTGCGGCTGTGGGCGCTGTGTCGATCGCGGCGTGTGGTGGTAGCTCACGAACTACAACCAGGGCGGCGCGGCTGCCTGGCGTTCCGGTTCCCGGCCCCCACGCGTCTCTTCAGGCCCGTGAGCTCTATTACCTGGAGGTCGCTGTGCGAAAGGCTCGCGGGTCGTCGTCCGCGTGTGCGCACGTGCGTTCCACGACAGTCCCAGCGACTGCCGGCGGGGTTCCAGATCACGCGTTGCTGTCGGTCTTGGCAGTGCTTCGCAAGCCCTACGCCGCCAAAGACGCGTTGCCGCGAGCGGTTCGCGGCAACGCACCGAGGGGAAGGTTCGTCCGCTACATCCGCTTGGCAAGAGTTGTGGACGGAGTGTCCTATTACATCGTTCCATCGTCTTCGCCCAGCCGTTTCGGTGGGCCGGTGCAATTCGATTGCTTTGCGGCGATCGCCGCTGACGTTCGCGCGAACTCGCAACAGATTCCCGCACCCCTACGTGCGAGGACGCTTGCCTGGGTGGGGCGTCAGGTTGCCAGTCTTCGCGAGATTCGCGCGCGCGGGAGTGGGGACGGAATCTGTCTGGTGTACTCGGGCAATCGAACGAGTGGCGGTGTATGCGGCGCGAACGCTCTGGACGTTCGCGACTGGGGGCTAGACACGTCGTTCGGTCGCGTCGGCGGCGTTGTGCCCGACGGAGTCGCGAGCGTGACGATCCACGACCCGGCGTCCGACGGTGTTCCGTCCGTCACCAGCACCGTCAAGGTGATCAACAACGTCTTCGTGAGCGGCATGAATGCGGAGCTGACGGGCCGAACCACCCTCGGCGCACCGAGAATCACGTGGCGGGGCGCAGACGGCGCGATCATCAAGACGGTAAGCGCCCGCGTACTTGGTGTTGGTACTTCAGCCTGGGGCAGCGGGCCCTCGGTAACGGGCCGCGGTGCCCCCAACCTGGTGACACTAAAGCCGCCCTCGGGCCTGTCGGGTGCGCAGCGAGCGACCTTTAGAGCGGGCGCAACCGTAGTTGAAGAATCCGGTTGCGAGGGTTGCCACGAGATCGGTGACAACGGCAACGACGGTCCCGGCCCACCACTCACCCACATTGGCGCGACGCTGCGGCCTGCGGCGATCAGTGCCGCGTTGCGCGAGCCAAAGGCGCCGATGCCGTCGTTCGCAGGTCTGGCGCAGAGCTCGCCGAAGAAGTTCCAGGCACTCGTTCAGTTCCTTCGGATGCTCAAGTAAGTCCGGGTCCGGAGTGCCACCCAAACCGAGACCGTTTGCCGCGACCGCGATAGCACGTGGCTGGGGATACCCGAATGCGGTCAGCGCTTTCCCAAGAGCGCTTTCTCCGGGCTGTCTCTGCGTCTCTCCGGTGCGACCGTCATCATCTCTTTAGGAGATAACTAGGAGAGGGGCAGCTGTGTCGGATCAGGAAGCGGACGAGCAGCACGAGGTCGAAGCGGCTCACGCGGGTCAGGAGGCGCCTGACGCTCAGGAGGCGCCCGCGGTCCAGGAGACGCCTGAAGCCCACGAAGATCACGGGGTCCACGCCGGGCATGATCACGACGATCATGAGCACCACGGCCATGACCACGACCACGGACATGACCATGACCACGACCACGAAGCTGATGAACACGATCACTCGCTGATCGTCGATCGCTTGCCGGCGGGGGTCTGGACGGTTGATCACAGCTCGAGCGAGGTGAACTTCCGTGCCCGCGGCATGCTGGGACTGGTTCCCGTGAACGGCTTCTTTGACCAGTTCAGGGGTGAACTGCGAGTTGGCGAGGACGGCGCCGCTCACGGCACGCTCGTAATCGAGACGGGCACGCTGAAGACCGGAATTGACAAGCGCGACGCGGACCTCAAGTCAGCGAGATACCTCGCGGCCGAGGAGTACCCACAGATGAACTTCACGCTCGAGTCGATCGAGCCCGGTAGCGATGATCACCTCACGCTGACCGGCAGCCTGTTGGTGCGCGACAAGGCGATACCGCTCTCATTCCCCGTCTACGCGATCTTGCACGGCGACCATCTCCACATCGAAGGCAAGGTCCGGATCGATCATCACGCGGCCGGATTCGACTGGGCGCGGCCCGGCATGGTCGCCAAGGTCGCCCGTGCCGACGTGGCGCTCACGTTGACCTCGGCCGGCTGATCGGGCGAGGCGGGGTCAGACCCAGAGGCGTTCTTGCAGGCCGGTGGCACGCGCCACCGGCCGCGCGACCGCAGCGCGAACCGACGCCTCGCTGCCGACGATAATCAGCTCCTGCTGAGCGCGAGTGACGGCTGTGTAGAGCAACTCACGGGTCAGGATCGGTGAATCGCCCTCGGGTAGGACAACCGCAACGACGTCAAACTGTGACCCCTGGCTCTTGTGGATTGTCATCGCGTAGAGCGACTCGACCGCAGTCAGGCGCGACGGAGCCAACGACACCAACTGACCGTCGCGCTCGAAGATCGCGGCTGCCGGTTCTCCCTGATCGCCGCTGACCACAACGCCGGCGTCACCGTTATTCAGGCGCAGCTCGTAGTCGTTCTCGGTAATCAACAGTGGCTCGCCGACGTAGTGCCCGATCCCGGGCTCAAAGTCCTCGATCGCATCCCCGAGCCAGCGCTCGATGGTGGCGGTCCAGAACGCCAACCCGTATGGACCACGGCGGTGGGCGCAGAGCAGACGGAAGCGTGCGAGCGCGGTCAGTGCGGCGGGGCCATCACCGACGCGAGCCGCGTTGGCAACCGCACCGTAGGCGTTGACCGCCCTTGTTCGCAACGACGCTGATCGTTCGCCATCGTCCGGGATCCAGCTGATCGCGCCTTGCGCCCGCTCCAGCCTCACGAGCGTCGCGTCGCCGTCACCGCGCCGGATCGCGTCGGCCAAGCTGGCGATGTCCGAGCCGAAACGATGACCGCGCCTGAGCGTCACCACGCCGTCCCCGAACCACCTTGTCGCGGGTCGCGGGGGCTCAGCGCCGGCTGCCCAAAGCTGATCGTCTCCAGTCACGCGCGTGACGATCGCCCGCATCCCGGCCGCGAACTTCGTACCGGAGTCGGCCGGACCGACGATGTCCCGGAGCACAGCGCCTGCCTCGACCGCCGCTAGCTGGTCTGGGTCGCCGACCAGCACCACACGGGCGTCGCTCCGAACCGCCTCAAGTAGTCGCGTCATCAACGACAACGAGACCATCGAAGTCTCGTCGACGATCACCAAGTCGTGGGCGAGCCGGTTACGCGGTCCGTGCCTGAAGCCGCCCGCGCCGATGCCGCCGCGGGCGCCGAGCAGGCGGTGGATCGTGCTGCCACGCAGCGCCTGCAACTGTGCGCGCACAGTGGCGCTGACCTCAAGCGTGGCCGCCTGCTCACGTACCGCCTGCTGCAGGCGTGCCGCGGCCTTCCCGGTCGGGGCGCAGAGGGCGACCAGCGGTGGTGGGCCGGGCGGATCGAGTGCCGCCGCTTCTTCAAAGATCAGCGCGACGGCACGCGCCACTGTCGTCGTCTTGCCGGTGCCCGGGCCGCCGGCGATCACGCTCAGCCCGCGCAGCGCCGTGCAGGCGGCGGCGGCGCGCTGCAAGGCATCTTCTGGCTCTGGGAAGAGTCGCAGCATGCCGGCCCGCAGATTCCCCAACGCCACTTGGCGCAGCGGCATCTCCGCCCGGAGCTTAAGCGACTCGGCGAGCGTGGTCTCCTCCTGCCAGTAGCGGTCGAGGTAGAGCCGGGTGCCATCCAGACGCAGCGGGCGGCGCTGGTCGTCGGTTGTTGCGACGAGCGCCTCGCAGGCGGCGAGCTGGGTGGCCCAGGTGGCTGCGTTGGGCCAGGGCAGGGGGCGGTCCTGGTCCTCGACCAGGACCGCCCCCTCGGCAAGCGCGAGGTCCACAAAGACATGCCCCAACCGCGGCGCTCGCACGGCCAAAGCCACTGCCAGCACGACCGTTTCCTGATCGACGCCGGCGAGCTCCGCGAGCGCTCGGGCGACGTGTACGTCGGCGGCGACCAGCACGCCGGCCCGGTTGAACTCCCCGAGCAGCCCGGATGCGCCCAGCGCCAGCTCCGGAGCGCGTTCGTCCAGCAACTCCACGTTCTCAGCGTCCATCGAGCAGCTCACTCAGTTCGACGATCAATCCACCCGGCGGTTCCCAGGAGAAGACGCCGCTCGCCGCTGCGTCGGTGCCATCAGAGGCCGCGCCACCGAGCATGCCTCTCAGGAACAGATAGTGAACGCCCGCCAGTTCCCTGGCAGGGTCGTAGCCCGGCACCCGCCAGCTCAGGTAGCGGTGCAGCGCCACCGAGTAGAGCAGCGCCTGCAGCACGTAGTGCGAGCGCTGCATCTCAAGCGCGAGCGCCCGCGGCCGGTAGTGCCAGGCGGTCAGCGCCTCAGCGGGGCCTGCGAGCCAGTTGGTCTTGTAGTCGATCACCGAGTAGCGCGAGCGACCATCGCCATCACGGGTGCGCAACACGAGGTCGATCGTGCCGGTCAGATAGCCGCGCAGGATCCGTGCGAGCGCGGGATCTGCGAGTCGCTTCGCATAGCCGGCCAGCGGGTCCGACTGCGGCAGGTGTTCACGCAGCAACGCCGCGATACCGCCCACCGTCGCCTTGCCGGCAGGGCTGTCCCCGCCCGCCAGCGGCAGCTCAAAGGTGAGCTCATCGAGCCGATCGCTGCGGCCCACGTCGGTAAGCCGAAGCGCGCCGAGCGGTCCGCCGAGCGGCGTGCGCAACGCCTGCGCGAGCCCCGCTCCTGCCACCTGCGGTGGGCAACCGAGCAGCGACGACCCAGCTCTGGCATGTTGCTCAAGCCAACCGGTCAGCGAGCGGTCCAAGTCGCCATCCGCGAAATCAACCGCCTCCAGGGCGGAGTGGATCAGCGTGCCGAGCCGCGGGCCGCTGGCCATCGTTGAGAGCGGGAGCTCTGCAGCGTCGGTCGGCCCGACAACGCCCAGCTCGGTTGGTGGCGGCCCGGCAGGCTCGTCGGCGATACCGCGGTCCTCCGGTTCGGAGCTGACCATCCCGTCGCTCAGCGCCTCGTGAGCAGCGGCCGTGAGCGCGCTGTACGACGTGCGACGCCAGCCGCCGTCCAGCTGCCAGTTGAACTCCGCAACGTCGAGCGCGCCCGCGGGGGCAAGCGCGCCGCCCCAGTCGGAAGGCAGCCCTGTCAGCCCCGCGGTTTCGACTACGACCGCACTCGGCGCGAGCGCCGCGACCTCACGCAGCCGCTTGAGCGCAACCTCCGGGCGCGGGCGTGTGGCCACCTCGACCGCAACGTTGCCCTGGGCGTCCTGAGCGAATAGCAGGCGCCCGAGCGGCGAGTCCTTCGCGTCCCAGGAACTCGCCCACCAGACAACCGCCTGGTGACGGGCGCGAGTCAAGGCAACATAGGCAAGGCGCAACTCCTCGCCGCGCTCTTCAGCCAGATGCTGCTCGTAGTGGCTGCGGCGGTTGCGGCTGTCGCGCCCGACGTCTATCGCACGGGTGTTGTCGGCCTCCGAGTCATGGAAGTAGAGCGGCTCGGCGCTGTCATCCGGGTGCCAGCCGTCCCAGAGGAACGGGCAGTAAACGACAGGGAACTCGAGACCCTTGCTGCTGTGGATCGTCAGAACCTGGACGGCGTCCGCGTCAGAGTCGAGGCGGCGGGTCAGCTCCTCGTTGGAGCGATCCTTGTCGGTCGCGGCGATGCGTGCCCGCAGCCAGCCGTTGAGGGCGGTGATGCCGAGCCGCTCAGGGCTTGCAGTCCCATGCAGCAGCTGCGAGATCTGCTGAAGGTCGGTCAGGTAGCGCTCGCCACTGAGCTGGCCGAGCAGGCGCGAAGAGACCTCACCTGTGGTGAACGCGTGCTGGGTGAGCGCTGCGACGCCGTGCTCACGCAAGATGTGGCCCCACTCGTAGAGCCGCTGGTGTAGGCGTTCGAGGTCGTCCTCGTCAGCGGCGGCGAGTTCAGCGGCGCGCCTTCCGAAGAACGGCGTGAGCGCTGCGCCGCGTGCGCGGCCGGGGTCCGCTGGGCGCTCGAGCGCCTCGAGCAGCACCAACCAATCCCTGGCCGCGGGGGTGCCGAAGACGCTGCCGGCGCCACCGATGACCGCCGGTACGCGCACGATCCCGAGTTGCTCCTGGATCTGACGCGCCTGGCTTGCGGAACGCACGAGCACCGCGACATCGCCTGGCGCGACCGCGTCGGAGCCGCTCGCAACGCCACCACCGCGTTGGATTCGCGCGCCCGAGTTGAGCAGCGAGACGACGTCAGCGGCGAGGTCGCGGGCGATGAAGTCGCGCGCTGACGGAGCCTTGGCGAATCCGGCTTTGGGGGTGCGCTCGACGTCCGGCTCATCCTCCGCGACGACTCGCAACCGCAACGCTTGGGGCACCGGCGCGCCGAGCAGGCGCGAGACGCCGTTCGCAGGGGCGGCGCTGACCTGGAGGTACTCGATCTGCTCGTGTCCGAGGCGCGCGCGTCCGAAGAGCGCGTCGAGGCCGTTCAGCAGCGGCTGGTCACTGCGGTAGTTGACGCGCAGTGTCCGGCGCTGCGTGGCGCTGCGGGCGGCCTGCAGGTATGAGTAGACGTCAGCGCCACGGAACCCGTAGATCGCCTGCTTCGGGTCGCCGATCAGGACCAGCGCCCTGATGCCGTCGCCGAAGGCGCGCTCGACTATCTGCCATTGCGTTTGGTCGGTGTCCTGGAATTCGTCGATCAGCACGACGCGGTAGCGAGCCCGCAGACTCGCCACCGCGTCGTCCCCGTTGGTGCCGTTCAGCGCGCTCAGCAGCAGCGTGAGCTGATCGTCGTAGGTCATCAGCGCCAGGGCGCGCTTGCGCTCCTCAAAATCCTCGCGGGCGCGAGCCGCGAGTCCCGCGCGCATCGCGTCCGAGCTGAGCGGCCCCGGCTTCAGCGGATGGATTCGTGCCGCCGGGTTTTCAATCGCGATCTGGGCGATCGCGTGCGCCTCTTCAAGGCTCAGCGTGAGTCCGTCCTGCCGGCGGTAGAAGCCGCGCACGTACAGGTCGTCGACGACCTGGGCGAAGAGATCGTCGACGCTGGCGATGAAGGTTGCGTCCGGATCGCCCTCACCGAGCGTGCCAAGGCTGTCGAGCACCCGCTGGCAGAAACCGTGGGTTGTCTCGATCGTGACCGCGTCAAAGTGCGCGACCGCGTCGGCCAGGCACTCGCGGCGCTGCTCGACGATCTCCCGCGGCCCTGAGGCGAGCACCGCGATCACCTCGTCGTCGGTCACAGGGCGAACTTCGGATGCGAGCGTGGGGGAGTCGGTAGCAAGGATCCGGGCCAACTCGGCCTCGGTGAAGACCAGGCGATCACGCACGCGCTTGCGCAGCTCACCGGTGGCAGCGCGCGTGAACGTCACCAGCAGCAGATGTTCAAGTGGCGTGCCCTCCGCAACGAAGCGGGCGGCCAGGGCGGCGATTGTGTAGGTCTTGCCGGTGCCGGCGCTCGCCTCGAGCACGGTCAGTCCCTCAGGCAGTGGACCTGTGAGTTCAAACGCGCTCGCTTCAGTCTGCTGTGTTGTGCTCACTCGTTCACCTCGCGGCTCAGCAACGGCTCCCACAGCGCGGGGGCCAGCGCGGCCAGTGCGTCGAGATCGAGTTCGCCGTTCCAGAGGTACTGGTGCTCAGCGTCCTTGTCCTCACGGTCGATGCCGAAGCTTGAGGTCCAGACGGCTGACGCAGCCGCCGCCGGATCCTTGCCATGGCGCGACGCGACGACGTACGCCTCGGCGCTCAAGCAAGGCAGTCGTAAGGGCTCACAGAGACCATCGGCGCGCAGCTTCAGTAACAGCTGCAACTGTTCGCGGGCGGTGGCCTCGCGGGTTGCGGCGTCGCCGCCGAGCTGGCGGATCCGAACCACATTCGCTCCATGCGGGGCATTTCGATCGCCCTCACCGCTCGGACGCCGCAGTGCCCTGCCGATCGTGACCGCCTCGAACGGCAGTTCGGGGTGAGCGGCGTTGAGCGCCAGGAACCGCACCCACGCAGCGATCCGCTGGCGCGCATCCAGCCGTGAGTAACTGACAGTAAGTGTCAGGTTTCCATAGACACCTGACACCGTTCCGATCAAGCGAGTCCCGTCGTCGAACAGAAGGTTCGTCTCGAGCGACCGCGATTCAGAGACGCCGGCGTACTTCGATGCCTCGGCGGCCAGTGACTTGGCTGACTGGGCGATCGGATTCAGCACAGCTTCGCCGAGCAGTCCCGGCGGCAGCGTGCCGCGGGCGTACTCAGCGAGGGCCGCAGCCGTGGGGTCGCGTCCGTCGAGACGGCTCTCCAGCAGCCGTTGACCGACGCCCCAGCGCTGAAGTCCGTCGAGGTCGATCGGCAGGACGTCGGAGATCTCGTCTCGTGGTGCGAGCAGCGAGACGCCGAGACGCTGGCGCAGGAACGCACGGGCCGGGCGCTGGACGAAAGCCGTGAGTTCATCGAGGGTGACCACTCCGTCGCTGTCAGGGGGTGGCAACGGCTGCTCGAGAAAAGGCGGAGGGGCGTGTCTGTGTCCCGTCAGGGCGCGTGCGCCGGCGAGGGCTGTGCGGTCAAAGCTCCAGGGGCCGTCGCCGACAGGCGACGGCCCCTGGCCGGCGCTGAAATTGAGCGGATCAAAAGGCTGCAGTGGGTGATTGACGACGACCGCGTCGCTTGCTCTGGGTGCCGGCACGCCCGCTCCAGAATCGACGTCAGGCTGACCGTGAAGCCCGGCAGGGTCAGCCTCCACTAGAGGGTCAGAACTGGCGTAAGGACAGCGAGCCGTCTCGTTGATCGCGTCGAGCAGTTCGCCGACCGGGACGGCTGGGGGACGGGGCGCGTTTGTGCGCTCGTCGTGACCCGCGTAGGTGATGATTACTGCCTCGTTTGCAGCCAAAAGGGCATCGAGCAGCAGCTGGCGATCTTCTGCGCGCGGATCGCGGTCACCGGGCTGCGGATCACTCAACAAGAGGTCGTCGCCGTTATGGCGCCCGCGCCTCGGGAAGGCTCCGTCATCGAGACCGAGCAGGCAGACGAGCCGATGTGGCACCGAGCGCATCGGCGTCAGGGCGCAGACGGTCAGGTGGCCGGTGCGGAAGTTGGCGCGGGTGGGACGGCCCTCAAGCCGATGGCCGAGCAGCGCACGCAGGTCCGGTAGCGCGAGTTCGGCGAAGGCGCCAGCCGTGGGCGCCGACTCGAGTACCTCAGCCAGGATCGAGTCGAGCTGACCGCGCTGCCAGGCGTCGTCCTCCCGGGTCGCCGTGAGCGAATCAGCGGCTTCGGCCAGTGCCAGCGTCCAGTCGGCCACCGCGCGGGTGCCGCCGAGTGAGCGCAGTGCCGACCCGAGTCGGTCGACGTACTCGGTGAAGCGCCCCGCCAGACCGATCGCGCCGCTTGGCACGCCGTCAGTCGGGACGACTCCGTTGAAGAGCGAGTGACCGTCATCCGCGAGCGCCACGCTCAGCAGCAGCCGGCGTAGCCCGGCCTGCCAGGTGCCGCCCTCGACGCCGCCGAGTTTGTAATCGCCGCGCTGCTGTGGATCGAGGCCCCAGTTGATCCCTGCCTGCGCAACCCAGGTGCGGACCAGGGCGAGATCGTCGTCGTCGAAGCGAAAACGCCGGCGCACCGGTTCGCTGTCGGCGAGGTCGAGCACCTCCGTAGCGGTCACACGCGAACTTGGCAGCTCGAGCAGGCGCGAGACGACGCCTAATACCGGGTTGGTCTGACGCAGCGACCGGTCGGCGATGCGGACTCGCAGAACACGGGTCGAGTCCTCGTGATCCTCGGCGCCGCCAAAGGCCGCTTCGATCAGCGGCGCGAATGTCTCGACGTCTGGGCACATCACGATCACGTCGCGCGGTTGCAGCGTCGGATCGGCCTCGAGCCGGTGCAAGATCGCCTCACGCAGCACCTCGACCTGGCGGGCGCGGCCATGACACGAGTGCACGCGGATGCTGCGGTCGTCGGCCCGCAGCGGCATCCGCCGGTCGGGCCGGCCGGGCGCCGGCTTCCCGGGCGCGGCGAGGTCTCGGCGAATGCCGGCCTGAATCGCCTGCAGCAGCGTCTCGCCCTCGCCACCGGGCGAGCTGGCGCCCGCTTCCTCGGTGGCGCCGGCCGGCGGGCCGGCGCCGGCCGCCAGGAGCTGCTGCTGTAGCGCGCGGCTCTCGCGTCCCCACGAGGCCAGCAGGCGATTGCCGGATTGGGCGGAGGTGTTCCGCGCTACGACGGTGTTGAGCATCAGATGCACATCACGGTTGGCGGCGATCGCCTGCAGTACCTCAAGGTGGGCAGCGGGGAGCCGCGTCGGCCCAAACACGCAGATCCGCGAGGGCAGGTTCAGCAGCTCGGGCGCTTCACGCAGGCGCGCACAGGCGGCCGGTAGCCGTTCGGCGGGGCTCTCGGTATCTAAGTACACGCGCGTACGCCGCCAAAGCTCAGCCTGCCAGTTGCTTTCGGTGCCGTCGGCCCAGCTGCGGATCAGTGTCGGCCGGACCTGTCCGTAGTAGTCAAAGAGGCCGGCAAGTGCCCTGGCGCGGGTGAACCGCCGCTCCGGATGGTTCTTGAAGTGGCGCGCCAGCGGCTCGATCCAAGCTTCGTCAAGGGCGTCGTCGATCGTGGCGAGCAGCGCCCACACAAGCCGTTCAGGGCGCCAGGGATCGGTGTTCGCGTCGGTCCCGGTGGCGGCCGCAACTGCTTCGGCGATCACCCGTCCAGGTGGCGGGAAGTCGACGTTGGCGCAGACCCCGTCGGTGCGGTCAGGGGTCGCCCCGAGCCGGCTCGATAGGCGCTGGGTGATCCAGCGCTCAATGCCGCGGGTCGGCACCGCGACGACCTCGGACGCGAACGGATCGGCGAGTGGCGTCGCGAGCAACTCTGAGAGCACGTCGACGAGCGTCTGCGCGCGGGTTGCGCAGTGGACCTCAAGCATCCGTCGAACCGAGTCCATTCACAGTTGTCGTATCCAATCGCTTCAGCAGGTCGGACCTCTACGCTGACAGGTGGTGCGACTCGAAGGCATCGAGACAGGTGACATCGTGGAGGTTGATCGCCTGGGGCGGCGCTTCCACGCGCTCGTAACCGGCAGCGCGCTCGGCGGGCTCGGGATCCAGCCGCTCGACCGCCGGATCACCTACCGCTCGTGCCGCGCGCACGAGGTTCGCTCGCACTGGTCCAAACGCGGGCGGCCGCGCTCGACGGACGAACCGTTGCGGCCCGAGGTGATGCAACTTGAACTCGACATTACAGTTCGGAACGAACCTGCCGACTAAGTTGGTTTAAGACTAAGTTGCATCCGGTTGTGCAGGAGTTAAGCGACCGGGGGCAAAGGAACGGTCCGATCGACCTTGAGTGACTCTGAACGCAAATCCCGCGGCGACGCGCTGATTGACGGCGTCAGCGTCGCCAGTCTCACGCGGCTGTTCGCGACGATCGTCCAGCAGAGCCAGGACGCGATAGTCGTCTGCGACGCGAACGGCGTGATCACGCAGTGGAACCAGATGGCCACGGAGCTGTACGGCTACACCGCCGCCGAGGCGACCGGTCGCAGCCCCAACTTCCTGGTGCCCGAGGAGTACGGGCGCGACGCCGAGGAGTCTGCCGGCGATAGTCGCGACGGCCAGCAGATGCAGCAGTACCTGACGACGCGCCAGCGCAAGGATGGCCGCTTGGTCGAGGTCTCTATGACCATCTCACCGATCGTCACCGACGCGGGCCAGGTACTCGGCACGGTCGCGCTCGCGCGTGACATCAGCGCGATGATGCGGATTCAGACTCAGCTCACAGAGAGCGAGCATCGTATGAACGAAGCGCAGGCGCTGGCCCACGTCGGCTCCTGGGACTGGGACCTGATTCTCGAGTTCCCGACCTGGACCAACGAGCTCTCTCGTATCTACGGCTATCCGATCGATCACGTGCCGACCGGCGAAGATCTGTTCGCGCGGGTGCATCCAGACGATCGCGAAATGCTGATCGAGAAGATCCGCGAAGCCAAGGCCGGTCATGACAACCGGGTCGAGTACCGGATCGAGCTTCCGACCGGAGTCACGCGCTACGTGCAGGCTCGTCACCACACCCGCTTTGACGAGCAGGGCGAGCCGATGGAGGTGCACGGCATCGTTCTGGACGTCACCGAGCGCCGGCACTACGAGGACGAACTCGAGCGGCTCGCAACGCACGATTCTTTGACCGGGCTACCGAACCGCCGCACCTTCGACCAGCGCTTTGAGCTTGAGCTCGCCCGCGCGCGACGCGATGGCATTCACATGAGCCTGGCCGTTATCGACGTCGACAAGTTCAAGCGGATCAACGACACCTTCGGCCACCAGGCCGGCGACCAGGTGCTCGCGCGGATCGGCGCGCTCTTCGCCTCTCAGGTTCGCGAGGACGAGTTGATCGCGCGAGTCGGCGGCGAGGAGTTCGCCTGGATCCTGCACGGGGCCGACGCCACCGGTGCCTGGGTTGCGGTTGAGCGGGCGCGGACGCTGATCGCCGCTGAGGACTTCCACGAGGTCGGCCAGGTGACGATCTCCGCTGGCATCTGCACGCTGATCCCGGGGATGGATCAGGATGCGCTCTACCGCAGTGCTGACCTGTCGCTGCTCGAAGCCAAGCGGTCGGGCCGCAACCGTGTGGTCACGGCGCCCGACGGCCTCGGCGAACCGATCGAATCCCGCGTCGCCTGACGCGCGTCAGATCGTGAAGACGATCTTGCCGTGCGTCTCCCCGGTGAGCATCGTCTCAAAGCCCTGACGCGCGTGCTCGAGCGGCAGTGTGGCGGCGATCGTCGGCTCGATCTTGCGCTCGACCATGAAGCGCATCAACCGCCGAAGTTCGTCTCGGGTGCCCATCGTCGAGCCGACGACCGACAGCTGCAGAAAGAAGATGCGAGTCAGTTCGGCTGGCGATGCGTCGCCGGTAGTTGAGCCGGCGATCACGATCTTGCCGCCGGGCTTCAGCGCCTTGACCGAGTGCGACCAGGTCGCGGCGCCGGTCGTCTCAAAGACCATGTCGACGCGCTCGGGCAGCCTTGCGCCCGGTTCGAAGGCGGCGCTGGCGCCGAGCCGTAGCGCGAGTTCACGCTTCTCTTTGCTGCGCCCGGTCGCCCAGATGCGCACGCCGGCGGCAGATCCGAGCGCGATCAGCGCCGTCGCGACGCCGCCGCTTGAGCCCTGCACGAGCACGGTCTGGCCCGGGGTGACGCCGCCGCGCACGAACAGCATCCGGTAGGCGGTAAGCCATGCGGTCGGCAGGCAGGCGGCCTGCTCAAAGCTCAGCTCCGGGGGCTTCGGTACGAGGTTGCGCCTGGGCACGGTGAGCCGCTGCGCGAGCGCGCCCTGGTGGCGCTCCGAGAGCAGCGTGCGCTTGGGGTCGAAGGTCTCGTCACCGAGCCAGTCGTCGTCGCCGATGACGGCGTAGACGATCACCTCGTTGCCGTCCTGATCGACTCCGGCGGCATCGCAGCCGAGGATCATCGGCAGACGCTCGGCGGGCAACCCGACGCCTCGCAGTGACCAGATGTCATGGTGGTTCAGCGAGGTCGCCTTGACGTCGACCGTCGTCCAGCGCTCATTCGGCGGCGCCGGCTCGGGACGCTCACCGACCACCAGGCCGGCGAGCGGATCCTCGAAGTTGATCGCTTCGGCGTAGGCGGCGAGCATCAGCGTATTGATACCCGACTTCTGTAACTTGGGTTGCGGATGGGAGATTCACCACGCTGCCCAGCGCGTCCGGCCAGCACGCGTGGTCTCGCATGATCCGGCTGCTGAAAGGGCTCGCGCTCGACCTCACGGCTATCCGTGCGTCACGCGACTTCCGCCTGATGTCGATCGGCCAGGTCGCTTCCTCGTTGGGAAGCCAGGCGGCGATGGTGGCGCTGCCCTTCCAGATCTACGTGATCTCGCATTCGGCGGCGCTGGTCGGACTGCTGGGCGCGTTCGAGCTCGGGCCGATGGTCGTCGTCTCGCTGGTCGGTGGCGCGCTGGCCGATCGACGCGACCGCCGTCCGGTGCTGGCCGCGGCGCAGGTCGGGGTGATGGTGGTCGCGGCGCTGCTCTTCATCCTGTCGCTGGCAGATCACAGACCGCCGGTGATCGCGATCCTGGCGCTGGGCGGGATCTTGGCGGGCTGCATCGCGCTGGCGAATGTCGCCACGATGGCGATAGTCCCTGGGGTTCTTGGCACTGAGAACCTGCGCTCGGGGCTGGCGTTCAACTATGGCGTCGCCCAGGCAAGCGGGATCATTGGACCCGGGGTCGGCGGCCTGCTGATCGCCGCACTCGGTGGCGTCTCCTGGATTTACGCGCTGGACGCGGTCAGCTGCGTCGGGATGCTGGCGGCGGCGCTGGCGATCGGTCCGCAGCCGCCGCTCGGCGTCGAGCACCACCCACCGGTGCTCGATTCGATCAAGGAGGGGCTGAAGTTCGTCGCTGCCACCAAGGCCTTGGCGGGCTCGTTCGTGATCGACATCAACGCGATGATGTTCGGGATGCCGCGAGCGCTGTTCGCGGTGCTGTCGCTGACCGTCTACCACGCCGGCGCCAGCGGCACGGGCCTGCTCTACTCGGCGATAGCAGTCGGCGGCACGCTCTCCGTGCTCGGCTCGGGCTGGGTCCAGAACGTCAACCGGCTCGGGCGCGTCACGATCGCGATGGTGCTGATCTGGGGCATCTCAATCGGTGCCGCCGGCCTGGTCAGATCGATCGCGCTGGCCGCGATCCTGCTGGCGATCGCGGGCATGGCGGACGGCCTCAGCGCCGTCTGCCGCGCGACCATCAGCCAGACGCTCACGCCCGCCCGCCTGCGTGGGCGGATGAGCTCCGTCTTCAGCCTGGTTGTCACCAGTGGCCCACGTCTGGGTGACATGGAGTCCGGCCTTGTGGCCGGACTCGTGGGTGCGCTCAACTCCGTACTGATCGGCGGAATCGGCTGCGTTGTCGGAGTTGGCGTGACCGTGCTGGCCTTCCCGCAACTGGCCGCGTATGAGGCCGACACGGCGATCGAGTTGATGCGGGCAGAGGACGCGGCGCACCTCGCCGAGGTGACTGCGGGCAACTTGCCTGCGGGCTAGTTGCCCGACAGCCATTCACCGCCGCGGGCGTAGAGCGCGTCGAGCTGGGGACCGGTGAGGCCAGGCATGTCGCGCTTGACCTCGTAACCGACCAGTGTCTGCACGTAGGCCAGGTGGCGGTAGCCGTCCGGGAAGCGATTGAGCACCGTCGCATCGAGCTTCGGGGCGGGTTCGCCGCTGACCGGGGTGAGGCGGTCGATCTCGTAGATCGGCTGCCGCAGTACCAGGCCCCAGCGGTCGTCTCGGCGCTCGAAGAAGTCGTAAAAGCGCCCGGTGCAGACGACGTCGCAGAGCACGCCATGGACGTCCACGCGCTGGGTGATCGTCATCTTGGTCTGGGCGACGGCGCGGTCAGCGGAGACGTCGATCGAGCTGCCGCCGAGGAAGTGCAGGATCCGCACCCCGTGCTCGAAGCCCTCCTTGCTGACGCGGATGAAGTCGGTGTAGGGGCCCTGCCACCAGGTCGCCATCATCTGGCCGTCGCTGTGCCAGACGGTGGCGAAGCGCTCCCAGTCGCCGGCGTCGCGCCACAGCGCCCAATTCTCGACCAGTTCGCGGATCGCGGCGCGGTCGCTGAAAGTGTCACTCTCGCTCATTTGGCACTTGTACCACGACACAGCGGCCCCGACGATTCCGGAACAGTGGGGCGTGATGATTTCTCCGCTTCCACTACATTCCCGATCGCAGTGCGTGAGATCTCAGCCACAGCCACCGGCGTCGCGGAAGCACCGATCGACAAGGTTTTCTCGCAGCTGCGGGACGTCGAGCAGTACCCGCAGTGGTATCCGGTCGGAGCCAAGAGCGTCGACGTGCTCGAGCGCGACGTGGACGGGCTCGCGCTCTCGGTCGACGCCGTGCTCGCGGCTGTCGCCGGCCCGCTGCGCAAGAACTTTGACGTGCGACTGGCCGTTGAGACCACAGCACCGACACGGGTGGCGTTGGTCCGGATCGCCGACGATCGTGGTGACCACGAGTCGCTGACGATCAGCTGGACCCTGCGTGAGCTTGGTCCGCAGCAGACCGAACTGACGGTTGAGATGGTCGCCCATCTCGACGTGCCGCCGTTCCTGCCGGTCGGGCAGGTTGCGCAGGAGGCCGCCGGCGGCTTCCTGGCGGCGGCGATCGCACACGCCGCCTAACGGCTGCGCGACGCCCTGGCGCGCTTAAACCAGCGCCAAACGTCCGGACTCGAGGTCAAGCAGTGAGCGCTTGCGCTCTAGGCCGCCGCCGTAGCCGGTGAGGTTGCCGCCGGCTCCTATCACGCGGTGGCAGGGCACGATCAGGGCGACGGGGTTGCGGGCGTTGGCGAGCCCGACGGCACGGGCCGCCGCGATCGTGCAGACCTCGGTGGCGATCGCCCCGTAGGAGCGCGTCTCGCCGTAGGGGATCTGGAGCAGCGCGTTCCAGACCTTCAGCTCCCATTCTGTGCCGATCAGGTCCAGTTCGATGTCGAACTCGTGGCGGCTGCCGGCGAAGTACTCGTTCAGCTGGGCGCGTGCGTCGGGAAATGCGTCGTCGTCGCGTTGCCAGTGCGGGTCGATAACGAGTGGTGGACGCTTGGTGCCCTCGCCCATGAAGGCGACGCGACGAAGGCGGGTCTCGACACCGCCGAGCAGCAGCTCACCGACCGGCGAGGGGACAACCGTGTAGATCTGGTTCATAGCTCTACAACGCTGAGACGGGCGAACCTGTGAGATCGCCCGTTGCCTCGCCGGCCGGCGGCTCGAGATCCATCGCCTCGGCGATCAGCTCATATGAGCGCCGGCGGGCCTGATGGTCGTGCGTGATCGTCACGACGATCAGCTCTTCGGCGCCGTACTGGTCGGCTACCTCAAGCAGTTTCGGCGCAACCGTCGCGGGACTGCCGATGATGCCGCGGCGCCCACTGACGAAGCCGTTGGTGACCGGCTCGCCGATTGCCTTGAGGTACTCGATCGCCTTCTCCGGCCGCGGAACCGGAATCAAACTTCCCTGGCGCAACATGCGCATCGCCATGCGACTCGAGCTGGCGAGGTACTGCGCCTCCTCGTCGGTCTCGGCGCAGATCGCCCAGACGGCAACCGCGGTGCGCGAGGAGCGGTCCCGGTGCTCGGCGGCGTGGCGCAAGCGGTAATCAGCGGCCAGTGCGGCCCCGCCCGGGTTGATGAAGTCGGCAAAGGCGTAGGAGAGCCCGATCTCCGCGGCCCAGATCGCGCTCTGCGGTGAGGAGCCGAGCAGCCAGCGCTCGGGGATCTCAGGCCGGCCCGGCAGGCTACCGGCGAGCCGGGCGAACGGGTGGTCGGCCGGCATGTCGTCCTCGAGGTAGGCCAGCAGTTCGGCGAGCTGATCCGGGAAGTCGTCGGGCGACGCCTGGCGGCGGTCGCGCTGCAGCGCGAAGGTGGTGAGTGGATCGGTGCCGGCGGCACGGCCGATGCCGAGGTCGATGCGGCCGGGGAAGAGCCCGGCGAGGATCGAGAAGGCCTCGGCGATCTTAAACGGGCTGTAGTGGGGCAGCATCACGCCGCCGCTACCGACGCGGATCGTCTTGGTGGCCGACGCGATCGGGCCGATCAGGACCTCAGGCGCGGCCCCGGCGAGCATCGGTCCGCCGTGGTGCTCAGCCACCCAGTAGCGGTGATATCCGAGCCGCTCAGCCAGTTGAGCCAGGTCGATCGTGTTGCGAAGCGCATCGACTCCGGTCAGGCCCTCGGGGATCGGAGACTGGTCGAGCACGGAAAATCGCATCGAGATTGATGTTAGGCAACGGCTATCTCCGGCAAATGGAGCGTTACCGCAGGCCCCCGGTGGAGTACTTAGCAACGAAAAGGTTCAACGACGCTCAAAAACCGTGATTTCGCGGTGCGGAGAGGACCCCCCGGCCGGGTGGTTCATAACCGCTTGAGCTAGGTGAACATCCTGCTCACATGGAAGTCTGAATAAAGTGACAACCACCATTCGCCCGCAGGACGACCCGCAGACGACCCCAGTGCGACGCCGGATAGGCGGCGCGGCTATTGCGGGAGTGGGTGCGAGCCTTCCGGAGAAGGTTGTGCTCTCCAGTGAGATTGAAGAGCGCCTCGGCCTTGCTCCCAACTGGATTGAGCGTCGCACCGGCATCACCGCACGCCGTATGGCGGGTCCGGACGAGCACGTCAACGACCACGCGACGCTCGCGGCGCAGCGCGCGCTTGACGCGGCAGGCATTGACGCAAAAGACGTTGACTTGGTTTTGGCGGCCACATCCAGCCCTGAAGAGTTGCTCCCGAACATGGCTCCGATGGTCGCCCAGGCGCTTGGCGCCACCAATGCAGGCGCGTTCGACGTCGGCGCCGCCTGCAACGGCTTTCTGTCGGCGCTGGCCACAGGCACGGCGATGGTCGATTCGGGCCGCGCCTCCTGCGTGGTGATCGTCGGCGCCGACTTCATGTCGCGCTTCATCGACCCCAACGAGCGCGGCACCGCAGCCGTATTCGCGGACGGCGCCGGGGCGATCGTGCTGGTGGCGACCGGCGAGCCGACCCGGATCGGCCCGGTCGTGCTCGGTTCCGAGGGCGACACCGAGGGCATCATCCGGATGACGCGTGAGCGTCAGCTCGTCGACATGATCGGCCACGAGACCTTCAAGCACGCGGTCGCGCGGCTTTCGCAGGCCACCGAGCAGGCCGTGGCCGCATCCGGGCTGACCTATGACGACATCGACCTTTTCGTCTACCACCAGGCCAACGGCCGGATCCTGACCGCTGTCGCAGAGCGCATCGGGCTGCCGGTTGAGCGTGTGGTCGACTGCATCGGCGAACTTGGAAATACCTCCGCGGCGACGTTGCCGCTCGCGCTTGACCACAGCGTTCGCGCTCGTCGTCTGCGCGAGGGTGATCGCGTACTGCTGGCCGCCTTCGGCGCCGGCTTCGCGTGGGGGGCGACCGTAGTGGAATGGGGCGTACCAGCATGAGCACAGTTCTTCCCAGTGGTGAGCAGGAAACCCTGGCACCGCTTGAGCGCTTAGAGGCGCTCTGTGACCCGGGCACGCTTGACGTGATCCGCAGCGAAGTTATGTCGGGTCAGATGGGCGACAAGGCGCGTGCCGGTGACGGTGTGATCGGCGGTGCCGGACTGGTGGAGGGCCGTCCGGTCTTCTGTTACGCCCAGGACGCCGGCTATGTCGGCGGCTCGCTCGGCTTGGCCCACGCTGACACGATCGTGCGGGTGCTTGAGCTCGCTGATCGCGCTCGAGCCCCCGTCGTCGGGTTCGTCGGCTCCGGCGGTGCCCGCATGCAGGAGGGCGTCAACGCGCTCGGTGGTTACGCACGCATCTTCCGTCGCACGGTCGGACTCTCCGGCCTGGTCCCACAGATTTCGATCATCAGTGGCCTTTCGGCCGGCGGTGGCGCCTACTCCCCGGCACTCACGGACTGGATCGTGATGACTGAGGGAGCGAGCATGTTCCTGACCGGCCCCAGCGTGGTCAAGGAGGCGCTCGGCGAGGACGTCACCGCTGAGCAGCTCGGCGGCTACAAGGTCCACGAGAAGAACGGCGTCGCCCACTTCTCTTCGCGCAGCGACCGCGACGCGGCCCTGCTGGCGCGCGACCTGCTCGGCTATCTGCCGAGCCACCGTGACCTGCCCGCACCGGTTCTGCCTACACAGGCTCCTGGCGCCGAGAACCCGGCCGCCCACGTGCCTGTCGACCCGCGCAAGGTCTATGACGTGCGCAGTGTGATCTCGGGGCTGGCCGACGGCGGCGAGCTATTGGAAGTTGCGCCCGGCTGGGCGCGCAATCTGGTGACCGCGTTCGTACGGATCGATGGCCGCACGGTCGGGGTAATCGCCAACCAGCCGCGGTACTTGGGCGGCGTTTTGGACGCGGCCAGCTCCGAGAAGGGCGCCCGCTTCGTTCACCAGTGCGACAACTTCCGCATCCCGATGCTGGTGCTGGTCGATACGCCCGGGTTCATGCCTGGCTCCAAGCAGGAGTCGGAAGGCGTCATCCGGCACGGCGCGACGCTCGTGCACGCATTCGCGAAGGCGACGGTGCCGCGGATCACGGTGATTCTTCGCAAGGCTTTCGGGGGAGCATTCATCACGATGAACTCCAAGGATCTCGGCGCTGACTACGTGTTCGCCTGGCCGCAGGCTGAGATCGGCGTGATGGGCGCGAAGCCCGCCGTTGGGATCATCCATCGCCGCGAACTGGCCGCCTCTGACGATCCCGAAGTGACCCGTCAGGAACTCGCCGCGCTCTACTCCCAGAACCACCTGCGCCCGACCGTGGCGGCAGCCCATGGCGCGATCGACGAGCTGATCGAGCCGAGCCAGACACGCTCCCGCGTCGCCTGGGCGCTGCGCACCATGGAGCGGGCCGCATGAACGACTCTGGTCGCGTCCTGCTTACCGGCGCGACCGGTTTCGTTGGAATGGAGGTCCTCGCTCGCTATCTCGAGCGCAGTGACCGTCAGCTCACCTGTCTGGTACGTGCCGGCTCCGAAGCCGGAGCGCGTGAACGTGTCGACGGTGTGCTGCGCGAACTCTTTGGCCGTGGCGCCGGCCGTTACGCGAGCCGGGTTCAGGCTGTGGCCGGCGAGCTCTCAGCGCCGGGCCTCGGACTTTCAGCTGCCCGCCGCTCCGAGCTGGCAAAGCAGGTCAGCACGATCGTGCATAGCGCCGCCTCGGTCTCGTTCGCGATGCCACTTGACGAGGCACGCGGCACCAACGTCGAGGGCACGCGCCGGATGCTCGAGTTCGCCAACGATTGCAAGCAGAACGGCGGTCTCAACCGCTACGCGCAGGTCTCCACCGCTTACGTCGCCGGTACCCACGCCGGGCGTTTTGCCGAGGCTGACCTGGACGTAGGCCAATCCTTTCGCAACTCCTACGAGCAGTCCAAGTTCGAAGCCGAGCAGCTGGTGCGCTCGCAGGGCCAGGGCCTGCCCTGGATGATCCTGCGCCCGAGCATCGTCGTCGGTGACCGTAACTGCGGCTGGACCTCGGCGTTCAACGTGCTCTACTGGCCGCTGCGAGCCTTCTCCGCCGGCGTCTTCAAGACCGTCCCGGACACCCCCGACTCACCGCTTGACGTGGTTTCGATCGATTACGTCGCCGACGCGATTCACGAGCTCTGCGAAGGACCGGCAGGTNNACTGAGATCGCCGCAGCCGCGAGCCGTTACTTTCGCCGCCCGCTGCCGAAGGTCGTCTCACCGGCTGAGTTCGCCCAGGGCGACAGCGGCATGTCGGCAGCCGCGCTCGAGTCGAGCCGTGTCTACTTCCCGTACTTCTCGATCAACACCGTCTTCGACAACGCGATCACGCGGGCGCGGCTGGTGCCAGCCGGCATCCAGGCCTCGCCGCTCAGCGACTACCTGCCGCGGTTGCTGGACTTCGCCACGCGCAGCCGCTGGGGCAAACGCCCGATCGGCCGCTTCGAGGCCTTCGCTCAATAACGCAGCAAGCGGCCGGCTTGACGGCCCGGATGGCGCATGAAGCAGAATCAATGGTGTCATGTCGGCACAGAACCCTGAACTGATCGACACCACCAGCGCCGTCCCCGTTGACGCGCTGGAGCTGTTCGCGGAAGTGCTCTCGCAGTCAGAGCAGGATCGGGCCTCCGGTGACGGCTTCTACGACCGCCTCTGCGAGGCGGTCTGCCGGCTCGCGCGGTTGCGACGCGCCGCGATCTTCCGTTACGACCCCGAGAGCCGTCAGGTGCGCGCCGCAGGCGCGCATGGCGTCGACCTCAAAGGCTTCGAGGGCGTACGCGTATCACTTGATATCGCCCCGATCGCGGCCCGCGCGATGAAGCTCGACGAGGTGATAGAGGTCGCCGGCGACATTCGCGATCAGCTGCCGCCGGAGGCCGCATCACTGGTCAGTGAGCCGATGCGGATCGTCTGCGCGCCGATGTATGCCGCTGGTCGCGGCGTCGGTGTGATCCTCGGCGAGCGCAGCCTCAACGAGCCGCCGCTTGACGCCTCCGAGCGTCACCTGCTCTGGACCCTCGGTAAGGCGGCGGCGCTGGCTTCGGTCGCCCGTACTGTCGCCACGCAGGCTGAGACCTCGCGCCAACTCCGCCAGCGGATTGATCTCGCTCGCGAGGTCCACGAGGGCGTGATCCAGCGGCTGTTCGGCGTGTCGATGGTGCTCGACGGCGATGGCGACCTGCCGGCGGAGGTGCGGGCACGCTGTGCCAGCGAGACGCAGAAGGCGCTGACGGAGCTGCGCGAGGCGATGCAGCGCCCGCTGAGCCGTGCGCCGCGCGCCACCCGCGCGACCTTCACCGAGGAGCTGCGCCATTGGGCCGACCGCAGCCCGCAACTGCAGTTCGACGTCGACGCGGTCGGCGTCGTGCCGCCTTCGCTGGAGCCGCTCGCCCAGAGCGTGCTGGGGGAGGCGCTGCGCAACGTCGCCAAGCACTCGAGCGCGACCACAGTCGTGATCAGCACCCAGGTCAACGATGATGCGTTTGTGCTTGACGTGGTCAACGATGGGGTCAAGGACGCGACCCGCCGCCATCCCGGCATGGGTCTGCGACTGGCCGCCTTTGAGGCGCTGCAGGAGGGCGGCATCGTCGAGTTCGGCTCGCGCGAAGCCGGGACCTGGCAGGTAAAACTGGTGGTGCCATATGAGCACAGCTGACGCCACCACGCGCAGCCCCGAACGCCTGCGCGTCCTGGTCGTAGACGACCACGCCGTGGTCCACTGGGGCTTCCGGCTGATGCTGACCCAGCAGTCGTGGGTCGAGCGCTGCCTGACCGCCTCAAACGGCGACGAGGCGATTGAGCTTGCCAGCCGCTACCGCCCGCACGTCGCCGTCGTGGACCTCTTCATCGGCGAGGAGTCGGGCGCCCAGGTCTGCGAGCGGCTGCGCGCGACCGACCCGAACGTGCGGGTGCTGCTCTGCTCCGGCGCCGGCGAGATCTCGGCCAGCGCCGCCCGCGCCGCCGGCGCCTCCGGCTTCGCCTATAAGGACTGGCCGGCCTCGAAGATCGCGGGTGCCGTGCGCCACGTAGGGCTCGGCGGCAGCGTCTTCGAGCGTCAGGACCGTGCCGGGGTGCTCGGCCTCTCAGAGCGCGAGCGTGAAGTCCTGGGGCTGATGGCCGCCGGCTCGACCAACCCGGAGATCGCCGCGGCGCTGCACCTCAGCCCGCACACGATCAAGGAGCACACCAGCGCGCTCTACCGCAAGCTCGAGGTCCGCAACCGGACCGAGGCGGTGCAGAAGGCGCAACGCCTCGGCCTCTTGGCCTGACCCGCCCCGGCCAGGGGCGGGGTCACTGGTCCGCCTAGACCAGTGACCCCGGGAGCGCCTCAGTGCATCAGGTGATGGAAGCCGCGGACGTCGGTGACATCGACCTGGCGCGGGAAGATCTGCGCCATCAGGAAGCTGTGGACCTCAGGATCGCGGTCAGCGCAGGCGTCCTCGAGCACGATCACGCGATAGTCCTTGTCGTGGGCGTCACGCACGGTTGAGAGCACCACGCCGCTGCTGCTGATGCCGGCCAGGACCAGCGTGTTGATGCCGCGGGCCTGGAGCTGTTCGTGCAGGTCGGTGGTGCCGAACGGACCGACGCGCTTCTTGATCACGACGATGTCGCCCTGCTCTGGAGCGATCTCAGTCGGGATCTGGGTGTTGAAGTTGTCGACGTCGAGCGCGTCGCCGTAGGCCTTGACGCGCTTCGCCATATGGCTGGTCTCGGGCACTCCATCCCAGTCGCCCTGCTCGAACGCGACGCGCACGTAGGCGATCGTGCCGCCGTGCTCGCGGACCATCGGGATCAGGTTGCGGGCGATTGCGAGCAGTTCGTCGCCGTTGGGCACCATGTTGATGGTGGAGTTCTGGTAGTCCATCACCAGCAACGCGGTGGTCTCGGGATTCACAGGGTCGAGTGACTCGTCGGTCATGGGATCCTTTCGGGTATCACAGTTTCCCTGCAGATTCGGGTTCGTCCTCCGAAAACTTCTATATATAGAAGTCCAGGTCGGTTGAATGGGATCTGTCGCGCCTCGCGTCGCACGGGGGCGAGCGATTAGAGTGCGCCCGCATGCCAGATCGCGCCGCACTTATCACCGGGGCCTCACGTGGGATCGGCCTCGCGATCGCGCAAGCACTCGGCGCCGACGGCTACAAGCTGACGCTCACCGCGCGTAAGCCGGCCACGCTTGAAGCGGCCGCAGCGCAGCTCTCCGGGAAGGGCTACGAGGTCCAGCAGTTCGCCGCCAACCTCAACGATGAGGACAGCATCAAGGCTGTGGTCAACGCCCACCGCGAGGCCTACGGACGGCTCGACGTGCTGGTCAACAACGGCGGCGTCGGGGTCGGCGCCGCAGCGCACGAGCACCAGACCAAGTTCATCGACATGCAGCTGGACGTAAACCTGCGGGCGATGATCCTGCTCTACCGCGAGACGCTCGACATGCTCAAGGCCGCCGGGGCCGAGCACGGCTCCGCGCAGGTCGTCAACCTCGCCTCGATCGCCGGCAAGAACCCGCAGCCGTGGCTCTCGGTCTACTCGGCCACCAAGGCCGCGGTGGTCGCCTACACGGTCGCTATGAACAAGGAGCTCAACGGCGAGGGAATCAAGTCAGTCGCGCTCTGCCCGGGCTTCGTAGACACGGACATGACCGACTTCGCCAAGGACTCGGTCGCTCCCGAGGACATGATCCAGCCAGACGACATCGCCAGCGCGGTCCGGTTCGTGCTGAGCCTCTCAAAGGCCGTCGTAATCCCCGAGATCATCTTCCAGCGCCCCGGCGAGACGCTCTAGCCTTTACGCGAGAGATGGCGCTCACCGACAACACCCCGGTCTCACTCGAGCAGTGGCGCGAGGCTTACGGCCTCACCCCGGAGCGCGACACGTCGTTCACGACGCTCTCCGGCGAGCAGATCCGCCCGCTCTACACCCAGGCCGACGTGACCAGCGATGTCGATGGGGATATTGGCCTGCCGGGCCAATATCCATTCACGCGTGGTGTCTACCCGTCGATGTACCGCGGGCGCCTGTGGACGATGCGGCAGTTCGCCGGCTTTGGCACGGCGCAAGACACCAACGCGCGGTTTCGCTATTTGCTATCGCAAGGCCAGACCGGACTCTCGGTCGCGTTCGATTTGCCGACGCTGATGGGTTACGACGCCGATCACGCGCTTTCCGAGGGCGAAGTGGGCAAGTGCGGCGTGGCGATCGANNTCGATGACGATCAACGGTCCCGCGGCGATCATGCTCGCGTTCTACGTGGTCGCGGCCGAGCGCCAGGGGGTCACGCCGGACCGTCTCGGCGGGACGATCCAGACCGACATCCTCAAGGAGTACATC
>PLES01000083.1:46772-61325 GCA_003137075.1 Solirubrobacterales bacterium
CGCGAAGCCGGCTCGACCGCCGCCCAGGAGCTCGCCTTCACCCTCAAGGACGGCCTCACCTACGTCGAGCACGCGATCGCGCGAGGCCTCGACGTCGACGACTTCGCGCCGCGCCTCTCGTTCTTCTTCAACGCCCAGATCGACTTCTTTGAGGAGATCGCCAAGTACCGGGCGGCCCGCCGGATCTGGGCGCGCGAGATGCGCGAGACCTTCGGGGCCAAGAAGCCGGAGTCCTGGCGGATGCGCTTCCACACGCAGACCGCGGGTGTCTCGCTGACCGCGCAACAGCCCTTGAACAACATCGTGCGCACGGCGATCGAGGCGTTGGCCGGGGTACTCGGCGGTACCCAGTCGCTGCACACCAACTCGTACGACGAAGCGCTGGCACTGCCGACCGAGGAGGCCGTGCGGATCGCGCTGCGCACCCAGCAGATCATCGCCTACGAGACCGGCGTCACCAACACGATCGACCCGCTCGGCGGCTCCTACTTCGTCGAGGCCTTCACCGACCGGCTCGAGCACCACTGCTACGAGTACTTCCGCAAGATCGACGAGCTCGGGGGCATGGTTGACGCGGTCAAACGCGGTTTCCCGCAGCGCGAGATCGCCGACGCCGCCTTCGACCTGCAGCGCGAGATCGACGAGGGCCGGCGCGTGGTGGTCGGCGTCAACGCCTTCACCGAGGGCGACGAAAACGCCACCGAGATCCTGCGCATCGATCAGGCGCTCGAACAGCAGCAGGTCGATCAGGTCAAGGCCTTCAAGGCGGGCCGAGACATGGCTCAGGTCGACGGCGCGCTGCGCGCGATCCGCGAAGCCGCCGCGCGGGAGATCAACCTGATGCCGCTGCTGATCGACGCAGCCCGGATCGGTGTCTCCGAGGGTGAGATGGTCGAGTCGCTGCAGCAGGTTTGGGGCGACTACCGCGAGTTACCGGTTTTCTAGGGCCGCTGCGCCTGATCCGGCGCCGTCAGAAGAAGCTGCTGGGATCACCATGAAGACACTCGCGGGGATCGCGGCCATCAGCAGGAACGCGACCAGCGGGTGGTGCAGGACGGCCTGAACCAGCAGCGCCAGCACGATGCCGCCGGCGTTGCCCGAGAGCCAGATCAGCGCGGTTGCGCTGGTGCCTGCCGAGCCGGCCAGCCGCTCAGCGACCTCCAGCAGCACCGGTAGGCAGGCCAGCAGCAGGAAGCCGCTGATGCACGCCGCCACCGAGATCGCCGGGACCCACTTCCAGAGTGCGAACAACACGCAGGCGGCGCAGGTGGCGCCGGCCGCCAGCCGGTAGAAGCGGTGGTCGGCATGCCGGCGGGTGACGAGCGGCGGCAGCACCGCCGAGCCGACGACGCCGGCGAGCACGGTCGCAACCAGGATCCAGCCGGCGGTTGAGGCGTGGATGTGAGCCGGCTTCAGCAGCGCCTGGAACCACGTCGTGAAGGCGACAAAGAAGCCGAAGCCGATGAACGCGACGCCGGCCAGCCGCCGGATGTAGCGGTCCTGCCAGACCGTGCGGATGCCGTGTACTCCGGTGACGTCGCCGCTGACTCGCGGATGCTTGCCGAAGGCGAGAACCAGTAGTAGCGACGCCGCCGAAACCACGCCGTAGACGGCGTTGATCACCAGCAGCGCGTGGATGTGGCTGCCGCCGAGGGCCGAGCCAAGCGCCAGCGAGCAGAGCATGCCCAGGAAGATCCCGGCCGAGCCGATCGCGATTCCGGCCGGGCGTGAGGCTGGGCCCAGGTAGGCGCTGGCGAGCCCGGTGACGGCGTTCAGCACGAGCGGCTGGGCGATCGCGACCAGCAGCTGCCCGGCAAGGTCCCAGCCGAAGCTGGGGCCGCCCAAGCGCAGCAGACCGCCGGCCGCGGTCAGGACCGCCCCGACGGCCAGCGAGGGCCGGAACCAGCGGTCGAGCAGCGACGCCGCCGGCACCGCCAGCAGCACGTAGAGCAGCGGGAAGATCTCTGAGAGCCAGCCGATGTCGTTCTCACTGACGCCGAAGTGCCGCGCCGCGGGCGTCGTGATCGGCGTGAACGTCAGCCACAGCATCTGGTTGGCGGAACCGAGGAACGCGTAGGCGCCGATCACCGCCCAACGATCACGGGTACTTGCGGTGCTGCTCATCGAACCACCCCGCCGCCTACAGGAAGCACTGACCCTCGCCGCGATAGGTGGGAACCTCGTCGACGATGCGGTCGCCGGAGACCAGGTAGAGGCGGTCAAAGCGCTCGCAGAGCTCGCCGGCCTTGGCGTGGCGCATCCAGACGCGGTCACCGATCTTGAGCGTGTCGGCTGCGGCGCCGCGCAGTGGCGTCTGGGTCTCGCCGGCGCCCTCCTGTGGATCGAGGCTGAGGCCGGCGGGCCACCAGGGGCGCGGCAGGCGGTCACGGCCGGCAGGCCCGGAGGCGATATAGCCACCGCCAAGCGCGGTCACGACGTGGCGGCCGGGACGCCGCACGACCGGTAAGACAAAAAAGGCCGCCGGCTTGGGGCGGAAGCGCGTGTAGTCGTCGAACAGGGCGGGCCCAAAGAGACCGGAGCCCGCGGTGACCTCGGTGACCCAGGGCTCCGCGACGGAAGACTCGATGCTGCCGGTACCGCCGGCGTTGACAAAGAACGGCGCGCCCCCGGCAGGCGTCGCGGCTGCCACCAGCTTCTGCCGGCGTTCGCGCAGCTCACGACGGGAGAGTGCCTGCATGCCTTTGATCGCCAGGGCACGCAGCGGCTGGCCAGGCGGCTGGTCGCCGACGCCGGCGATCTGACCTTCATACGCCATCATCCCCGCGAGCCGCAGACCGGGCCGCCCCCAGACCTCGCGGGCGAGCAACGTCAGTTGCTCGGGTGAGTGCAACGGCGAGCGCTTGGGGCCGACGCGTACACGACCGTCAAACAGCCAGAGTCCGGCGTCGGCGTCGATCCAGACATCGACTTCGCTGCCGGCAGTGGCGCCAGCCCGTTCCAGCGCATCGAGGTGCTCAACCGCGTCGACCATCACCGTCACGCGGTGCTCGGGCGCGTAGCTCTGCGAGCGTCGCACGAGCTCCGCCAGCGCCCTGCGGTCAACGCTCGGATAGCCGACAACGACGTCGCGGACGCCGTGATCTGTCAGCCACAACGCTTCGGGCAGCGTCAGCGCGAGCACGCCTCGAATACCCGTGCTCTCGTCACTCAAGACCCGTTCCAGCAAGGCCCGGCAGCGAACGGATTTGCTGGCGACGCGGATGCTGGTACCGCCGGCTCGCCGCGACAGCGCCTCGCGGTTCGAGTCGAACGCGTCCAGGTCCACACACGCGAACGGAGCGTCGAGCCCCGCGCACGCGCGCTCAAGGCGATCATGGTCTGATAGTTGAACGGTCGCGTCGGGCACGCCCGAGGGGACAATCGGCATCGCCATGCATTAGAACATGCGGACCGTGTTTACGTCGTCCAGCAATGACTCGTCGCTGACCAGTACGTCCTCTCCCAGCCAAGCAAGCTGGAGTAACTGGGACGGACGCCAGCGCTTCACGCCGGCTGCGTTCGAGCGCCCGCGCAACCACGCCGAGCTGCGGGCGGCGTTGCAGCGCGCCGCCCATGCGGGGCGGTGCGTACGCGTGGCTGGGGCCGGTCACTCATTCACGGCGCTGGTGCCGACCGACGGCACGCTGATCTCCCTGGAGCGGATGAACCAGGTCCTGGGGGTGGATCTCACCACCGGGCTCGTGCGGGTACAGGCGGGAATCACGATCCATGACCTCAACGCGGCGCTCGACGCCAACGGGCTCGCGATGGAGAACCTGGGGGACATCGACAAGCAGTCGATCGCCGGCGCCACGGCCACCGGCACGCACGGCACCGGCGAGAAGCTGCGCAACCTCTCCTCGCAGCTGCGGGCGGTCGAATTGATGCTCGCCGACGGCAGCGTTGTCACCGTCGACGCCGACAACGACCCCGACGCCTGGCGGGCGGCGCGGGTGAGCCTCGGTGCGCTGGGCGTGGTCACCGCCGTGACGATCCAGACGGTGCCCGCTTTCAGGCTCTACGCCGAGGATGGGCCGATGCCGCTAGACGAGGCGCTTGAGCAGTTGGACGAGTTGGTGGCTGCCAATGACCACTTCGAGATGTACTGGTTCCCGTACGCGCAGGATGCGCTGCTGCGGCGTAACCGGCGGACCGGCGAGGCGCCTACGGCGCGGGGCGCGGTTAGCTCGTACTTCGAAGACATCGTGTTGGTCAACTACGGGCTTGGGGCGTTCTCACGGCTTGGTCGCCGGTTCCCGGCGTTGATCCCGCGGCTCAACCGCACGGTCACGCGTGTGGCTGGCTCGAGCCGGCGGATCGACGTCTCGCACCGGATCTTCGTCTCGCCGCGGCTGGTGCGGTTCACGGAGATGGAGTATGCGATCCCGAGAAAGCACGCGACCTCCGCGATTGGGGCGATCCGCGAGGCCGTGCATGCACGCCGGCTGCCGGTGTCTTTTCCGATCGAGGTTCGCTTCGTCGCCGGCGATGATGCGTTCCTCTCGCCGGCCGGTGGTCGCGAGACCTGTTACATCGCAGTCCACATGTTTGACCGGATGGACTACGAGCCGTATTTCCGTGTGGTCGAGCAGATCATGAACGGCTTCGAAGGCCGGCCCCACTGGGGAAAGCGCCACTTCCAGACCGCGGAGACTCTCCAACCCCGCTACCCGGACTGGCAGAGGTTTCAGGCGGTGCGCGCGCGCCTTGATCCCGAGGGTCGCTTCACAAACGCCGAACTCGACCGGGTTCTTGGACCCGTCGCGAGCTAGACGCATCGCGCGATGGGACACCCCGAACCCGAGCGGCACCTGCTGCGTGCCCGCGACCTGGCCGACACCCGTTACGCCGATCAGGTTGACGTGGCCGCGATGGCCGCCGCGGCGGGCCTCTCCAGAGCGCACTTCAGCCGGGCCTTTACGGGCGCCTTCGGCGAATCGCCCGGCGTGTACCTGCTGACCCGGCGGCTGGAACGGGCTGCGGCGCTGTTGCGCAACACCGACCACAGCGTCGCCGAGGTCTGTTTCGAGGTCGGGCTCGCGAGTGTCGGCTCGTTCACGACCTCCTTCAAACGTGTCTATGGCCAGACACCGACTGCGTATCGGGCGTCGCATCCAACAGCCGCAACCTGGGCGATGATCCCGAGTTGCCTGATCCAGGAGTACGCCCGGCGCGGAAACCGCACAATTCGAGAAGACAGCGCCGCCGCTACGCAATAGCTTGGGCAGCATGATCTCACTAGCGATGACCCAGATCTGGGTCCACGACCAAGACGTAGCCAAGGACTTCTACACCAACAAGCTGGGCTGGGAGGTGCGCCAGGACGCGGTGATCGAGGAGCTCGGCGGCTTCCGCTTCCTCACCGTCGGCCCGCCGGCGCAGCCCGACATCGCCGTCGCGCTGCTGCTGGTGCCACCGGCACCGATTTTCGACGAGGAGACCGCGGCTGCGCTGAAGGCGCTCGTTGCCAAGGGCAAGACCGGCGGCCTCTTCCTGTACACCAACGACATCCAGGCCGACTACGAGGCACTGAAGGCCCGCGGCATCCAGTTCTACGAGGAACCGACCGAATACCCGTATGGGAGCGACTCAGGCTTTCACGACCCCTCAGGCAACACGATCCGGATGGCCCAGGTAAAGCCCGGGTTCAGCTCCACGAGTGAGCCAGGCGTCGCCTGAGCTGCCTACGATCGGGAGGCCGGATGTCGCGCTGGCCTCCCGTCACAATACGCGGGTAATGCTGGGCGGCTCTGATCATTGAGCAGGTCTTGGTGTCCGTCGCGCCCGGGGCGATAATGCCGACATGAGCGCGATCGCCGAGTTCCGGCCACGGGCAGCCGATGGCTGGCACCGCCCGTCTTTCGGGCGACTCCTGCTGTCGGTGTTCGCCGGCGAGTTTCAGGCGGCGCTGGCGTTGTGGGTCCTCTCGCTCCCGGTCGGGGGCCTGGGATTCGCGCCGGTTGGCGGCCAGCAGACCTGGATGTGGCTGCCTTGGCGGATCGATGGAATCTGGGCGTTGCTGGGAGCCGCTGGCTGGGCCTATCTGATCTGCACGATTGTGGCCTGGTTCGTTGCGGGCTCGCTGCAGCGCTCTGGCGTTGAGCTGTCCGAGACCGGTTGGCTACGGGTCGCGATCGCCCTCTCTGGTTATGGCGGCATGGCGCTCGGAACGACCTTAGGAGGCCGTGTCGTCTGCGCCGTCGTTCTGGGTGGGATTTTGACCCGCGTCTTGGTCCTGCAGGCAGACGCGACCGCGCGGCGTTGGCCCTGGCAGCTTGAGCGTCGGCAGCAGCTGTTGGTAGTGCTCGTGGCGGCGCTAGCCAGCTTCTCCTATGGACTCACACACGCGTTTGTCGCCGAAGGCAGCGGCGGGTCCTACAACGGCGATTCGACCAATGTCCGCGTCGGCGAGGCGCAGATCATCGATGTTGGACTTAGCCACCTCCACTTTCGGGCCAAGATCCAGAGCGCGACCCTGACAGGCGCGGGCGCCTCGAATGTCAGTGTGACCTCGATGGTCCTGAGCCTCGGTAACCCGGCTGACGTTTCACTTCCGTCGTTTCTGCGGCAGGTTCCGAAGCGATATCGCTCGATGTACACGGTGAAACCCACGCATTTCCCCTACAACCTGCCGGCCGGTCAGGACCTCTGGCTTACCGCCGCCGTTGCGCTGCGCTCGTGTGATTCGGGCACGCTCAGCACGCTGAGACTGCGTTATACGGTGCTCGGGATTGCAACCACTGCGAGCATCCCGATTCAGCAGCCGCTGACGCTGAGCTGCCGGGGCTGATCCGCTAGGACGGACAGATGCGCAGGTCGCGTGCGACTGGTGTCGGCACGCCTTTGACCGGGCAGCTGAAACTGCTTCCGACCGTTACCAGCTGCCAACCGCGCGAACCGTCGTGCTCGATGATGACGCCGTTGGCCGCGACCTTCATACAGGCGCGGGAGAGCTTGCGAGGCCAGGTCAGGGCCGCGTATTCCTGGTTCACGCTTGAGATCGTCACGCTCTGGCAGTTCGCCTGCGCCTTGCTGAGCTGACCCTGGTGAACGACCGCCTGCAGGATCGCCGTGCGCTCGGTCTTCGTTGCCAGGCGGTGCCCCAGGGCCGCCGGGGCGAACACGCCCAGCGCCAGTAGAGCAGCGCCGATTGCTCCCAGAGACTTCATGAGGCGCAGGGTATAGGGCAGATCGGGCGGATCGCCGCGACGGAGCCCAGCCGCTGACTGTCCGCCCTTCACTTGCGTCCAGTGGGATGCTTTGAGTGGTGTTCGAGCGATTCACAGAGAGTGCCCGCCAGGTCGTTGTGCTGGCGCAGGAGGAGGCAAGGGCTCTCGGCCACAACTACATCGGCACGGAACACATCCTGCTTGGCCTGCTGCGCGAGCAACAGGGACTCGCCGCACAGGTGCTCGCGTCGTTTGGGATGAGCCACGAGCGTGTTCGCAACGAGGTGGTGCAGCTCATCGGCCCCAGTGAGGCGACCGCAGCCGGGCAGATCCCGTTCACTCCTCGCGCCAAGAAGGTTCTGGAGCTGGCGCTGCGGGAAGCGCTGAGTCTCGGCCATGACTACATCGGCGATGAGCACATCCTGCTCGGACTGATCCGCGGGAACGAGGGCATCGCGGCCACCGTGCTGCTCAATTTCAGCGCGGACCCGGAGAGCGTGCGCGCCGAGGTCATCCGCAAGTTGTCAGGACCTGATTATCGACGGCCTCGTGGTGCGCGCGCGTCCGCGAACGCCGTAGCGATTGAGCAAACTGGGTTTGCCGTGCGTCCCGATAGCGCGCTGCGACGGCTGTTGATGGCGGCCGGCGGACGCGCGCTGATGGATGGGCGGACCGAGTTCGGGCTCGCGGATCTGCTCGCGGTTACCGAGGGGCTAACCGATCCCGACAGTGATACGCCACCCGACCGTGAGCCGAGAGAAGAGTCCGGCTACTAACGAACCGGCGTTAGTGCCAGCCGTGCGAGATCGGCGGGCCAGACGGGAAGTTCTGCGCCTCGTCCGAGCGGATCACGTGCATGACCGCGTTTATCAACGCCAGGTGCGTGAAGGCCTGCGGGAAGTTGCCGAGGTGGCGGCCCGTGCGCGGGTCGATCTCCTCGGCGTACAAGCCCAGCGGTGAGGCGTAGCCGAGCAGGCGCTCGCAGAGATCACGGGCCCGGGTCAGTTCGCCGATCTCGGCCAGGGCCGAGACCAGCCAGAACGAACAGATCAGGAAGGTGCCTTCGCGACCGCTGAGGCCGTCGTCGGTCTCCTCGGTCCGGTATCGCAGGACCAGCCCGTTTTCAGTCAGCTCGTCGGCGATCGCCATGACGGTCGCGCGAACACGCGGGTCGTCTGGCGGCAGGAAGCGAAGCAGCGGCAGCAGCAGCATCGCCGCGTCGAGCGACTTGGTTTCGTAGTGCTGGACGAAGACGCCGCGCTCATCGACGCCGTGCTCACAGATGTCGGCGTGGATCTCGTCGGCGGCCTCCTGCCAGCGCTTGGCCAGGTCCCAGTCCTCGCGGATCTCAGCCAGCCGCGCGCCGCGGTCACACGCGACCCAGCAGAACATCTTTGACGAGGTGAAGTGCTTGGGCTCGCCGCGTACCTCCCAGATACCGCGGTCCGGCTCGCGCCAGTTCTTGATGGCCATCTCCACCTGCCGGCTCATGATCGGCCAGACGCGCTCGTCGAGGGAGTCGCGTGAGCGTGTGTGCAGGTAAACGGAGTCCAGCAAGGCCCCCCAGACGTCGTGCTGGGCCTGCCGGTAGGCGTCGTTGCCGATCCGGACCGGTCGTGCGCCCTCGTAGCCGCTGAGGTGGTCAAGCGTCTTCTCATCGAGCTTGCGCTCGCCGCCCGGCCCGTACATGACCTGGAGGTCGTCCTGGCCGCCGGCGACATCGGCGATGAAGTAGAAGAAGTCGTTGGCTTCCCAGTCGAAGCCGAGCGTGTAGAGCGCCCACAACATGAAGGTCGAGTCGCGGATCCAGCTGTAGCGGTAGTCCCAGTTGCGCTCGCCCTGCGGTGTCTCGGGCAGCGAGGTGGTGGAGGCGGCGATCAATGCCCCGGTCGGTGCGTAGGTGAGCCCCTTCAGCGTCAGCGCGCTGCGCTGAAGGTGCGCGCGCCAGGGGTGGTCCGGGAAGGTGCCGCGGTCGACCCAGTGCTGCCAGTGGTGAGCGGTCCAGACCTGGCGTGAGTAGGCCTCGGCAAAGTCCTGCGGCGGCGGGTGCTCGGACCAGTAGAGCGCGCAGTAAATCTGCTCGCCCTCTTTCATCCGGTGGCGAGCGGTCGCACGCGAGCCCTCAAAGCCGAGGCGCAGGTCGGTGCGCAACCCGAGCTTGATATTGGAGCCCGGGGCGGTTGCGACACCGTCGTTGTAGCCAGGCCCTGAGTACTCCCAATGCACGTGCTTGGTGCCGTAATCAAAGACCGGCTCGCAGTCCATCGCGACCTCGACCTGGCCGTTGACGCAGCGGATCGTGCGCAACAGAACGTGGTCCGCGTCGTAGTCAGTCGGTGCCCTGCGGTGCGTGCCCGAACGGTCGCCCTCATGGTGCCAGCCGCCGATCAACAGCGCGTCGCGGACGATGATCCAACCGGAGCCGGTGCCCCAGCTGGTTTCAAGCACCATCGTGCCTGGCAGGTAGCGACGCGCCGCCGGGACGCTGATGCCCGCCGGGCCGAGCCGAAACGAGCCCGCATCGCGATCGAGAATCGCCCCGAACACGCTCGGCGAGTCGATCCGTGGCAGGCAGAGCCACTCGACGGCGCCACCGGGCGCTACGAGCGCGGTTGTCTCGCAGTCAGAGAGGAAGCCGTACTCCGCGATCGGCGGGAAGGCACTGCCACCAAGCAGCGTCGGTGGAGCCTGGGTCCGCATGCTCGGCATGGCCTGCCCCTGAGGCGTCAGCGGCTCAGCGGTCGGCGTGCCGTCGATCGGTTCGTTCATGCCTCGTTCATCGGCAGTCTCGCGTGGACCTGTGGTGCTCTGGTCAAGGGTGAATCGTCCCAGATCGGTCGGAGGGTAGGTCGCGTGGGGTCACAACGGCCCTCAGAACCGGTTGGAAGTGGGGGTGACCCGCCTAGGTCACCCCCACACACCACTACTCCGTGGCCAGCGCCGGAGCGCCCGGGTGGATTGCGCTGCCGGCATGGTGCTCGTGATGGTCTTCGACGCTGCCCTCGACGTTGAGCCGCGGAATGATCCGGTCAAGCGCCTGCGGCAGCCACCAGTTGGCCTTGCCGGTGAGCAGCAGCAGCGCCGGCACGATCACCGATCGCACGATCAGCGCGTCGAGCAGGATCGCGCTGGCGAGGCCGACGCCGAACATCTCGATGATCACCTGACCGCCGAGGATGAACGAGGCGAAGACCAGCACCATGATCGCCGCGGCGGCTGTGATCGTGCGGCCGGTCGCCGCCAGCCCGCGCGTGACCGCGATGGTGTTGTCGCCGCTCTTGTGCCACTCCTCGAAGATCCGGGTTACCAGGAAGACCTCGTAGTCCATCGAGAGTCCGAAGAGGATCGCGAACATCATCACCGGCACGAACGCCTCGATCGGCCCTGTCTGAGGGATCCCGAGCAGTGACGACGCCCAGCCCCACTGGAAGACGGCGGTGACCACGCCGAAGGCCGCACCGGCCGAGAGCATGTTCATCACGGCCGCCATCGCCGGTACCAGCAGACTGCGGAAGACCGCGGTCAGCAGCAGGAACGAGAGCAGCACCACGACTCCGATGAATACCGGCAGCTTGCTGGAGAGCACGCTCGAGAAGTCAGCGAAGATCGCCGTATCGCCGCCGACGAGCACGTTGACACCGCTACCGGCTGTGGCCTTGGGAATCACGTTCTGCCGGAGGTTGGTGACGAGGTTGGCCGTGGAGAGTGCCTGCGGTGAACCGGTCGGGAAGACGTCGGCGGTGATCACCGGTGGCTGCCCGTGCTTCGCGGGAAGCACAACGGCAGGGGTCACGATGACGACGTTCGCGGTCTTCGCGACCGCGTCCGTGGCACGCACGAAGGCGGCCTTTTGCGAGGCGTTCTTGACCTGGGCGACGAGCTGGAGCGGACCGTTGTAGCCCGGACCAAAGCCCTTCGCCAGCAGCTCGTACGCGTTGCGCGTAGTGCTGCCGGTCGGGTCCGAACCGGCATCGGAGGCGCCGAGGCGCATCGAGAAGAACGGCACCGCGATCAGTCCCATCACGACGATGCCGACGATCGCGATCGGGACCGGTCGCCGCTGGAGGGTTCCGGCCCAGCGGGTCCAGAACGCGGGATGAAGCGCGTCGGGCGCCTTGGCCTCGGCTGCCTTGCGGCGTGAGCGGCGGCTGAGCACGCGCGGACCCATGAAGCCGAGCAGTGCAGGCAGCAGCGTCAGCGCTGAGAAGACCGTGAAGGCGACCGCGATTGCGGCAGCCACGGCAACGCCATAGAGGAAGCTCACGCCGAGCGCGAACATGCCGAGCAGCGCGATGCAGACGGTCATGCCGGCGAACATCACCGCGCGACCCGAGGTGTCGATCGCGTCGACCACCGAGTCCTCGACCGATTTGCCCTCCTGCAGCCCCTGCCGGTAGCGGGTGACGATGAAGAGCGCGTAGTCCACGCCGACGCCAAGGCCGATCAGCAGCGAAAGCTCTGAGCTGAAGTTGGCCATGTCAAGCACGTGCGACATGAGACTGATCACGGCGAGTCCGGTGATCAGCGCGATGCCCGTTGCGATCAGCGGCAGCAGCGCCGCCAACAGTGAGCCGAACACCAGGTAGAGCACGATCAAAGCGGCGAACGCGCCGATTCCGGTGCCGGTCGCCTTGGGCTGCTCGGTCTGTTCGGCGAGCTGGCCCTCGACTGACACCTGGAGCCCGCCATGCGCGCCGGAGTTGGCGGTGTTGACGAACTTGTTGGATTGGGCGACCGAATACTTCTGGGCCTGCTTATTCAGCGTGACATTCGCGAACGCGATCTGCCCGGACTTCGAGATCTGCGCGCTGGCGCCGCTGGCGTAAGGAGAGCCGACGGATGCGACCTCGGGCAGCGCGGCGAGCTTCTTGAGCACCGTGTTGGCGCCAGCCTTGGCGGCGGCGTCGGTGACCTTGCCGTGCTTGACTGCGAAGACCACCTGCTCGATGTCGCCGGAGGCTTTCGGGGCTGCGCGCTGAAGCAGCTGCAACGCCTCGAAACTCTGCGTGCCGTTGAGGCTGAAGCTGTTCTTGTAATCACTGCCGGCGCTCTGGCTGAGCACCGTCAGGAGGATCATCCCGGCGATCCAGCCGCCCAGCACAGTTCGTCGGTGCACGACGCACCATCTGCCAATAGCTCGCATGTAAGCGCTCCGGTTTTAGATAAGGGAGAGAACCGCGGCAGAACCAGCCACGGGGAAGAGGGGGAGAGAGATCGGGCGTCCGCCCCGGCGGGCGACAAAACAACCGACGGCAGTCAAGTTGACACGCCGCTTACCAAATGTCAAGTGGAAACTAACTAACTGGTAAGTCAGCTATTGATTGCTGACCAGGTAGCCGATATGTTGCATACATGGTCCGCGCGATCTCTTCAGGCTCAACCTCCTCCCGGACCGCGTCGCCGGATGTGCGCTCACGCGTGCTCGATGCGGCGCTCAAGCTCTTCTCCGAACACGGCTTCGACGGAACCACGATCCAGCAGATCGCGGACACGCTCGGGGTCACGAAGGCAGCGCTCTACTACCACTTCGAGTCGCCCAAGGACGAGATCCTCGCGGCTCTAGTCGCACCCGCGACCGAGGAGCTCGACTCGTTGCTCGAGGAGTACGAATCCCGCCCGCGCACGCCCGCGAGCCGCCGCCGCTTCGTGGAGGCGTACATCGACCTGATGCTCGGGCAGCGTCAGCTGATCGCCTACATGGCCAGTGATCTGGCGGCGCTCTGCCACCCTGCGTTCTCGGCTGGGCATCGTCTGCGCCATCGCCGCCTCGAGGCGATGCTGACGGACGACGCGCTCTCCTTCAAGGAGCGGATCCGGGTGACGATGGCGCTGAAGGGGATCGGCGGCACGCTCGCGCAGAATCCCGAGGCCGACTCCGGTGAATTACGTGAAGCCCTGCTCGAGGCGGCTATCGCGTTGTTGCGCGGTCCGCGAGCCCGCGGCGCGCGTCCCGAGAGTCAGGTGCCAGCGCAGGCGGCGCAGGACAAAGCTGCCTAGCTCGCGGATGGTCGGCGTTGCCGACCCGTCATCATGGAGTGAAGATGAGTAGCGGCGGCGGAATGGGCGCGATGCACGGATCCGGTGGCGGCAGCGCCATGCGGCAGTTCCGCACACCTGAAAAGAAGGCGCCGCAGCTGATGGATCCGAACCGCAAGCGCGACCGGCGCCGGATCCTGCGGCTCTTCCGGCCGTACCGTTTCCGGCTTTCGGCCGTGCTGGTGCTGATCATCATCTCGTCGGCGATCAGCATGATCAACCCATTCCTGATCCGGGCCGCGCTCGACGACGGCATCCTCAGGCACAAGGACACGACCCTCACCTACACGGTGCTCGGCATGATCGCCGTGGCGCTGTTCTCAATGGCGTCGGGGGTTTGGCAGACGTACATGTCAAACGTGATCGGTCAGAAGGTCATGCACGACCTGCGCGCGTCGGTCTACAAGCGTCTGCAGAAGATGTCGCTCGCCTTCTTCACGCGTACCCGCACCGGTGAGGTGCAGTCGCGGATCAGCAACGACATCGGCGGCCTCGACAGCGTCATCACCAACACGGCCACGACGATCGCGCAGAACGCGACCACCGTGATCGCCGCGGTCGTGGCGATGTGCATCCTCAACTGGCGCCTGACGATTATCTCGCTGTTCTTCGTGCCGCCGTCAGTCTGGATGACCCGCCGGGTCGGCAAGCTGCGCCGCAAGATCACGACCCAGCAGCAGGCTCGCCTCGCTGACCTCAGCGCGCTGGTCTCGGAGTCGCTCTCAGTCTCGGGGATCATGCTCGGCAAGACGATGGGTCGCGGCGACGACCTCGCGGACCGCTTCACGGCGGAATCGACCGATATCGCCAACCTAGAAGTCCGCTCGCGCATGGCCGGCCGCTGGATGATGGGCACCATTCAGTTCGTGTTTGCGTCGACGCCGGCGCTGATCTACTGGTTCGCTGGCCAGCACTTCGTCGCACACACGATTGCGCTCGGCACCGTGGTCGCGTTCACGACGCTGCAGACGCGGCTGCTCTTCCCGATCCAGTCGCTGCTCGGCGTCGGCGCTGACTGGGAGGCGTCACTGGCTTTGTTTGACCGGATTTTCGAGTACATGGACCTGCCGATCGACATCGTCGAGGCCTCGAATCCGATCGAACTCGATCCCAAGCGGATCGTCGGCGAGGTCCAGTTCCACGGCGTTTCGTTCAGGTATGCCGGTGAGCCGGGCGCTGCCGAGGCCCCCTGGACGATCCGTGACGTCAATCTCGTCGTCCCCGCAGGTACGCGCACCGCCGTCGTCGGCGAGACCGGCGCCGGCAAGTCGACCGTGGCCAAGCTGATCACGCGCTTCTACGACCCCACCTCCGGACGCGTGCTGCTCGACGGCCACGATCTGCGCGA
>PLES01000160.1 GCA_003137075.1 Solirubrobacterales bacterium
GCACTACGTGCGTGGCCAGTACGAGGGCTATCTCAGCGTCGACGGCGTCGCTCCGGGATCACAGACTGAGACCTACGCGGCCGTGCGTCTCGAGGTTGAGAACTGGCGCTGGTCGGGCGTTCCCTTCCTGATCCGGACCGGCAAGCGCATGCCGGTCAAGCAGACCGAGGTGCGGCTGGTCTTCAAGCACCCGCCGAAGCTCGCGTTCATCCCGCTGCACGGACGCCGCCCCGAACCGAGCCAGCTGGTGATCAGGATCGATCCCGTCACCGGCGTTCAGATGATCCTCGACGCGCAGCGAGCGGACGAGGTGGGCGCCCACGCGGTCCACCTCGACATGGACTTTGCGACCCAGGGCGGCGAGGCGCCAACCCCGTACGAGGTGCTGCTCCACGCCGCGATGATCGGCGATGCGACCGCCTTCACGCGTCAGGACAGCGTCGAAGAGAGCTGGCGGATCCTGCAGCCGCTGCTCGACTCGCCCCCACCGGTGCTGCCCTACGCGGTCGATACCTGGGGCCCGAACGAAAGCGACAAGCTCTGCAACGGCTTCGGCAACTGGAAGAAGCCCTGGCTGCCCGGAAGCTAGGGCGGTTGGGCTTCGCGCCCGGCTTGGATGCCGGGCTTGGGCCGGTGCCGGGACGCCTAGGCAGCTTCAGCTTCGACCGGCAGCAACGCCGAGCCGAGCAACTGCGCGAGTTCCGAGTGCAGACCGGCGCCGCGGGCGACGCGATAGTCGGCTCCGAGCCGCAGACGGCGTCGCGAATCGGGGGCTGTGAGCTCGACCACGACATCCGACTCACCGGGATAGTTGACGAGCAGCTCGCGCAGGTCGTCGATCACGTCTGAGAGCACTGCGGCCGCGTCGAGCTTGATGCAGAGCGCCCCCGGCGTGACGATCCGTGAGGCCTCCTTCTCGGCCTGAACCAGCTCCTCCTCACTCGGCGCAAAAAGCTCCACGCTGGAGACCACCACGCAGGTGCGCGCCGCGTCCTTGTGGTCGACCTTGCCCTTCACCAGCACAACCGAATCCTGCTGCACCGCGTCGGCGCACTCCTCGAGCGTGTCCGAGAAGATCACGAGTTCCACCGAGCCTGAGAGATCCTCTAGCGTCGCGAAGACCATCGGGTCGCCCTTCTTGGTGCGCAGCCGCTTCACCTGGCTGATCATGCCGCCGACGACGATGCGTTCTCCGTCACGCGAGTTCCCGATCTCACCGAGCGTCACATCGGTCTTGGCCGACATCGCGAGACTCAGCTGCTTCAGCGGATGCGCGGAGATGAAGATCCCGATCGACTCCTTCTCCATCGCCAGCAGCTCACTCTGTTCAAACTCGCCCTTCGGGATCGGGGAGTGGCTCGGCGCGGTCACGGCCCGGCCACCACCGGCGGCCTCGTCGAAGCCGAGGTCGAAGATCGAGGACTGACCGATCAGCGCGTCCTGCTGAGCCTTCTGCCCCGCCCCCTGCGCCTGCTCCATCACCGCGAGCATGCCCTGGCGTGTGTCACCGGTCGAGCCGAAGGCGCCGCACTTGATCAGCGCCTCAATCGCCTTCTTGTTCACGGTGCGGCTGTCAATCCGCTCGCAGAAGTCGAAGATGTCGGTGAAGTGCCCGCCCTCACGCGCAACCTTGATCGCTTCGACCGCCGCGTAGCCGACGCCCTTGACGGCGTCGAGGCCGAAGCGGATATCGCCGTCGACCACCACGAACTGATGGTCGGAGAGGTTCACGTCAGGCGGCAGCATCGCGATCCCCATCTGCTCAGCCTGAGCGACGAAGAACGGGACCTTGTCCTTGGTGTCCATCACCGAGGAGATCAGCGCCGCCATGTACTCGGCCGGGTAGTTGGCGCGCAGCCAGGCGGTGCGGTATGAGATCAACCCGTAACAGGCGGCATGGGACTTGTTGAATGAGTAGTCGGCAGACTTCTCATTGGTGTTCCAGAGCCAGTCGATCACCGGTTCCGCGGTGCCCGAGGTCCGGCAGCCCTCAACGAACTCCGGCTTGAGCTTGGCCATCGCTTCGCGGTTCTTCTTGCCGATCGCCTTGCGCAGGTCGTCGGCCTTGGCGCCGCTGAAGCCACCGAGATCCTTGGCGATCTGCATCGCCTGCTCCTGGTAGAGAATCACGCCCTTGGTCGACTCGATGATCGTGCGCAGGCGCTCGTCCGGGTAGGTGATCGAGTCGGGATCCTGCTTGCCGCGCGCGTAGGTCGGGATCTGGTCCATCGCGCCGGGGCGGTAGAGCGCGACCAGCGCGATCAGATCGTCGAACTCGGTCGGGCGCACCCGCTTGAGCGCCTCGCGCATGCCTTCAGATTCAAACTGGAAGACGCCGATCGACTCGCCGCGCGCCAGCATCTCGTAGGTCTTCTCGTCGTCGAGCGGCAGCGTCGTCATGTTCGGACGTGTGCCGGTCGAACGCCCGATGATGTCGAGCGCGTCCTCGATCACGTCAAGGTTGCGCAGCCCCAGGAAGTCCATCTTCAAGAGGCCCATCGCCTCGACCGGCTTCATCGAGAACTGGGTGACCGTGCGGTAGATCTTGTCGCCGTTCTCATCGGTCTTGTTGGAGTCGGCGAGCTGCACCGGCACCAGATCGGTGAGTGGCTGCGGTGCGATAACCACAGCTGCGGCATGGATCGAGGCGTTGCGCACGATGCCCTCGAGACCGCGAGCGACCTCGATGATCTGGGCCGCCTCAGCATCGCGTGCGATCTCGGCCGCGAGTGGCTGACCGGGCTGCAGGCAGTCATCGAACTTCGGTGCGCGCCCCTGCTCGGGATCGGGGATCAGCTTCGCGAGCTTGTCGCCGAGCGCGTAGGGAAGCCCGAGCACGCGGGCGGCGTCACGTGTGGCGGCGCGCGGGAACATCTTGCCGAAGGTGATGATCTGCGCGACCGAGTCAGAGCCGTACTTGGCGGTCACGTACCGGATCACCTGTTCACGGCCACGGACCGAGAAGTCGATGTCGATGTCCGGCATCGAGACGCGCTCGGGGTTGAGGAAGCGCTCGAACAGCAGGTCGTAGCGCAGCGGATCAAGATCGGTGATCCGCAGCGTGTAGCTGACGATCGAGCCTGCCGCGGAACCGCGGCCGGGCCCGACGGCGATGCCGTTGTCGCGTGCGTACTTGATGAAGTCCCAGACGATCAGGAAGTAGCCGCTGTAGCCCATGCGGTCGATCACGCCGAGTTCGTACTCGGCGCGCTCAAGCGCCGCCGCGGGGATCGGATCGCCGTAGCGCTCGGCGAGGCCCTGCATCACGAGCTCCCGCACGTAGTCGCGCTCAACCATGCCGCCGGGGCAGTCGAAGCGCGGAATCAGCTGCTTGCCAAGCTCGATCTCGACGTCGCAACGCTCGGCGATCTCAAGCGTCGTGGCCATCGCCTCGGGCCACTCGGCGAACTTGTCGGCCATCTCATCGTTGCTGCGCAGATAGAACTCGTTGGTGTCGAAGGTCATCTTCGGCGCCGCCAGCGTTGACTTGGTCTGGACGCAGAGCAACGCCGTGTGGCTCGCGTAGTCCTCGCGCCGCAGGTAGTGAACGTCACCGGTGCCGACCAGCGGGCGCCCGAGCTCACGCGCGATCCGCACGATCCCCGCGTTGGCCTTCTCCTGGTCGGCGATCCCGTTCTTCTGAACCTCGAAGTAGACGTTGCCGTGACCGTAGACCTGGATCAGCTCGTCAGCCGCGGCGCGGGCATCGTCGGGACGATCGTTGACCAGCGACTGGCAGAAGCGCGAAGCGAGGCAGCCGGTCAGCGCGATCACACCCTCTGAGTAGCGCGACATCATCTCCGCGTCGACCGTCGGCTTACCGCGCTGAAGACCCTCGAGGAAGCCTGCGGAGCAGAGCTTCACGAGGTTCCGGTAGCCGATCGCGTTCTCCGCGATCAGCGTCAGGTGGTGGCGCTTGCCGCGCTTGGTGTGATCGTCGGTGACGTACACCTCGCAGCCCTGGATCGGCTTGATGCCATGCTTCCGGCAAGCCTGGAAGAGCTCGACGGCACCGTTCATCACCCCATGGTCCGTCAGCGCCAGCGCAGGCTGCCCGAACGCGGCCGCGCGTTCAGCGAGCTTGTCAATCTTCGCCGCTCCGTCCAGCAGCGAGTACTCGGAATGGACGTGCAGGTGGGCGCAGGAATGACTCATCGGAGCAATCAGAATAGGTCCGGCATCGGACACCATTTCTGAATTCCCGGGGGTGCTGGAGCTTTTACCCGCAGCTAGCGGGAAGCGTCTTCGTCCTGCGCCGGGATCTCGGAGCGCAGACGTTGCAAAGCCCGGTCAAGGCTCTCGGGAGCGAGCGCGCCGCGCGGGTCAGGCATCGGGTCCGCGGGCTTCGGCGGAACCTTTGGCTTGGGCTGGGGCGCTTTCTTGGTGGGCGCGTAGGTCGGCTTGTTCCAGTCGGCCGGTCGGGGCGCGACGGCAGGCTCGCTGACCACGGCCTGAGTCGGCG